>JAPVSJ010000024.1:0-20732 GCA_047519745.1 Actinomycetota bacterium | reverse complement strand
GAGGAACCCAGCGACTGAGAGGACACCCCCTCCTCCGCGACAGGACCCGCGGCCGAAGCCCCGTTGGTCTTCTGCACTCCAAGCACCTGCGCCACGGTCAACCCGCGCAGCTCGGCAACCTCCTCAGGCCGCCGCAACCGCACCAGCCCGTCCATCGTCGCCTTGACGAGGTTGATCGGGTTCTGCGTGCCGATGCTCTTGGTCAGCACGTCGCGCACCCCTCCAAGCTCGAGCACCGCCCGCACGCCACCGCCGGCGATCACGCCGGTACCGGGGCTGGCCGGGCGCAAGACGACGTGGCCTGCGCCGTAGCGACCGATGATTTTGTGGGTCAGCGTCTGCCCATATTTAGGCACGCGAATCAAGCTCTTGCGTGCGTTCTCGACCGCCTTCTGGATCGCCAGCGGGACCTCGCGGGCCTTGCCGTAGCCGATCCCGACGACTCCCTCTTCGTCGCCGACGGCGACCAGCGCGGTGAAGGAGAAGCGGCGTCCGCCCTTGACCACCTTGGCGACGCGGTTGATCTCGATCACCCGCTCCTGGAGATCGAGCCCCTTGGGGCTCACCGTCTCCACGTTGGTCATGTCCATGCCCTTCATCGGACCGGACACCGTAGCTGACTGAACGCGACAGAGCGGGCCATCAGAACTTCAGCCCCTTCTCGCGCGCCCCTTCGGCCAGAGCTTTGACGCGACCGTGGAACTGGTAGCCGCCGCGGTCAAAGACACAGGTCTCGATCTTGGCCGCCTTGGCGCGCTCGGCGAGCAGCTCGCCGGCGCGCTTGGCCTGCTCGCTCGCCGAGAGCTTGCGCAGCTCGGGCTCGGTCCAGTTGACCGCGGCCAGCGTGCGGCCTGCGGCGTCGTCGATGAGCTGGGCGAAAACCCCGCGGTTGGAACGGTAGACGGAGAGACGCGGCCGCTCCGCGCTGCCGACGATCCGGGCGCGAACCCGGCGACGGCGGCGCAGGCGCCGCTGGCGCTTGGTGAGGACGGTCATGCGCGCTTACCCACCTTGCGCATCACGTGCTCGTCGCGGTAGCGGATTCCCTTGCCCTTGTAGGGCTCGGGCGGGCGGCGCTTGCGGATGTCGGCGGCAACCTGCCCGACCAGCTGCTTGTCGATTCCCCGCACGATGATCTCAGTCGGCTGGGGAACCTCGAACTCGATCCCCTCCGGTGGCTCGATCGGAACCGGGTGCGAGTAGCCGAGCGCCATCTCGAGGCTCTTGCCATTGAGCTGGGCGCGGTAGCCGACGCCCTGGATCTCGAGCCGCTTCTCGAAGCCCTCGGTGACGCCCTCGACCATGTTCGCGATCAGGCTTCGCGTCAGCCCGTGCAGGGCGCGGTGCTCGCCGCGATCGGTGGGGCGCTCCACGGTGACCGTGCCCTCGCCCTGCTGCACCTTCATCTCGGCCGAGAGGCTCTGCGCAAGCTCGCCCTTCGGACCCTTGACGGCGACCCGCCCAGGGGCGAGCTCGACCGTGACGGACTCGGGGACGGGGATCGGCTTTCTTCCAATTCGGCTCATCGTCGAATGCCCTCCATCACCAGACGTAGGCGACGACCTCGCCGCCGACGCCCTTCTGCTTCGCTTCGTGCCCGGTCATCACGCCGACCGAGGTGCTGACGATCGCCGTGCCGGTGCCGCCGTGCACGCGCGGCACTTCGGTGTGATCGACGTAGCGCCGCCGCCCTGGCCGCGAGATCCGCTCCAGCCCGATGATCACCGGACGGCGGTCCTCCGTGTACTTGAGCCGGATCTCGATCGCCTCGCCGACCTTCGCCGGCTTACGATGGAAGTCGCTGATGTAGCCCTGCTCCTTGAGGATGCGGGACATCTCCTCCTTCAGGCGGGAGGCGGGAATCTGCACGTCGTCATGGCCGGAGCCGAGCGCGTTGCGGATCCGGGTCAGGTAATCGGCTATCGGGTCGTTAAGCATGGGTTCTGTTTCTTCCTGTCCCTGTTCCTACCAGCTCGACTTGGTCATGCCGGGGACGTAACCGTCATGCGCGGCCTCGCGCAGGCAGATCCGGCAGAGGCCGAACTTACGGTAATAGCCACGCGGGCGCCCACAGCGACGGCAGCGGTTGTATTCGCGCGATTTGAACTTGGCTTTCCGCCCCTGCTTGACCTTCATAGAAGTCTTAGCCATCAGAATCCTCCTCGCCGGCAGCGCTGTCGGCCTCGTCGCTCTCGCTCTCGGCGTCACCTTCGGCCTCCTCGCCGGCCTCTGCCTCGGGCTTGGCATACGCCTCGGGGTTCTCCTCTTTCAACTGCTCCAATGCCGCCTGCTCGGCCTCGGCCCGCAGGCGCGCCTCCTCCTTGCGCTTCTCCTCCTCCGCCTCGGCCTCGGCCTCGGCGTCGCGACTGCCCGGCCGGCCCTCTTTGGAGAAGGGCATGCCGAGCCCGAGCAGCAGCTCGAAAGCCTCGAGGTCGGTCTGGGCGGAGGTCGCGATCGTGACATCGAGGCCGCGCACCTCGTCGATCGAGTCGTAGTCGATTTCGGGGAAGATCAGCTGCTCCTTGACGCCCATCGAGTAGTTGCCGCGACCATCGAAGGAGCGCGGGTTGAGCCCGCGGAAGTCGCGGATGCGCGGCACGGCGATCGAGGTGAGTCGATCGAAGAACTCCCACATCCGTGCCCGGCGCAGGGTGACCGAGAGGCCGACCGGCATCCCCTCGCGAACCTTGAAGGAAGCGATCGACTTGCGCGCCCGGCGCACGCTCGGCTGCTGGCCGGCGATCAGCGCCAGCTGCTCCTGCGCGGCCTCCAGCATTTTCGCGTTCTGCTTGGCCTCGCCGACCCCCATGTTGAGGACGATCTTCTGCAGGCGGGGGATCTGCATTGCGCTCGTGTAGCCGAACTTCTTGGTCAGCGCCGGCGCCACGTCCTGCTCGTAGCGCTCACGCAGGCGCGGCGGCGGTGCCGCCTGGGACTGCGGAGTAGTGGCGGCCTCCATCAGAGACTCACCCCGCTTCGCTTCGCGAACCGCTCACGCTTGCCGCCTTTGTCGCGGCGCACGCCGATCCGCGTCGGCTTGTTGTCTTTGGGGTCGAGCAGCATCACGTTGGAGACGTGGATCGGCCCCTCCTTCTCGACGATGCCGCCGAGCTGCTGGCCCGCTTTCTGGACGTCCTGGGTCGGGCGGGCTTTTTCATGCCGCTTGACCGTGTTGATGCCCTCGACGTAGACGAAGCTGCGCTTCGGTTCGGTGCGCAGCACGCGGCCGGTCTTGCCGGAGTCCTTGCCGCCGATCACCTTGACCATGTCGTCGGTCCTGATTCGCATCGCCTTCGCCATCAGAGGACCTCGGGTGCCAGCGAGACGATTTTCATGAAGTTGCGATCGCGCAACTCGCGGGCCACCGGCCCGAAGATGCGGGTGCCACGCGGGTTGTTGCTGGCCGGGTCGATCAGCACGGCGGCGTTTTCGTCGAAGGAGATGTAGGTGCCGTCCGAGCGGCCGAGCTGCTTCTTCGTCCGCACGACGACCGCCTGCACGACCTCGCCCTTGCGGACGCCGCCCTGCGGGCTCGCCTGTTTGACCGTCGCGGTGATCACGTCGCCGACGCCGGCGTAGCGGCGGTGCGAACCGCCCTTGACGCGGATGCAGAGGATCTCCCGCGCACCGGAGTTGTCGGCAACTTTGAGTCTGGACTCCTGCTGAATCACGTTACTTCGCCTTCTCCAGCACCTCGACCAGGCGCCAGCGCTTGGTCTTGGAGAGCGGGCGGGTCTCGACGATGCGAACCATGTCGCCCTCGCCGGCCTCGTTGAGCTCATCGTGAGCGTGGAGGTTGCGTGAGCGCCGCACGACCTTCTCGTAGGTCGGATGGCGCCGGGCGGTGTCGATCCGGACCGTGATCGATTTCTGGCCTTTGTCGGAAACGACGATCCCCTGCCGGACCTTGGCCGCGTTGGCGTCCTTCTCGGCCCGCGGCGTCCCGGTCCCGGGAGTCTTCTTTTTCTTGGCCGCAGCCCGTTCCTTGCGCCGTTCAACACCGCGCCGCTTCCGCTCAGCAAGACGAGCAGCCTTGCGCTCCTCAGGCGTCTGCGACGGCTTCGCCTCATGCGGCTTACGAGAAGCCTCAAGCCGCTTCTTCTCCTTCCAAGGAAGCTCGTCCTCAGGATTGGGCTCAGCTTCGGCCGCGGGCTCCTCAGCTTTCGCCTCCTCAGGCACAGGAGCCTCGGCCTCTGGCTCCTCTGACGTGGGTGGCGTGGAGGTGGGCTCCTCGCCCGCAGCCTGCGAGGACGAGGAGTCCTCCTCCGCGACAGGACCCGCGTCCTGAGGGGTCTCGTCCTGGGGGGTCTCTTCTACTGCGTCTTTTTTCTCGTCCTCAGCCATCATTTCCTCAGCTCTCGATCGACGTCGATCCCGCGCTCCTTGGCCACGGTCAGCAACCGCGCGATGTCTCTTTTGGCGACGCTCAGCCGGTGCGTATTCTCCAGCTCACCGGTGGCGTGCTTGAAGCGCAGGTTGAACGACTCCTGCTTGGCGTCGATCAGCTTCGCCACCAGCTCGTCGTCTTTCAGGTTATGCACCTCGGAGGCCTTCATCAGCCTTCCGCCCCCTCGCGCATGACGAATTTGGTCTTGATCGGAAGCTTGTGACCGGCCAGGCGCAGCGCCTCGCGGGCGAGGTCCTCGGGGACCCCGGCCAGCTCGAACATCACCTTGCCCGGCTTGACCACGGCGACCCAACCCTCCGGGTTGCCCTTGCCCGAGCCCATCCGCGTCTCCGCGGGCTTCTTCGTGTAGGGCTTGTCGGGGAAGATGTTGATCCAGACTTTGCCGCCGCGTTTGATCTTGCGGGTCATCGCGATACGCGCGGCCTCGATCTGGCGATTGGTGATCCAGCCGCGGTCGAGCGCCTTCAGCCCATACTCGCCGAAGGCGACGTGACTGCCGCCCTTGGTGTAGCCGCGCATCCGGCCGCGCATCTGTTTGCGGTGCTTGACCCGCTTCGGCATCAGCATCAGCGACCGCCCCCTCCGCCACGCGGGCCGCGTCCGCGATCGCCGGGACGATTGCCGCGCTGCTGGACGCTCTGCGGCTCGCCGTCGGGCGGAACCTGGTCGGAGCGGAAGCCCTCGGGCATGACTTCGCCCTTGTTGATCCAGCATTTGACGCCGATCCGGCCCGCGGTCGTACGCGCCTCGAAGAAGCCGTAGTCGATGTTGGCGCGCAACGTGTGCAGCGGCACCCGCCCGTCGGAGTAGCTTTCGGTCCGCGCCATCTCGGAGCCGCCGAGCCGGCCGGACACCTGCAGCTTCACTCCCTTGGCGCCGGAGCGCATCGCCGAGGTCAGGGCGCGTTTCATCGCCCGCCGGAAGGCGACCCGGTTCTGCAGCTGCTCGGCGATCGACTGGGCGACCAGTTTGGCGTCGAGCTCGGGGCGCTTCACCTCGCGGATGTTGACCTTGACCGGCTTGCCGGTCAGCTTGTGCAGCTCCTTGCGCAGGGCGTCGACTTCGCTGCCCGACTTGCCGATCACGATGCCCGGGCGGGCGGTGTGGATGTCGACGGAGACCTCACCGCGGCGCTCGATCGTGATGCTCGAGAGGCCGGCGTGGGCAAGTTTGCCCTCGATGTGAGTGCGGATCTTCAGATCCTCCTCGAGCACGTCGGCGAAACCCTTCTCGTCGAACCAGTTCGACTTCCAGTCCTGGATGTAGCCGACGCGGAAGCCGCCGGGATGGATCTTCTGTCCCATGATCTAGATGTCCTCTTCCGGGCTTAGCGCCACGGCGATGTGGCTGGTTCGCTTGTTGATCGGGGTCGCCCGGCCCAGCGCGCGCGGCCGGAAGCGGCGCAGCGTCGGGCCTTCGTCGACGGTGATCTCCGCCACCCGCATCTCGTCGGAGACGAGGTCATGGTTGTTCTCGGCGTTGGCAGCCGCCGACTCGATCAGCTTGCCGATGTCCTGCGCGGCGCCGCGCGGCGAGAACTGCAGCAGCGCCCGCGCCCGGTCGATCTGCAGGCCGCGGACCTGATCGGCGACGAGCCGGGCCTTGCGCGGCGCAACCCGCACGTAGCGGGAGCTGGCGCGGACGACGATCGGCGCCGGCTTGACCTTCGGCGCGGCTTTTTCGGCCGACTCTTTCTTGGCGGATTTCGAAGCTTTCGGCGCGGATTTCGCCTCGTCGCCTTTCTTGGCAGCTTTTTTCGACTCGCCTTTCGCGGCTTTGGCTTTTTTCGGCGCGTCTTTTTTCGCGGCGGCTTTTTTGCCCGCTTTGGCGCCAGCTTTTTTCGCCGGCTCTTTTTTAGCTTTTTTGTCTTTCTCGTCGGCCATCGCTATTCGCCCTTGCCCGTGCCGGAGTGGGCGCGGAAGGTCCGCGTCGGCGCGAACTCGCCGAGCTTGTGACCGACCATCGACTCCGAGATGAAGACCGGCACGTGCTTCTTGCCGTCGTGGACGGCGATCGTGTGGCCGACCATGTCGGGGAAGATCGTCGAGGTCCGCGACCAGGTTTTGACCATCTGTTTCTGGCCCGACTCGTTCATCGCCGAGATCCGCTTCATCAGCGCCGCTTCCACCCACGGCCCCTTTTTGGTCGAGCGTCCCACGGTTACCTCTTCTTCTTTCCGCGGCGTCTACCGCGCACGATGTAGCGATCGGACTGCTTGCCCTTCTTGCGGGTGCGGTAGCCGAGCGTCGGCTTGCCCCACGGCGTCACCGGGTGGCCGCCTGGCGTGTGGTGGGCCTCGCCGCCGCCGTGCGGGTGGTCGACCGGGTTCATCGCGACGCCGCGGCTCTGCGGGCGCTTGCCCTTGTGGCGACTGCGGCCGGCCTTGCCGATCTTCATGTTCTGGTGCTCGGCGTTGGAGAGCTGGCCGACGGTCGCCCGGCACTCGGCGCGGACCATCCGCATCTCCGAGGAGGGCAGCCGCAGGGTCACCATCTCGCCCTCCTTCGCGACGAGCTGGATCGCGGTGCCCGCCGCGCGGCCCATCTTGCCGCCCTGGCCGGCGGTCAGCTCGACGTTGTGCACGATCGTGCCGGTCGGCATCTCACCCAAGCTCAGCGCGTGGCCCGGTTTGATGTCCGCGCCCTTGCCCGATTGAACGGTGTCGCCGACTCCCAGCGCGGCCGGGGCGAGGATGTAGCTCTTCTCGCCGTCGGCGTAGTGGATCAGCGCGATGTAGCAGCTGCGGTTCGGGTCGTACTCGATGCCGGCGACCTTCGCCGGCACGCCGTCCTTGAGCCGCTTGAAGTCGATCTTGCGGTAGCGACGCTTCGCGCCGCCGCCGCGGTGGCGCGCGGTGACGCGGCCGTTGGCGTTGCGCCCCCCGCTCTTGCGCAGGCCTTCGGTCAGCTTGCGCTCGCCCGGCTCCGAAGCGGTCAGCTGCTCACGCAGCGGGTAGGTCGCGAAGCGGCGCCCGGGGCTGGTCGGTTTGGTTTTGCGGTTCGGCATCTCTCTCCCTACGCGGTCTCGGCGCCTTCGAACAGCTCGATCCGTTCGCCCGGCATCACCTGGACTATCGCCTTCTTCCAGCCGCGCGTCCGGCCTTTGCTGAGGTTGCGGCGCTTCGGCTTCGGCCGCACCTTGGAGGTCCGCACCTCGGCCACGCCGACGCTGAAGATCTCTTCGACCGCAGCGGCGATCTGGGTCTTGTGGGCGCTGTCGGCGACCCGGAACGTGTACTTGCCTTCGGCGATCAGCGCGTAGCTCTTCTCGGAGACCACCGGGCGGACGATGATGTTGCGCGCGTCCATCAGCCCAGCCTCTCCTTCAGGGTCTCGAGCGCCTTTTCGGAGAGCACCAGCGAGGCGGCGCCGATCACGTCGGCGACGCCGATCGCGCCAACCTCGGCGACGGTGACCCGGGCGATGTTGCGGAAGCTCTTGACGGCGCCGGTCTCCTCGGCGTCGAGGACGATCAGGGTCGGGCGCTTCGCGCCCCATTTGTCGAGCGTCTGCGCGGCCGCCTTGGTCGAAGGCGTATCGAATGCGGCAGGGTCGAGCACGGCGACGCTGCCGCGCTCGGCGTGGACCGACAGCGCCGCCCGCATCGCCTTGCGGCGCGCTTTGCGGTTGACCTTGACCGTGTAGTGACGCGGCTTGGGGCCGAAGGTGACGCCACCGCCGAAGCGGCTGGAGACACCGAGCGTGCCGACGCGGGCGCGACCGGTTCCCTTCTGCCGCCAGGCCTTGGCGGTGGTGAAGGAGACCTCGCCGCGGGTCAGGGTCGAGGCCGTGCCACGACGGCGGGAGGCCATGTCGGCGCGGGCCGTCTCGTGCACCAGCGACTGGTGGAACGGCTCGGAGAAAAGCTCTTTGGGCAAGTCGGCTTTGGTCGTCTTGCCTAGAACGGAGGCTTTTGCGTCAGCCATCGGTCCTCACCTCGATTAGCGCGTTGCGCGAGCCGGGCACCGAGCCCCTGAGCAGCAACAGGTTGCGCTCGGCGTCGACGTCGGCGACTTCGAGGCCGCGCTGCGTCGTCCGCTTGTTGCCCATCTGGCCCGGCATCCGCTGGCCTTTGAAGACGCGGCCGGGGAAGGCGCTGGCGCCGATCGAGCCCGGCGCGCGGACGTTGTGCGAGCCGTGGGTGACGGGGCCGCGGCTGAAGTTGTGGCGCTTGATCCCGCCCTGGAAGCCCTTGCCGATCGAGAGCCCGGAGACTTTCACCTTCTGGCCTGCCTCGAAGGCGGTGACGGTGACGTCGTCGCCGACCTTGGGGCCCTCCTCGTTGCCGAGGTCCTCGTCGCGGAACTCGACCAGGTGCCGCATCGGCGGCGCCCCGGCCTTCTTCAGATGACCCAGCTCGGCTTTGCTCAACTTGCGCTCGGCGACCTCGTCGAAGGCGATCTGCACGGCCGCGTAGCCATCGCGCTCCGCATCGCGGACGGCGGTCACCTTGCACGGCCCGGCCTCGATCACGGTCACCGGCACGACCTCGCCGTCCTCGCGGAAGACCTGCGTCATGCCGAGCTTCTTGCCGAGGATCGCAGCCATCTCAGTGCCTAGAGGCGAATCTCGATGTCGACGCCGGCCGGCAGCGAGTCGAGCCGCTGCAGCGAGTCGACGGTTTTCGGCGAGGGCTGGAGGATGTCGATCAGCCGCTTGTGGGTGCGGATCTCGAAGTGCTCGCGCGAGTCCTTGTCCTTGAACGGCGACTTGATCACGCAGTAGACGTTTTTCTCGGTCGGCAGCGGCACCGGCCCGGAGACGCTGGCCCCGGTGCGCTCCGCCGTCTCGACGATCTCGCGGGCAGCCCGATCTATGGCGTCGTGGTCGTACGCCTTCAGTCGGATCCGGATTTTCTGTGCCGCAATCGTCGCCACGTTTGTTTCTCTTTGTTGTCTTTCTGCGCGGTCCTTACCGCGCCGAAGGGGCGCCGCCCCTTGGTGGTGGGGCGCCGCCCCTAGGTCGTATGTCTTTTAGTTCCTTGCCGCGAATGCGGCGAGGGACGGGCGGAAGCCCGCCCCTGATGCTTGGGCTACTCGATGATGTTTGCGACGACTCCCGAGCCGACCGTCCGGCCACCCTCGCGGATGGCGAAGCGCAGGCCCTGGTCCATCGCGATCGGCTGGATCAGCTCGATCGTCATCTCGACGTTGTCTCCCGGCATCACCATCTCCGTCCCCTCGGGGAGGTTGGCGATCCCGGTCACGTCGGTCGTGCGGAAGTAGAACTGAGGCCGGTAGCCCGAGAAGAACGGGGTGTGACGGCCACCCTCCTCCTTTTTCAGGCAGTAGACCTCGGCTTTGAACTTGGTGTGCGGGGTGATCGAGCCGGGCTTGCAGAGCACCTGTCCGCGCTCGATCTCCTCGCGCTTGGTGCCGCGCAGGAGCGCGCCGATGTTGTCGCCGGCCTGGCCCTGGTCGAGCAGCTTGCGGAACATCTCGACCCCGGTGACGACCGTGGTCGTGGTGTCCTTGATGCCGACGATCTCGACCTCGTCGCCGGTGTTGACGATGCCCTGCTCGACGCGGCCGGTGGCGACGGTGCCGCGGCCGGTGATCGAGAAGATGTCCTCGATCGGCATCAGGAAGGGCTTGTCGAGCTCTCGCACCGGCTCCGGGATGTAGGAGTCGAGCGCGTCGGCCAGTTCGAAGATCGCCTTCTGGGCCTCTTCGTCGCCCTCCAGCGCCTTCAGCGCCGAGCCTTTGACGATCGGCGTCTCGTCGCCGGGGAAATCGTACTCGTCGAGGAGTTCCTTGACCTCCTCCTCGACCAGCTCGATCAGTTCGTCGTCGTCGACCTGGTCGACCTTGTTGAGGAAGACGACCACGTGCGGGACGTTGACCTGACGGGCGAGCAGGATGTGCTCGCGGGTCTGTGGCATAACGCCGTCGGCAGCCGAGACGACCAGGATCGCCCCGTCCATCTGGGCAGCGCCGGTGATCATGTTCTTCACGTAGTCGGCGTGACCCGGGCAGTCGACGTGGGCGTAGTGGCGGTTCTCGGTTTCGTACTCGACGTGTGACGTCGCGATCGTGATCCCGCGCTCTTTCTCCTCAGGGGCGTTGTCGATCTCGGCGAAGCTCTTCGCTTCGGTATCGCCTTTGCCGGAGAGCGTGGTGGTGATCGCGGCCGTCAGCGTCGTCTTGCCGTGGTCGATGTGACCGATCGTGCCGACGTTCACGTGCGGCTTATCGCGCTCGAACTTCTCCTTTGACATCGCTCTCCGTTCTACCTTTCGAAGTCGGGTTCTGTCTGACTTGGGTGATTGAGTGTTGCAGTTGCCTGGCAGCGGGGAACCTGCTGCCTGCGGGCGAACCTGGGAAATATAGCCAGATTCACGAGCTGGCTCCTACCGGCTCGCCTGCGCGGTGTTCAACTATCTCCTCCGCAATGTTGGAGGGAACCTCCTCGTAGCGCTCAAATTGCATCGTGTAGGTGGCCCGGCCCTGGGTCGAGGAGCGCAGATCGGTGGCGTAGCCGAACATCTCGCCGAGCGGCACGAAGGCCTGCACGGCGAGCGCGTTGCCGCGCTGCTCCTGGCCCTGGACCTTGCCGCGCCGCCGGGACAAATCGCCGATCACGTCGCCGAGGAAATCCTCTGGCGTCACAACCTCGACCGCCATCACCGGCTCCAGCAGCACCGGGTCGGCCTTGCGGGCGGCCTCCTGGATCGCCATCGAGCCGGCGATTTTGAAGGCCATCTCGGAGGAGTCGACGTCGTGGAAGGAGCCGTCTACAAGTTCGACTTTGACGTCGACCATCGGGTAGCCGGCCTTGACGCCGTTCTCGAGCGCCTCCCTCATCCCCTGTTCGGCCGGGCCGATGTATTCGCCCGGGATCGTGCCGCCCTTGATCTTGTTGACGAACTCGAAACCCTCGCCCGGCGCCGGCTCAGCGTTGATCACGACGTGGCCGAACTGGCCGCGGCCGCCGGTCTGGCGGACGAAGCGCGCCTCGACCTTCTTGACCTCCTTGCGGATCGTCTCGCGGTAGGCAACCTGGGGCTTGCCGACGTTGGCGTCGACTTTGAACTCGCGCAGCATGCGGTCGACGATCACCTCGAGGTGGAGCTCGCCCATCCCGTGGATCAGGGTCTGGCCGGTTTCCTCATCGGATTCGATCCGGAAGGTCGGGTCCTCCTCGCCGAGCCGCTGCAGGGCCGTGCCCATCTTCTCCTGGTCGGCTTTCGTCTTCGGCTCGATCGCGACGGCGATCACCGTCTCGGGGAATTCGATGCTCTCCAGCGCAATCGGCGCGTCAGGCGCGGCCAGGGTGTCGCCGGTGCCCGTTTCCTTGAGGCCGACCCCGGCGCAGATGTCGCCCGAGTAGACCTCCTCGATCTCCTCGCGGCTGTTGGCGTGCATCATCAGCAGGCGGCCGATCCGCTCGGTCTTGCCCGTTTTGACGTTGAGCACGCGACCGCCCGCCTCGAGCTTGCCCGAGTAGACGCGGAAGTAGGTCAGCTTGCCGACGTAGGGGTCGGTCATGATCTTGAAGGCGAGCGCGGCGAAGGGACCGCTGTCGTCGGCGGGACGCTCGGCCACAGTCGGCTCGTCCTCGCCCTTGGCGGCCGGGACCGTGCCGGTGACCGGCGGCACCTCGAGCGGCGATGGCAACAGCTCGACGACCGCGTCGAGCAGCGGCTGCACCCCCTTGTTCTTGAACGAGGAGCCGCAGAGGACCGGGGTGACCTTGGTGTCGAGGCAGGCCCGGTGCAGGGACTTGGCGATCCGCTCGTGGGGGATCTCCTCCTCGGCCAGGTAGGCCTCCATCAGCTCGTCGTCGTACTCGGCGCAGGCCTCGATCAGCTGGGTGCGGTATTCCTGGGCCTGGTCGACGAGGTCGGCGGGGATCTCGGTCGTCTCGAACTCGGTGCCGAGTTCGTCTTTCCAGACCAGCGCCACCATCTCGATCAGGTCGACGACTCCGACGAAGTCGCCCTCGCTGCCGATCGGCAGCTGGATCGGCAGGGGGTTGGCGCCGAGCCGGTCCTTCATCGTCTGCACCGCGTTGAAGAAGTCTGCGCCGGTGCGATCCATCTTGTTGATGTAGGCGAAGCGCGGCACCTTGTACTTGTCGGCCTGGCGCCAGACCGTCTCCGACTGCGGCTCGACGCCGGCGACGGCGTCGAAGACGGCGATCGCACCGTCGAGGACGCGCAGGCTGCGCTCGACCTCGACCGTGAAGTCGACGTGGCCCGGCGTGTCGATGATGTTGATCCGGTGGCCCTTCCACTCACAGGCGGTCGCGGCTGAGGTGATCGTGATGCCGCGCTCTTGCTCCTGTTCCATCCAGTCCATCACCGCGGCGCCCTCGTGCACCTCGCCGATTTTGTGCGTGCGGCCGGTGTAGTAGAGGATGCGCTCGGTCGTCGTCGTCTTACCGGCGTCGATGTGCGCCATGATCCCGATGTTGCGGGTTTTCTCTAGGGGGAAGTTGCGTGGCATGGTCTTAAGGTAGGGCTTTGTATTGAAGCGGAGACGAGCTAAATCGAAGAAATCCGAGCCTGCCGGCAAAAGCCACCGGGATCGGCGCATGAAAAAGGCCCTCGCGGGCCCGGCGAAACGAACTGCGAAAAAGAAGCCTGAGCGACGCGCGATGATAGCAGCGGTCGGGCGTCGCATACGGGCGGCAACCACGAAGCTCGACAACGCGGTCAACCGCAGGCTTCAGCGAGCCGGGCCCCGGCTCGCCAAGACCGGGCGCGCGGTGCAGGCCAGAGCGCGACGCCTCGGCCGTCGTCTGCGCCCCGTCGGCGTCTTCCTCCTCCGCGGCCTGGCCCTGGTCGAACGGTCGTTGCTGCGCGGCGCCACCCAGGCACGACGCGGCGCCACCCGCGTCAGCGCCTTGCTGACACCACAGCGGGCGATCTGCCTGACCATCCTCGTCGCCGCGGGCTGCCTGATCGCCACCCAGTTCGTCAACTATCGCGCGGTGGAGATCGGCCGGCTGGGCTATGCCGGCATATCCGCGGCGAGCGCCCCGACCGTTGACGCGAAAACCGCCGGACAGGCGCACGCCTTCCTGCTGATTCCGGTCGCCCTGCTCGCGGCCTTTCTGGCCCTGGTCGTGCTGCGCAATGAGGCCCGGCGCGGCTTGGGGCGAGTCATCTTCGTCCTCGGCCTGATCAGCCTCGCCGTCATCCTCCTCGTCGACCTGCCGGCCGGGCTCGACGCGGGTGTCCAGTCCTCCCGCTTCACCGGCGCCAAGGCGGTCCTCTACGACGGCTTCTATGCGCAGATCGCGGCCGCCGCCGGCTTGATGCTGGGTGGCGCGCTACTCGTTGTCGCCCCAAAAGCCTCCGCCCGCTACCATGCGCGGCCGTGCCGAACACGAACCAACTTATTCGCAAGGGCCGCAAGCGGCCTAAGAAGAAGACGACCACGCCGGGCCTCAAGTCGGGGCAAGGGCGGAAGAAGGGCGTCGCAGCGCCGCAACGGCGCGGTGTCTGCACCCGCGTCGCCACGGTGACGCCGAAGAAGCCGAACTCGGCTCTGCGCAAGATCGCCCGTGTGCGCCTCACGAACGGGATGGAGGTCACCACCTACATCCCCGGCGAGGGTCACAACCTGCAGGAGCACTCGGTCGTGCTGGTCCGCGGCGGCCGGGTCAAGGATCTGCCGGGCGTCCGCTACAAGGTCGTCCGCGGCACCCTCGACGCCGCCGGCGTCTCCGACCGCAAGCAGGCCCGCTCTCTTTACGGGGTCAAGGCTTCCTAGTGCCGCGCCGCTCCGCCGCAACGATCCGTCCGGTCGAACCAGACGCGCGCTTCCGCAACAGGCTCGTCCAGCAGGTCATCAACAAGGTCATGAGCGACGGCAAGAAGTCCCTTGCCGAGCGGATCGTCTACGACGCGCTGGCGATCGTCGGCGAGCGCTCCAACGAGGACGCGGTCGAGACCCTCGAGGCGGCGATCAAACAACTGACCCCGGTGCTCGAGGTCCGCTCGCGCCGGGTCGGCGGCGCCACCTACCAGGTGCCGGTCGAGGTCCCCGCCCGCCGCGCCCGCACGCTGGCTGTCCGCTGGCTGGTCGACTTCTCGCGCAACCGCCGCGAGTACTCGATGTCGGAGCGGCTCGCCAGCGAAATCCTCGACTCGATCGGCCAGCAGGGCGGCGCATGGAAGCGCAAAGACGACATCTACCGCATGGCCCAGGCCAATAAGGCGTTTGCGCATTACCGTTGGTAGCTAGCCTGGCTCCATGAGCCGGCCGATTCTCGCCGTTGACGTCGACGGGGTCATCTCCTTGTTTGGATTCGACGAGCCACCCCCCAAGGACGAGGCACGTTTTGAGCTGGTTGACGGGATGGTGCATTGCATCTCATTGGTCGCCGGGGAGCGGTTGGGGCGGTTGGCCGAGCATTACGACCTGGTCTGGGCGACCGGGTGGGAGGACAAAGCCAACGACTACCTGCCCAACATCCTCGGCCTGCCGGACCTGCCATTCCTCAGCTTCGACGGGGCGGCCCGCTTCGGCTCGGCGCACTGGAAGCTGGGGCCGCTCGACGAGTACGGCAAGGGACGGGCGCTCGCCTGGGTCGACGACAACTTCGACGAGAGCTGTTACGAGTGGGCGCGCGAGCGCGAGGAGCCGACCCTGCTCGTCCCCACCGAGTCCCACCTGGGGCTCGAGGAGGTCCAGGTGGAAGCGCTGACCGCCTGGGCCGCCGGTCTCTGACCGGCGCGGGTTGGCTGGCTACACTGACGCGATGGAGGGATGGCTCCCGATCTTCTTCCTGCTCGTCGTGCTGAAGATTCCCGTCATCGGTGCTCTTTGGCTGGTCTGGTGGGCCAGCAGGGAACCGGAGGCGGAGACCGCCAGCGACGACTCAGGGGAGGGCTTTAACCGCTGGCGGCCGATGCCACGGCGGCCTCGCGGACCCCACAATCTCCCCGGAGGCGCTGGTGCTTTGGCGAGGAGGCGGGGTGCTCCTCTCGCGCAGCGGCGTCCTGTTTTTCGTCCCGCTGGCGATCTCGGACGGCCCCTCGCGCCTCAGACGAAAAACCCAGCAAGCGAGAGGAGCACCCCGCCTCCTCGCCTCAAGCCACCTGCGTAGCTCGTTTTCGCTCCCGCTTGATATCCCTCAGATATGGGTGGAAGTCGACCTCGATCGTGTGGCGCTTGGAAGCTACGAAGCGCTTGTTGAGCCAGCGGTCGTAAGCTGCGATCTCCTTGCGCATCTCGGGCGCTGGGGGTAGAGCTGCCTTGCCCGTGAGCAGGTCGGCCAGCCATTCGGCCTGGGCCTCGGCTATGGGCATGATCGGGCCCAGGGGCTGGATGAAGCCGATGAAGTAGAGGCCCGGGTTCTCGACCGAGACCGCTCGTTTGTAGAGGGGCATGCGGTTGTCGCGGGCGGCGAAGACGCTCTCGTCCAGAAAAGGGAAGCTGATCTTGTAGCCGGTGCAGTAGATGACGAGGTCGATCTCCTCCTCGCTGCCGTCGGCGAAGCGCACCATGCGACCGCCGGCGAAGCGGTCGATGTTCGGCTTGGCGGTGATGTCGCCGTGGCCGAGCCGCGGCAGGAGCTCTGAGGAGACGGTCGGGTGGGCCTCGAGCAGCTTGTGGTCGGGCTTTGGCAGGCCGTAGTCGGTCATCTCGCCGACCGCGGTCTTCAGCAGCCTGTTGAAAAAAAAGCGCTGCACCGAGATCGGCAGATAGCTCGCGATCGGCGGGGCAGATTCGTCGATCGGCGTCCCACCGAGGAACTTTGGAAGCACGTAGGCGCCGCGGCGCATCGCCAGGAAGGTCTTCTCGGCGATTCGCGAAGACTCGACGGCGACGTCGACGGCGGAGTTGCCGATTCCCAGCACCAGGACGCGCTTACCCTCGAGCACGTCGGGCTCGCGGTAATGGTGGACGTGCATCTGCTCGCCCTCGAACTCCTCGGCACCCGGGAAGGGTGGTTCGGGCCAGCGAGGCTTCCAGTGGTGGCCGTTGGCGACCAAGACGGCGCGGTAGCGCTCGGTCCTGCGCTTGCCGTCGGCGTCCTCGACGGTGACCTCCCATGCCCCATCGACCGGCGCGGCGGAGACGACCTCGGCATTGAACGTGATCCGCTCCTTCAAGCCGAAGCGCTCCGCGTAGTCGTCGAAGTACTTGGCCACCTGCCAATGACTCGGGTAGTCGGGGTAGTCGTCGGGCATCGGAAACGCCTTGTAGGACATGAGCTTGCGGGCGCTGTTGATATGCAACGACTTGTAAGCGGACGAAGTCCCGTTGTCGTTCTCATAGCGCCAGTTCCCCCCGATCATCGACCCCTTCTCGAAGCAGTCGAAGGGAATCTCGCGAGCAGCCAAGACCTGGCAAGCGGTTAGACCGGATGACCCCGCACCAATGACGCATACCTTCTCCATGCCTGGAACTTACCGGCGGGGCGTTACCGCATTTGAATGCTAGAATGCATGCATGCGCACGACGATTGAGCTCAGCGACCGGACCTACACCCTGCTCAGGGCCAAAGCCGCCGAACGTGGCATGCGCGGTTTCTCGCCGATCGTCGAGGAGGCAGTGGCACGCCTGCTCGAGCAGGGCGGCGATGACGAGATCGCGCCGGCACTGGCCGAAGCTGAGGGTGCGTGGAGCGAAGCTGACGTAGCGGAGTGGGAGCAAGCACAGGAGGAGGCGTGGGCGACGTGGGCGAGCGACCGGTCCTCGACTCGGACGTCCTGATCGACTACCTGCGCGGCGCTGGACCGGGCCGGGACTTGATTCGCGCCCTGATCCGCACGTCTGGCTACCGCGTCACGGCGGTCACGGCCTTCGAGCTCGCATTGGGGCGTTCATACCGGCGGGATCCCCGTTCGGTTCACGCCCTGCTCGCAGCGCCCGTGTTGACGCTGAGCCGGACCGCGGGTCTCCGCGGCGGATCGCTGCTGCGAGACCTTCGCACGAGCGGGGAAGCGATCGACATTCGCGACGCGATGCAGGCCGGGATTTGCCTCGAGGCGGGCGTCCCGCTGGTGACGAGGAACACCTCCCACTTCAAGCGGATCCCGGACCTGCGTCTCTCCCACCCCGCCGAGCTTCTCTGAGTCGAAGCCAAGTCCGGGCTGCTCGTGGGGTGAGCGGGTTCACCCCTGGGGTCCGTAGTTGCGGAGGGCAATCGGACCGAAGCTTGGCCCATCGGATCGCAAACAAACGAAAGGACATTCCGATGACCACCAAGACCCGCAAGTTCCGCCCCTCCCCCGCCCTCGTGATCGCCTGCCTGGCCCTGTTCGCGGCCCTCAGCGGCACGGCGTTGGCGGCGAAGGCCACCATCGGCTCAAACCAGATCGTCAACGGCTCGGTACGGACCGTCGACCTGCGCGACAGCGCGGTCAACTCCGCCAAAATCGCTGACGCCTCGATCACCGCCAACGACCTCGGCACCGACTCGGTTGGCAGCGATGAGATTGCGAAAGACGCGGTCAACACCGACGAGATCGCCAAAGACGCGGTCAAATCGGATGAGATCGCCGAAAACGCCGTCACCTCCTCCGAGGTAGCCGACCAGTCGCTCACCCAGAACGACCTCGGCCCCGACTCGGTCGGCTCGAGCGAGCTACAGGCCGGCTCGGTCCGCGCCTCCGAGCTCGGCACGATCATCCAGGTGTCGAACAGCACCCCGATCGCGGCCACCTCCAGCGGCAGCGTCTCGGTCCAGTGCCCGGCCGGTACCACGGTGATCAGCGGCGGCGCCCAGCCCGCCAACTTCGGAGTCGAGATGACCTCCTCGCTCCGCAGCGGCAACGGCTGGCTCTACCAGGCCAAGAACAACAACGGCGCAGCGTCGACCCTGACGGTCTTCGCCTACTGCCTCACCGGCGGTTCAAGCAACTAATCCAGCTCAGCAACAGAGGGGGCGGGTGCCCGTCCGACGGAACTTGTGAGCGAGCGAAGCGAGCGGGTTCCGACGGATGGGCACCCGCCCCCTCTCCGCTACGTAGCTTTGTCCTCGGAGTTGGACTCGATCTCTTGAGCGAGCTCCTCCAGCTCCTCCGCAAACGAGGGCCCGAAGCTCTCCACCGGGGTCTCGTCCCCGTCGACGCCGAGCTCGGCGGCCAGCTCTTCTTCGTCGAGCAGGTCGTCGTCGCTCGGCGGCTCGATCGGCACGGCCGGCTCGACCGTCAGCGTCCGGTAGTGCTTGAGGCCGGTCGCGGCTGGGATCAGCTTGCCGATGATCACGTTCTCCTTGAGGCCGACGAGTTTGTCTCGTTTGCCCTCGAGCGCCGCGTCGGTGAGCACCTTGGTCGTCTCCTGGAAGGAGGCCGCCGAGAGGAAGGACTCGGTAGCCAGTGAGGCCTTGGTGATGCCGAGGATGACCTCCTCACCTTTGGCCGCCGTGCCGCCGTCCGCCTTGATCTGTTTGTTGAGCCGTTTGAGCTGGCCACGGTCTTCGAGCTGGCCAGGCAGCAGTTCGGTCGAGCCCTTCGACTCGATTTTGACCTTCTTCAGCATCTGCCGTGCGATCAGCTCGATGTGCTTGTCGTTGATGTCGACGCCCTGCGCCCGGTAGACCTTCTGCACCTCGGCGACGAGGTAGAGCTCGACCTCGGTGCGGCCGCGGATCGCCAGCAGGTCGGCCGGGTACAGCGAGCCCTCGTTGAGCTGCTGGCCGACCTCGACCTTGTCGCCGTCGGCGACGTGCAGGCGAGTGCGCGGCGGGAAGCTGTAGGCGTGCTCCTCGCCGCTCGACTCGGTGACGATCACTTTCAGCGCTTTGTCGGTTTCTTCAACCGTGACCTTGCCGGCCTCTTCCGCCATCTGCGCCAGACCCTTGGGTTTGCGAGCCTCGAAGAGCTCGACGATGCGCGGCAGGCCCTGGGTGATGTCCTGGCCGGCGACACCGCCGGTGTGGAAGGTCCGCATGGTCAGCTGGGTGCCGGGCTCGCCGATCGACTGGGCGGCGATGATGCCGACCGCGTCGCCGATGTTGACCGTCGAGCCGGTCGCCGGGGCAACGCCGTAACAGGCTCGGCAGATGCCCGACTCGGCCTCGCACTTGAGGGTCGAGCGGACCGGCACCGTGACCTCCTCGTCACCGAACGCCTCGGCGATCTGCTCGACGTCGGCCAGGGTGATCTCCTGGTTGCGCTTGAGCAGCTCGCGGCCGCGCTTGGTTTCGAATTTCTTCGCCGCCAGGCGGCCAAAGAGGTTGTCGTTGAGCGTGCCGTCGTCCTTGCGCAGCGCCATCTCGATGTGTTCTTTGGTCTTGCAGTCCTCGTCGCGGACGATCACGTCCTGGGCGACATCGACCAGGCGGCGGGTCAGGTAGCCCGAGTCGGCCGTGCGCAGCGCCGTGTCGGCCAGTCCCTTTCGGGCGCCGTGGGTCGAGATGAAGTACTCGAGCACGGAGAGGCCCTCCATGAAGTTGGCCTTGATCGGCCGCTCGATGATTTCGCCTTTTGGATTGGCCATCAGACCGCGCATCCCGGCCAGCTGGCGAATCTGTTTGAACGAGCCGCGGGCGCCCGAGTTGGCCATCATGAAGATCGGGTTGAGCTCGTCGAGGTTGTCCTCCATCGCCTGGGCGACCTCGTCGGTCGCTTTGTTCCAGTGCGCGGTGACCGCCTCGTGGCGCTCCTCCGCGGTGATGTAGCCGTCGTCGTACTGGCCCTGGATCGCCGTCGTCTGTTTCTCGTAGCGGTCGAGGATCTCGGCCTTCTCGGGAGGAGAGACGACGTTGTTCTTGGCGACCGTGATCCCGGCCTGGCTGGCGTAGTGGAAGCCGAGGTCCTTGAAGGCGTCCAGTACCCGCGAGACCGCCGGGGCGCCGTAGGCCTCGACCAGGTCGGAGACCATCTCGTTGACGTTGCGCTTCTTCAGCGCCTGGTTGGCGAAGACGAAGCCCTCGGGATCGAACTCGTCGTCGAGGGCGGCGGCAAGCGCTCGCTCGATCTTTTCGTTGAAGATGATCCGTCCGACCGTGGTCAGGAAATGCTCGTGCCCGGCCCGCCGGTACTCGGCGAGGTCGTGCAGCTTGCAACCGCCGTTCTCGTAGACGAGCTCGGCCTCCTGGGCGGAGCGGAAGACCTTCGGCGCCGAGCCGTTGACAGCGGCACCCTTGCCCGCCTTCAGCTCCTCGTCTTTCTTGAGCAGATCCTCAGCCGAGGGGCCGTAGGTCAGGTAGTAGATCCCCAGCACCATGTCCTGGGTCGGCGTCGCCAGTGGCGCACCGTGGGCCGGCGAGAGGATGTTGTTCGCCGAGAGCATCAGGATCCGCGCCTCGGCCTGCGCCTCCGCGGAGAGCGGCACGTGGACCGCCATCTGGTCGCCGTCGAAGTCGGCGTTGAAGGCGTGGCAGACCAGCGGGTGGACCTGGATCGCCTTGCCCTCGACCAG
>JAPVSJ010000023.1:0-16531 GCA_047519745.1 Actinomycetota bacterium | reverse complement strand
ACTCGACCAACATCCACTTCGCCTGCCGCACCTGGGGCCTGCGCGCGACCGACCTCAACCAGGGCGTCGTCTACGGGATCGAGACCGAGGAGACCGCGAGCGACGAGCGTTTGATCACCCGCTTCGACTACGACGAGCTCTTCGGCACCGTGCTCAACCGCTTCTGCCTGCAGGCGGTGATCGGCCACCCGCTGACCGTCTACGGCAGCGGCGGCCAGACGCGCGGCTTCCTCAACATCCGCGACACGCTCAACTGCGTCGAGCTGGCCGCGACCAACCCGGCCGTGGCAGGCGAGTTCCGCGTCTTCAACCAGTTCACCGAGCAGTTCTCGGTGATCGACCTCGCGCACCTGGTCAAGTTCGCGGCCGAGCACCTCGGCTACGCGGTCGAGATCCAGCACTGCGACAACCCCCGGGTCGAGAAGGAAGAGCATTACTACAACGCGATCCACACCAAGCTGCTCGATCTCGGCCTCGAGCCGACCCTGCTCGGTGAGGAGCTGGTCGAGTCGATGATCCACGCGATCGAGCGCTACAAGGACAAGGCGATCGAGGCCGCGATCGACCCGCGCACCCGTTGGAACCCGACTGGCACCGCAAAAACCCCCGCTGGCCAGGCATAGGCCCGCTGGTACCATCGCGAGTCCGATGAGAGCCGCGGACGCGTTGATGAAAAGCCTCGAAGCCGAGGGTGTGAAGAACATCTTCGGCATCCCCGGTGGGGCCAACCTGCCGACCTACGACGCGCTCGTCGACGCCGGCTTCCGTCACATCCAGGTGCGCCACGAGCAGGGCGGTGGCCACGCCGCCGAGGGTTACGCCAAGGCATCGGGCAGGGTGGGGGTGGCGTTCGCCACCTCGGGTCCCGGCGCGACCAACCTGGTCACCGCGATCGCCGACGCGATGATGGACTCGGTGCCGACCGTGTTCGTCACCGGCCAGGTGCGAACCGAGCTGATCGGCACCGACGGCTTCCAGGAGGCCGACATCCTCGGCGCGACGCTGCCCTTCGTCAAGCACTCCTTCCAGGTCACCGACCCGCGCCAGATCCCCGAGTACGTGCACGAGGCCTTCCACGTCGCCGCGACGGGGCGGCCGGGGCCGGTCCTGCTTGACATCCCCCAGGACCTCTCGCGGGCGGAGATCGACTACTCGCCGCGCACCGAGCCGGTCGAGCTGCCGGGCTACAAGCCGATGAGCAAGGGCAACATCAAACAGGTGCGAATCGCCGCCAAAGCGCTCGCCAACGCCAAGCGACCGATCTTCTACACCGGCGGCGGCGTGGTCAACGGCAACGCCTCCGAGGAGCTGCGCGAGCTGGCCGCGGCCGACCGCTTCCCCGTCACCTCGACCCTGATGGGGCTCGGCGCCTACCCGGCCTCCGGCCAGCACTGGCTGGGGATGCTCGGTATGCACGGCACGGTGACCGCCAACTGGGCGATGGACAACGCTGACCTGATCGTCGCGATCGGCGCCCGCTTCGACGACCGCATCACCGGCAAGCTCTCCGAGTTCGCACCCCACGCCAAAGTCATCCACATCGACATCGACCCGGCGGAGATCTCGAAGAACATCGGCGCGCACATCCCGATCGTCGGTGACGTCAAGCTGGTCCTGCCGGAGCTGACCCGCGAGTACCGGGCGCTGCAGACCGACAGCTCCCGGCTCGATCCCTGGTGGAAGCAGCTGCGCGAGTGGCAGGAGAAGCACCCGCTGCGCTACGAGCCCGGGGTCGACGGCGAGATCAAGCCGCAGTTCATGGTCGAGGCGATGCACCGGGCGACGAATGGCAACGCGGTCGTCACCTCCGACGTCGGCCAGCACCAGATGTGGGCGGCGCAGTACTACGGCTTCGAGCAGCCGCGGCGCTGGATCAACTCGGGCGGCCTGGGGACGATGGGCTTTGGCCTGCCGGCGGCGGTTGGCGCCAAGGTCGCCCGGCCCGACGAGGACGTCGTCTGCCTCGCCGGCGACGGCAGCCTGATCATGAACTGCCAGGAGCTGGCGACCTGCGTCACCGAAGAGATCCCGGTCAAGATCTTCCTGATGAACAACGGCTACATGGGCATGGTCCGCCAGTGGCAGGAGCTGTTTTGGGACCGCCGCTACAGCTCGGTGCAGATGGGCGACAGCCCGGACTGGGTCAAGCTTGCCGAGGCCTTCGGCGCGACCGGAATGCGCTGCGAGAACGCCGACGAGCTCGAGGGCACGATGGTCAAGGCGCTCGAGACGGACGGTCCCGTGTTGCTCGACGTGCGCGTCGCCCAGGAGGAGAACTGCTACCCGATGATCCCGCCAGGCGAAGCCGCAAGGGACATGGTCGAGGCGCCGAAGGCGGTGAGCTGATGGAGGCCGGCACTCCCCAGATGGTCAAACTGGAGGATCTGCACGTGCCCGGACAGCTGAGTGGACGCAAGCACATCCTCTCGATCCTGGTCGAGAACAAGCCGGGTGTGCTGGCCCGGATCGCTGGACTGTTCTCGCGGCGTGGCTTCAACATCGACACGCTCGCGGTGGGACCGACGGACGACCCGAGCGTCTCGCGGATCACGCTCACCCTCGACGGCGCCGTCCACCCGATCGACCAGGTGACCAAGCAGCTGCACAAGCTCGTCAACGTGCTGAAAATCCGCGACATGGAGCCCGACGAGACGGTCGCCCGCGAGATGGCGATGTTCAAAGTCTCCGCCGCGGTCGAGAGCCGCGCCGAGATCATCCAGTTTGCCGAGATCTTCCGGGCCAAGATTATCGACGTCTCGCGGCGGGCGATGACGATCGAGGTGACCGGGTCAGCCGACAAGATCGAGGCCTTCGAGCGGATGATCCGCCCGCACGGGCTCATAGAAATGGTGAGAACCGGAGAGATCGCGATTGCTCGAGGCGGCGACTAGCGAGCTGCAAAGCCGGCTGCGCGACGGCGCGGAGCTGGCGGCCGGGCGATCGCGACGCACGCTGGTCAGCGTCACCCTCGAGGTCCAGGGGATCGATCCCTGCGCGGCGGCCTTCGCGTCGCGCCTCGCGTCCGACCACTGGTTCTGTTGGGAGCAGCCCGACCGGGGATTTGCCCTGGCAGCTTTGGGGGTCGCGCATGAGGCGAGCTCACGGGGGGATTCGCGTTTCGCCGACGTCGCCGCAGAGTGCCTGGTCCTCAACGAGGGCGCCGTGCTGGACGAGCCGGCGGGGCTGCCGTCGGGCGCCGGACCGGTATGGACGGGCGGCTTCGCCTTCGATCCCGAGGGCGCGGCGTCTTCGGCCTGGTCGTCGTTCTCGCCTGCCTCGCTGATCCTGCCGGAGCTGTCGATCTGCCGGGTCGGCGACGAGTGCTTTCTGACGATCAACCTGGTCCTTTCGCCGGGCGACGACGCAGCCCCGGAGGTCGAGCGAGTCGGCGCGCGGCTGGCCGGCCTGCGCACCGATCCCCTGCCGATGCTCGATCCGCACCCGACCGGTCGCCCCGAGATCCGCAGTGTGCGCCCGCCCGGCGACTTCGAAGCGGCGGTCGAAGCGGCGACAGGGCGGATTGCCGAGGGCGAGATGAGCAAGATCGTGCTCGCCCGCGAGGTCGCCGTCGAGGCCGCCGCCGCCCACGACCCCGCCGCCGTCTTCGCCGCCCTGCGTGAGCAGTTCCCCTCCTGCTTTTGCTTTTGCTGTGGAACGCCGGAGGCAGCCTTCCTCGGCGCGACTCCCGAGCTGCTGATCCGCCGCTCGGGAGCCGGCGCCTCGACCGTGGCGCTGGCGGGCTCGACCCGCCGCAGCTCCGACCCCGCCGTCGACGATCACCTCGGTGAGCAACTGCTGCGCAGCGACAAGAACCGTCGCGAGCAGCGGATCGTCGCCGAGCGCATCGTCCGCAAGCTGCGCCCGCACGCCGTCTGGGTGCAGACCGCGCCCGAGCCGGAGGTGGTCAAGATCGCCAACATCCAGCACCTGGCGACGCCGGTGATCGCCCAGCTCGCCGAACCGCGCTCCGCGGTCGAGCTGGCGGGCATGCTCCACCCGACCCCGGCGGTCGGAGGCGAGCCCTGGCCCGATGCGGCGGACATGATCGCCGACCTGGAGCGAATGGACCGCGGCTGGTACGCCGCCCCGGTTGGCTGGATGGACGGGACGGAAGACGGTGAGTTCTGCGTGGCCATTCGCAGTGCCCTCCTTCGCGACCGCGAGGCCCGCCTCTTCGCGGGAGTCGGCGTGGTCGCCGGCTCCGACCCCGCAGCCGAGCTGGAGGAGACCGAGGTGAAGCTGCAGGCCCTGCTACCGCTGCTGGCTGAGTAGTACCCCGACACGGTCGGCTATCCGCCCGTGCAGCCCGACGTTGCCCTGGCGGTTGGTCTTGACCTCGATCAGGCCCGTGCCGGCGGCCAGTGCTTCCTGAAGTTCCTCAAGTGATTCCAGTTTGCAGTGGGGGAGGTCGAACAGCGCGGCGGCCTTGGCTACGCTCACGCCGCGTGGGGTGCCGAGGAGGGATTCGAACTCGGCGTTGCCCAGTGCCTGCTCCTGGGGGAGGAAGTGGAAGATTCCGCCGCCGTCGTTGTCGATCACGACGATGCGGACGGGGGTGGTGACGTCGCGCAGGGCGGCGAGGCCACCCAGGTCGTGCAGCAGGCCGAGGTCGCCGGTGACGACGGTGGTCGGCTTGCCGGTTGCGTGAGCGGCACCGATGCCAGACGAGATCAGGCCGTCGATGCCGTTGGCGCCGCGGTTGCAGAGGAAGGTTGCGTCCGTCGCGGTGGAGGGCAGAAAAGCCTCCTGGTCGCGGATCGGCATGCTCGAGGCGGTGTAGACGAGGTCGCCGTCGCTGTAAGCGTTTGCGAGGGCGAGTTGCAGGCCAGGCTCGGTGAATTCCCCGGCCTCGTTCAACTCCGCCTCTATTGCCTCGCGGGCCCTGAGCTCGGCCTGCAGCCACATCGCCGGCGCTGGGCGATCCTCGCCAAGGCGCGCCGCCCAGCCGGATGCCAGCTCGGTCGGGTCGGCTCGGAGGATTGCCGCCGCTCTGCGGGTCGGCTCGTTCCAGTCGCCAAGCGGGTCGACGACGATCTGATCGGCGCCGGACTCGGCCAGCCATGAGCGCAGCGGCTTGCTCGTCGGCATCTCGCCGAAGCGCAGGACCAGGTCGGGCGAGGCGGTCGCGCGGAACCGCTCGTCGCGCAGCAGCGGGTCGTAGGCGGTGACGACGTGGGAGCGGTCGTGGGGACCGCAGCGCAGCTGCGAGGTCGGCTCGGCGAGGATCGGGTAGCCGGCGGCGCGAGCGAGGTGGGCCAGCGGCTCGCGCAGCTCGGGGTCGAGCTGACGCCCGGCGACGATCACGCCGATCTCGGCCTCGGCGATGTGCTTCGCCACCTCGTCGAGCAGGAACTGCGAGGGCTCCATGTCGATCGGGGTGACCGCCGTCAACGGGCGCTCGCCGCGACCCTCCAGAGCAAGCGGGTCGGTCGCCGTCACCGCGCGCTCCTCGGGCAGTGGCGCCAGCGGCTCGCGCAGGGGGAAGTTGAGATGGACCGGCCCGGGGCGCGTCTCCCCGCGCGCCGCAGCGAAGGCGCGACAGGCGGTCGCGCGGAAATGGAGCAGCCCGTCGTCGTCTGCGCCGTGGGTGCCGACCTCGCAGAACCAGCGCACCGATTCGCCGTAGAGCTTGAGCTGGTCGATCGCCTGGCCCGCACCGATCCCGCGCAGCTCCGGCGGTCGGTCGGCAGTCAGCACCAGCAGCGGCGCGGCGGAGTGGTCGGCCTCGCATACCGCCGGGTGGTAGTTGGCGGCGGCAGTCCCGGAGGTACAGAGGATCGCGACAGGGACACCGCTTGCCTGTGCGGCGCCCAGAGCGAAGAAGGCCGCGGAGCGCTCGTCGACGATCACTGTCGTCTCGATCTCCGGCTGTCGCCAAAGGGCAAGGGCGAGCGGGGTCGAGCGCGAGCCGGGGGAGAGGACGGCGTGGCGAAGGCCGCAGCGCGCCAGCTCCTCGGCGAAGGCCGAGGCGAGAGCCGTGTTGCGATTGGTCGAGTCCATCACCAGGAACCTAGACGAGCCCGGTCGATGTTGAAGCCTTTTCCACACGATGGGTGGGCAAATGCTTCAACAAGCGTCGAGCCGGTGGGCGGCAAGCGCCGCCTCGTCGATCTCGACGCCGAGACCCGGTCCCGGCGGCGGGTGCAGCATGTCGCCGCGCAGCTCGCACTCGACCGAGGCGATCGTCGAGGCGAAGAGCCGCTGGGTGGAGAGGCCGTGGGCGAGGCTCTCGCCGGCCACCCGGCCCAGGTCGCCCAGCGATTGGGCGACCTGCAGCGCGGCGGCGATCCCCACCGGCCCGTCGAGCGCGCTGGTCACGTAGGCGGGCAGCACCTCGGCTATCTCCAATGCCTCCTCAGGTCCACCCACCTTCGAAAGCTTGATCCCAGTCAAGGCAAACGCGCCTGAGACGGCGACTCGTTCGGCGTCGGTACGGGACTCGACGCTCTCATCGGCGGCGAGTGGGATCGAGGTGGAGCTCGCCACCTCCAAGGCCTCCTCCATCGTCGCCACCGGCTGCTCGGCCAGCTCGATCTCGTACGGCTCGATTTCGGCCAACACTCGCCGGGCGGTCTCCAGGTCCCAGGCGCCGTTCGCATCGACCCGAATCCGCACCCGAGGCCCCAGCGCTCCGCGCACCGCCCGCACCACTTCCACATCGCGAGACCGCAAAAACCCTCCTTGAGGGATGGTTTTTGCGGTCTCGGCGCCTAGCTTGAGCTTGAAGGTGGAGAAGCCGTCCGCCGCCCAGGCTTCGGCTGCGGCGGCGACGTCCGCGGGGTCGCCGGCGGTCAGGGTCGCGTTGCAGCGGATCGGCTCTCCCGACCCCTCAGAGGCTTTACCTTCAACGGCAACTCGTCTGCCTCGCAGGTCGAGCAACGCGGTCAGAGCCGCGCAGCGCGCCGGCGCCGAGAGCGTCGTGGCGCTTCCGCGCACCGTGGCCTCCTCGAGCGCGTCGCGCCCACCGAGCGATTCCAGCTCCTCGACCACCTTCGCGAGCGCCGTTCCGCCCCGCAGCGAGAGCGGCACTGCTTCGCCCAGCCCCACGAGACCATCCTCCGAGCGAAGCCGCAGCAGCACCATCTCGCGCCGCGTGAGAGTGCCGGCCGCAGTCACGTATGGCTCGCGGAAGGGAAGCGCGTAGGGGACGACCTCGACCGAGGCGATGCGCATGGAGAGAGCCTACGCCGCGAGCAGCAGACCGATCGAGACCAGCAGGCTGAAGACGCCGAGCAGCGCGCCCGTTCCGGCCAGAGCGGCGTTCAGGGCCGGGCCGTCGGTGCGGTTGCTCATCGCCCGTAGCGGTTTGATCGCCATCGGCAGCGCGAGCAAACCGATCAGCGGCAATGCGCTCGCTTCGCCCGCGAGGAGCGCGATCGGCAGCACGACGAAGGCCCCGAGCACCAGCATCCGGTACAGCGCCACCGCATTGCTGCGCCCCATCCGCACCGCAAGCGTGTTCTTGCCCGCCCGGCGGTCGGTCTCGAGGTCGCGCACGTTGTTGACGACGAGGATCGCCGTGGCGAGGAAGCCGACTGCGATCGAGAGCCCGAGCGGCAGCGCGTCGAGCCGCTCGAGCTGGACGTAGTAGGAGCCGTTGACGGCGACGAGGCCGAAGAAGAGGAAGACGAAGACCTCGCCGAGACCGGCGTAGCCGTAGGGGCGGGGGCCACCGGTGTAGAGAACGCCGGCGGCGATCGAGAAGGCGCCGATCAAGAGGATCACGAGTCCGGCGACGACCGTCAGGTAGATGCCGCAGGCGATCGCGACGCCGAAGGCGACCCAGGTGGCCACCAGCACGCGCTGCGGCGTCACCAGGCCTGCCGAGGTGACACGCACCGGCCCCAGCCGGTCGACGGTGTCGGCGCCGCGCTTGGCGTCGGAGTAGTCATTTGCAAGGTTCGTCCCGATCTGGATGAAGATCGAGCCGATGAGTGCGGCGACGAAGGCGCCGACCCGTGGCAGGTGTCCGGCCCATTCGACCGCCGCGGCGGTGCCGACGAAGACCGGCGCGATCGCGGCCGGCAAGGTCCGCGGCCGCGCCGCCATCAGCCAGATCCTCATGGGCGCCTCGGGAACTTGGAGAAGTCGGGCGGGCGTTTCTGCTTGAAGGCCTCGCGGCCCTCGGCAGCCTCCTCGCTGCCGTAGAAGAGCAGGTTGGCGTCGTGCGCGAGCTGCTGGATTCCCGCATAGCCGTCCTCGTGCGCGTTGAAGCTCGCCTTGACCAGGCGCAGGGCGAAGGGCGACAGCGCCAGCATCTCCCGACACCAGGCGACCGTCTCCCGTTCAAGCTCTTCGACCGGAAACACGGCGTTGCAGAGGCCCATCTCCAGCGCCTCCTCGGCGTCGTACTGGCGGCAGAGCAGCCAGAACTCCTTCGCCTTCTTGGTCCCGACGAGGTCGCGCAGCAGCGAGGCGCCGAAGCCGCCGTCCCAGGAGCCGACCCGCGGCCCCGTCTGCCCGAAGCAGGCGTTGTCGGCGGCGATCGTCAGGTCGCAGCAGACGTGCAGGATGTGACCGCCGCCGATCGCGTAGCCCGCCACCATCGCCACAACCGGCTTCGGCAGTCGCCGCATCTGCACCTGAAGGTCGGTGACGTGGAAGCGGCCGACCGAGGCGCCCTCCTCCATGTAGCCGGTGTCGCCGCGAACCGTCTGGTCGCCCCCCGAGCAGAATGCCTTCTGGCCCTCACCGGTGAGGACGATCGCGCCGACCTCGCCGTCCTCGCGGGCCAGCTCGAGCGCGGCGGAGATATCGATCAGGGTTTGCGGTCGGAAGGCGTTGAGCACCTCGGGACGGTCGATGGTGATCTTGGCGATCCCGCCCGCCTTCTCGTAGCGGATGTCCTCGTATTCACCGGCGGCATCCCACTCGATCGGCGCGTAGAGATCCTGCTGGGGCGGAGCTTCTTTGTGGCGTTTGGGCATGATGGGCACGATATCCGCCCGATGAAGCTCGACGACTGGCTCGCCCAGAGATCCCAAAGCTGCCCCGACCGCGTCGCGCTGATCGCGGACGGGTCCGAGGTGACCTACGCGGAGCTCGAGGCCGAGGCGACGTGGGTCGCACGACGGCTAGAGGCGCACGGCGTCCGTCGCGGCTCGACCGCGGCGCTGACGATGGAGCCGCGGCGCGAGCAGGTGGTCCTCGTCCACGCGCTGATGAAGGTCGGCGCCGTGCTGCTGCCGCTCAGCCCGCGCCTGACGGCGGCCGAGCGCGCCGCCGTGATCGCCTCCGAGGAGCCCACGGTCGACCTCAGCGACCCCGGCGAGCTGACCCAGACCGAGGCCGACCTGCCGCTGCTCGGCGAGCACGACATGGACGCGCCCTGCTGCCGGGTGCTGACCAGCGGCAGCACCGGCACGCCCGACCCGGTCGAGCTGACCTACGGCAACTTCCTCTGGAGCGCGGTCGGCTCCGGCTTCAACATCGGCGTCGAGCCGACCGACCGCTGGCTCTGCTGCCTGCCGCTCAGCCACATCTCCGGCCTCAGCATCGCGATGCGCTCGGTGATCTACGGCACCACCGCCGTCCTGCACGACGGCTTCGACGTCGATCGAGTGGCCGCAGCGCTGCGGGAGGACGGGATCTCGCTCGTCTCGCTTGTCACCACCCAGCTGATGCGGCTGCTCGAGGCCGGCGCCGACCTCTCCGGACCGCGCGCGATCCTGATCGGCGGCGGCCCCGTCCCCGAGGAGCCGCTCGAAGAGGCGGCCGCCCGTGGCGCCACGGTCGTCCAGACCTACGGTCTGACGGAGGCTTGCTCGCAGGTCACGACGCTCGCCCCGGTAGACGCTCAGCGCAAGCTAGGGTCCGCCGGCCGCCCGTTGCTGACCACCCATTTGAGGATTCGCGATGGCGAGATCCTCGTCCAAGGGCCGACGGTGGCGCCGAGCCGGGTCGACTCCGACGGCTGGCTGCACACCGGCGACCTCGGCCGGATCGACGAGGAGGGCTTCCTCTACGTCGAGGACCGAATCGACGACATGATCGTCAGCGGCGGCGAGAACGTCGTCCCGGCCGAAGTCGAGCAGGTCTTGCTGCGCCACCCGGAAGTCGCCGACGCCGCCGTGGTCGGTCGCGAGGACCCCGAGTGGCAGCAGGCAGTGACGGCGGTTGTCGTCCTCCGCGACGGCTCGGCGACGACCCCCGACGAGCTGCGCCGCCACTGCGCCGAGTCGCTGGCGGGGTTCAAGGTGCCGAAGCGAGTCGAGCTGGCGGCGGCGCTGCCGCGCACGCCCTCGGGCAAGCTGCTGCGACGCGCCCTTCGCTAGCCTCACCGCTCATGAAAACCGACGACATCTTCTACGACAAGGACGCCGACCTCTCGAAGCTCGAGGGGAAGACCGTCGCCATCCTCGGCTACGGCTCGCAGGGCCACGCCCACGCGCTCAACCTGAAGGACTCCGGCGTCGACGTCGTCGTCGGCCTGCGCCCCGACTCCTCCAGCCGCGCCAAGGCCGAAGGCGCCGGGCTCGAGGTGCTCGGCATCGCCGACGCGGCGAGCCGCGGCGACCTCGTCATGGTGCTGCTTCCCGACGAGAAACAGGCCGAGGTCTGGGAGGCGGAGATCTCCGACGGGATCGCCCCCGGCAACCTGCTCCTCTTCGCCCACGGCTTCGCGATCCACTTCGAGCAGATCGTCCCGCCACCGGGCGTAGACGTTGGCATGGTCGCCCCCAAGGGTCCCGGCCACCTGGTCCGCCGCCAGTACGAGGAAGGGCACGGCGTGCCCTGCCTGATGGCCGTCCACCAGGACGCGACCGGCAACGCCCACGACCTCGTCCTCGCCTACGCCGCGGGAATCGGCGGCGGCCGCGCGGCGATCATCGAGACGACCTTCAAGGACGAGTGCGAGACCGACCTCTTCGGCGAGCAGGCGGTCCTCTGCGGCGGCGCCTCCGAGCTGGTCCGGGCCGGCTACGAGACCCTGGTCGAGGCCGGCTACGACCCCCGTCTGGCCTACTTCGAGTGCCTGCACGAGCTCAAGCTGATCGCCGACCTGATGTACGAGAAGGGGATCCAAGGGATGCGCTACTCGATCTCCAACACGGCCGAGTACGGCGACATGACCCGCGGCAAGCGCGTCATCGGCGAGGAGTCCCGCGCGGCGATGAAGCAGATCCTCGGCGAGATCCAGTCGGGCGAGTTCGCCAAGGAGTGGATCGCGGAGAACCGCGCCGGCGGCGAGAACCTCGCCCGGATGCGCGAGGAGGGCGCCAAGCACGAAGTCGAGGAGGTCGGCGGCGAGCTGCGGCACATGATGCCGTGGATCGAGACCGAGTTCTGAGCTTTCGGTAGGTGGGGCCGGGAGGCGGTGCGCCTCTCCGGGAATTTAGGTCGCACGCGCGCTTTGCGCGCTTAGCGACGATGTTCGAGCGCGGCTTCGCCGCGCGATTGACAGATTGCATATCGCTATCGCCGCTTCGCGACATTCCCGGAGAGGCACACCGCCTCCGAGGCTCATAACCAAGCCGATCCTCGGTGGCTGGCTCGATCCCGCGGGAGATGCTGGCAATCCAGGAAAGCGAACCTTCCGCCGTTGCCTGATCTAGATTAGGTAATTGTGAATACCTGCATCATCTTTGGGGCAGGGGCGAGCTTGGCGAACGCAATGCACTTTCACGCCGAGCGTAGGCGAGATACGTGGCCACCTCTAGACACGACTTTTTTTGAGACCGTTGCTGCTCGAAAGATCGCCCTCAGCCCCGCGATTCGTAGTTATCTGCGCGAGTTCGTTGGGATTGATCCCACTCCGAGCAACCTCCGGGAGTTCAGAATGGAGGAGGTTTTCAAAGATGTCTCATATGACTTTCGGGAGACGCCGGGTAACGACACGGCTCTCAACGCGTACATCGATCTTGTTGACCTCTACCTCAGGGTCCTTCGTGAGACTACGAACTGGCTATGTGCGCCCAAACGGCGAGGGGGCCCGGTAGGTCGATTATTAGACGCTGCAGCGAGGAACTCTGACTCGCTAAGTGTCGTGACTTTCAACCACGATCTGGTAATTGAGAATGAGATCGAACGGCGAGCGAAGCTTCGTGCTCGCTGGTGTCTTGACCAGGGCTATGGCTCTATCTCGTCGGAACTCAATCCACTAAACCCTACGGAGAGCAGTGAGCCGATATTTAGGCTCCATAACGAGGGCGATTGCGACCATGGGCGACCCATTACCCTCCTTAAGCTTCATGGCTCTCTCAACTGGGTGATGCGGATCAATGGCGCGCGTCCCACCGCTCGGTTCCTCCAAACCGGTGGAGGGAATCGAAAGCTGCACCTCAGCACTAGGCGCCAAATCATGTTTCGCGAAATCTATATGCGTGGCAAAGGTTCCTCTGGAAGGTCTCAATGGCAGCTCTGGCCCGTGGTTGTCCCCCCGGTCTACGCGAAGCAGGCGATGAGGGCTGAGACGTTACGCAGCACTTGGGCTGATGCCGGAGCCGCCATTCGGAGCGCAGACCGCATCGTGTTCTACGGATACTCCCTGCCACAACTTGATGTCGAGGCAGAGAAGCTAGTTGAGCGTGCGCTCCTTCAAAACAAGATCGGCGCTTGGATTGATGTGATCAATCCTGCCGCCAGCGCAGCAGGGCGATTTGCGGCAGTAGCAAAGTCCGTTCCCGTACATTGGTATCCGAATCTCCAGCGCTACCTTGAAGCCGATACGTTCGCCGAGACGTAAGGTCATACTAGCGAGGGTTTTCGGGAGGAGGTATCTCTAGCTGCCTGCAGATCGTGCGCACCAGACCGGGGCCGATCTCTTTGTGGCGAGGTAAGGCTGAAACCTGATCCTGTGGCCCGCGCCACTTTGCGTGCTTTGTGCCGCCTACCTCTCGGCAGCCATGAGATGACAGGTGGCGTTCGAAGTCGCGGCGCTTCACGCCGCAGCAGTAAACCTGAGGTGCTCTCGGTCTGACTCCGGGCGCTGGCCCGCCAACTCCTCGTCGGGCGTCAAGACCGTCTGGAGTGCATCTATTGCGTTCTCACGAGCCTCCTCGCGGGTGCGACCTTGACTGACGGCCCCGGGCACCTCGAGCACCCGCGCGACGATCCACCCGGCCTCGTCCGGGTTGTCGAAAGCGATCGTGAAGTCGACGGATGCGGTCATCGACCTAAAACCGTAGCGCGACGCCAGGGTGTCGGCTGGATCGGCCGCAACCTGGTTCTGAAATTGGGGCTCTGACTGGGTGGGCCTAAGCGCCAGGAGGGCCTTCGCCGCCGAAGCGGGACTCCTCGCCGGGCGGCAATTTGCCGTCGCGGCCTACGTAGCCGTCCTTGCCGCCGACGACGAGGTAGACGGCGTCCTCGGAGTCGCTGAGGTTGCGGATCTTGCGCACCGTCGGTGCGTCTACCCAGGCGAGGCCGCCCGCGGTCAGCTCATGGGTCGAGCCGTCGCCGAACTCGATCTCGATCGCCCCGCTGTGCAGGAAGTAGAGCTCCTCCTGCTCCTCGTGCAGGTGGCTGCCGGTCTCATAGCCCGGTGGCAGGACGATCGCGTTGGCGCCGAAGGCGGTGACGCCGAGGCCCTTGCGGATCTTGCGGAAGCCGTATCCCTCGCCGAGGTCCGAGAGGTTGGCGACGGCGTAGCCGTCTCCTTTCGTAACTCCCCGCTGGCCACTCTCGGACATCGCGGGAGCGTACGCGACAGGCGCGAGATGGCGTCGCCCAGGTCCACCCGCGCAGGTCAATAACCTTGGCCGCCGATGCCCACTTCGACCTCAGTCCAGATCCCGGCGGAGCTCAAGCCTGCAGACGGCCGCTTTGGCTGCGGCCCGTCGAAGGTTCGCCCCGAGGCGCTTGCGGCTCTTGCCGAGCGCGGCGCCCTGATGGGCACGTCGCACCGGCAGGCGCCTGTGCGCGATCTGGTCGGCCGCATCCGCTCCGGCCTGACCGAGCTGTTCGGCCTGCCCGACGGCTACGAGATCGCGCTCGGCAACGGCGGCACGACGGCCTTCTGGGACGCGGCTGCCGTCTGGCTCGTCCGCGAGCGGGCGCTCCACCTCACCTACGGCGAGTTCTCGCAGAAGTTCGCCAAGGTGACCGCGGGCGCGCCCTTCCTCGCCGATCCGATTCTGGTTGAGGCCGACCCTGGCGACGCGCCCGAGCCGGTTGCCGACCCCGGGGCCGACGTGCTCGCCTGGGCGCACAACGAGACCTCGACCGGGGTGATGGTCGATGTCCGCCGACCTGATGGGGCTGGCGAGGCGCTGGTCCTGGTCGACGGGACGTCGGGCGCCGGCGGGTTGCCGCTGGACGCCTCCCAGGTCGACGCCTACTACTTCGCTCCGCAGAAGGCCTTCGGCGCCGACGGCGGCCTCTGGCTCGCTGCACTGAGCCCGGCCGCGATCGAGCGGATCGAGCAGCTCGACGGCGCAAGCGGGCGCTGGCAGCCCGCCTTCCTTTCGCTGCAGACCGCGCTCGAGAACTCGCGCAAGAACCAGACCTACAACACGCCCGCGCTGGCCACTCTGCTGCTGCTCGCCGACCAGGTCGAGTGGATGCTCGGCCTCGGCGGACTCGCTGCCTGCGTCGAACGCACGCGCGCCTCATCGGGTCACCTCTACGGCTGGGCCGAGGAGAGCGACTTCGCGACCCCGTTCGTCGCCGACCCGACGAAGCGCTCGCTCGTGGTCGGCACGATCGACTTCGCCGACTCGGTCGACGCCGCGGCGCTGGCCGCGAGCCTGCGCGCCAACGGCATCGTCGATGTCGAGCCCTACCGCAAGCTGGGCCGCAACCAGCTCCGCGTCGGCATGTTCCCGACGGTCGATCCGGCAGACGTCGAGGCGCTCACCGCCTGCATCGACTGGGTGATCGAGAACGTGCCGGAGGTGACGCCGTGAAGGTGCTGGTGCGAGAGAAGATCGCCGACTCCGGCGTCGAGATGCTGCGCGAGAGCTTCGAGGTAGATCTCGGTCTCGAGATGTCCGAGCAGGAGCTGAGCGAGGCGATCGGCGACTACGACGCGCTGCTCGTCCGCTCGGCCACCCAGGTCACTCCGGAGCTGATCGAGCGCGCCGACCGCCTCAAGGTGATCGGCCGCGCCGGCACCGGTGTAGACAACGTCGACATTCCGGCAGCGACCAGGCGCGGGATCGTCGTCGCCAACGCGCCCGAATCGAACTCGGTCGCGGCCGCCGAGCACACGCTGGCGCTGATGCTCTCCCTCTGCCGCAACGTGCCGCGGGCGCACGCTTCGCTGATCAGCGGCGCATGGGAGCGGCCCAAGTTCAAGGGATCCGAGCTCTACGGCAAGACGCTCGGCGTGGTCGGCTTCGGTCGCATCGGCCAGCTCGTCGCCAAACGCGCCCAGGCCTTCGAGATGGACGTCGTCGCCTTCGACAAGTTCGTCTCGGCTGAGCGCTTCCGCGAGCTCGGCGTCGAGGGCATCGAGGAGCTGAGCGAGCTGCTGGGCCGGGCCGACATAGTCACGTTGCACGTGCCGAAGACGCCGGACACGATCGACCTGATCGACGCCGAGGCGATCGCGGCGATGAAGGACGGCGCGCGGGTGGTCAACTGCGCCCGTGGCGAGCTGGTCAACCTCGATGCCGTCCTGGCCGGGCTCGAGTCGGGCAAGTTGGGCGGCGCCGCGCTCGACGTCTTCCCCTCCGAGCCGTTCACCGAGCACCCGCTCTTCGGCCGCGACGACGTGGTGGTGACGCCGCATCTCGGCGCCTCGACCGCCGAGGCTCAGGACCGCGCCGGTGTGGTCACGGCGGAACAGGTGATCGCGGCGCTGAGCGGCGGTGTCGTCACCAACGCGGTCAACATCGCCGCCGTGCGCCCGGAGGAGATGGAGGCCCTGGCCCCGTTCGTGCCGCTCTGCGAAAAGCTGGGGCGCCTCGCCCAGGGCCTGGGCGATGGTTCGATCGGCGGCGTCTCGGTCGAGTTCCGTGGCCGCATCGCCTCCTACGACACGCGCCTGCTCGGGATCGCGGTCCTGGTCGGCATCCTCTCCGGCCACACCGAGGAGCCGGTCAACCTCGTCAACGCGCCCCAGATGGCCGAGGAGCGCGGCATCGACCTGATCGAGACCAAGGACGGCGGCTCCGAGGACTTCACCGAGCTGATCACCGTGCGGCTCGGGGCCGGTGAGGAGGCGGTCGAGGTCGCCGGGACGGGCGTCGGCCCGCGCAATGAGCCCTACCTGGTCTCAGTCCTCGGCGAGAGCTTCTACCTGCCCTTCGCCGACCACCTCGCCGTCTTCAGCTACGCCGACCGGCCGGGAATGATCGGCCGGGTGGGGACGGTGTTCGGCGAGGAGGGCGTCAACATCATCTCCGCCGCCGTCGGCGCCGAGCCCGACGGAGAGAGCGCAGTGATGGCGCTGACCACCGACGCGCCGGTGCGGGCCGAAACGATCGCCAAGATCCTCAAGCTCGACGGCTTCTCAATCGGCCGCTCTGTGGATCTCTGACCGGCGCATAGCGGCGTCCTCGGTCGCTCGCGTGCAGAGCACGCCACGCTCCCTGCGTCCTTCTGGAGTTTCGTGATTTCATGCCGCCGCAAGGCCAACCCCCTGAGT
>JAPVSJ010000022.1:0-13254 GCA_047519745.1 Actinomycetota bacterium | reverse complement strand
AGTGCGTCGAGGAGTGCTTCCGCATCCACGGCGGCTACGGCTACTCGAAGGAGTACGAGATCGAGCGCCTCTACCGCGACGCGCCGCTGCTGCTGATTGGCGAGGGGACCTCGGAGATTCAGCGCATGGTTATCGGCAAGAAGCTCCTCCAAAGGCACAAGATCTGAATGGGTATCTAGCCGGATGGCATCGACCGCAGACCTGATCGAGACGGCTGTCGAGCGGTTTCAGGCCGAAGTCCCTGCCCTGGCGAAGCTGAAACTGGTTTTCGGCTTGGAGCTGAAAGGCAGGGGCGACATCCAGCTCTACCGGGTCGAGTTGCCCGGGCCCAAGATCAAGAAGGACCTCTCTCAGGACGAGCGCGTGCTCGTCCAGATCGACCGGGCGCAGTTCAACGAGCTGGCCGAGAAGGGCACGCTGAAGAGCTACCGCAAAGCGGTCGAGACCGGCCACATCAAGGCGACCGGCGACTCCAACGTGAAGAAGCTCGTCGTCCAGGTGGTCGAGCGCCAAGAGCAGCGCGCTCGCCTGAGAAAAGTGAAGTAGCGCGAGGGGCGCACGCACTTTTCGATAGGCGCTTGAGCAAAAGTGCCTAGCTTGGCCGTATGTATGAGGGAATGGATTGGTCAAACGTCGAGTGGCTCTGTAGCTTGGGGCGTCCGTCCGCCACTCGAGGAGCCCTCACTCGATGTCTGCTCAAAGGTTCGCTTCGCCTCGCGCATATCGGGTCGTCCTCTCGCTCGCGGTTTGCCTGGCGTTCGTGCTGTTCGCGGCTTTCACCGGTTCGTCGTCCGCGGACGGCAGGTCGCCGTCGCCCCTCTTCCTGTGCAAGGCGAAGGCCGGCCCAGACAAAGGCAACGCGCGCTTCGCGGTGGCTGGGCGCTGCAGGCGGGGGGAGCAGCGGATGCCGGTGCTCAGCAGCTTCACGCCGAACACCAATGACAGCCAGGAAGAAGGCACTCCCGGGGCTGTCGCCGGCGAAGGGAGTCTGGGGGCCGGAAGAGGCATCCTGGTCACCGGCATCGCGACCTCAGATGCGCCGACTCGCGCGCTGAGCTATATGCCCCCGTTCCTCGCCACCGCCCCGACGGCGATTGAATCCCCGGCACAGCAAATGGTGCCGATCGCCGGCACGTTGGCGAGCCTCAAGGTGAAGATCGGGTCCGCTCCCGGCCGGGGCAACAGCTACATGCTGACGCTTCGGAAGAACGGCATCGGCACGGGGCTCCTCTGCAGGATTGAAGGCGATGGGAGCGCCGACACGTCCTGTCTGGACAACGCTCACACGGTCGCCATCGCCGCTGGCGACTTCCTCACTCTGCAGGTCTCTCCCGGCGGCGGCCCACGGCGATGGCAGGCCGCGCGCTGGGAAGTGACGCTGACCCCGTAGGAGTCGCTTCGGGCGTGCGCGGACGGCAGGCGGCCTCCTCGGGTGCGAGCTCGATCTCGGCTAGCATCCCGCGCCGTCCAATCCAGAGGAGAATTCGAAACCGATGAGCGAGCAGAAGTACGAGCTGACCACCGATCAGGCCGAGCGCGAGGCGTCCGGCGCGCACAGCTACGGCCGCTACCTCGAGGAGTTCGAGGTCGGCGCCGTCTACAAGCACTGGCCCGCCAAGACCGTGACCGAGGCGGACGACCACCTGTTCTGCCTGATCACGATGAACCATCACCCGCTCCACATCAACGACGTCTACGCAGGCAAGTCCCAGCAGGGCCGCAACGTCGTCGTCGGCCCGCTCGTCTACTCGCTCGCGCTCGGCATGTCGGTCTCCGACGTCTCCGGCAAGGCGATCGCCAATCTCGCGACCGAAGAGCTCAGCCATCCCAACCCGGTCTTCCACGGCGACACGCTCTTCTGCGAGACCGAGGTGCTCGACGTCAAGCCCTCGCAGTCCAAGCCGGACCGGGGCATCGTCAAAGTCCACACCCGCGTGCTAAACCAGGACGGCGTGCTCGTCGCCGAGTTCAAGCGGCTGGTGCTGGTGCCGCGCAAAGAGCCCGCCGGATAAGACGGGGCATCGGGCCTACTCGGCGCCTCCGCCGAGGCGCCGTCGCAGGCCGCGCGCCGCGTTCCGGGTGGGGACCGCCATCCGCAGAGCCGTGCGAATCGCGCCGTTCCTCGCCAGCGCCAACGTTTCCACCGGCACGTCGTCGCTCGCGTAGCGGGACTTGTATTCGTGGGTCCCGAGCAGCAACTTGAACTCGCCCATGCCCGCCTGGACGGCCTCGCGGATCATGTGGTTGAGCAGCACGGAGCCGACCCGGTCCTCGTCGAAGGCGGGATCGCGGCCCGCCTGGAAGTACCATTCCGCGCCGCCCAGCCTGAAGCAGTAGATCGCGGCCCGTGGAACTCCGTCCAACTCGAGGAAGCAGAGGCGGAGCCAGCCACCGGCGAGCGCAAGCGCCGCCACATCTCGGTGGAACTCGCTGAGCTTGCCGGCGAAGGCGGTCGAGCCTCCGGTCGACGCCCAGCGCGTCTCGTGCAGCGAGAGAAAGGCATCCATGTCCTCTTCGAGGCGCTCGGGGTCGCTTGCCAGGCGATAGGTGAGCGCGTATTTCCGCTCGAGGCGACGCTCCAGCCGCCGCGTCTGCTGGCGGAAGTTGGCGCTTTTCGAGGCCAGGTACTCATCCCAATCATCGGTCTCCAGGCGTATGGTCGGGCTTGATTCGACTCGGGTGACCGTGCCGCCGATCAGATCGCCCCAACCGTCGCCGGCGGCAAGGCGCTCGGCGACGAAGAGGTCCCAGCCGGAGTCGTCGGCAAGTGCGGTGCGGAGGGCGGCGGCGACCGCCTCGCGATCTGACGGACGACAGATGGGTCCAAGTTGATTCGCCGGGCCGTGGCCGATGAAGCGCAGTGTGCGCAGTGGTCGGCGGCCCGACAGGTAGAGCGGCAGGATTCCGACCAGCTCGCCGCCGTTGCGGCATGCGATGATCCGCTGAGGGCGATCGTCGCCGAAGTGCTGCCACCAGGCGGCCGCCCACTCCCAGGTCAAGAAGGGGTTTCCGCAGGCGATCCCGAGCTGCTGCCACTCCGGATTCGGGGCGGGAAGCTCCGCCGCGAGCGCCCCGACCGCGAGGCCTGCTGCCGTGCTCGAGGTCACGAAGCGGGAGCGCGGAGGAAGTCGCGCCAGCTGAGGTCGTGCACATGGCGATAGAGGACCACGGAGATCACGAAGACGAGAGCATAGGCGGAGGTCGTGATGCCGGCGGCTGCGACGATCCCACCGCTTTCGAGGAACAGGATCAGACCTCCGATCGTCAGTACGGCGCCGGGCGCCGCCGCCGCGCTGGACAGCAGGGGCCGGTTGGCGGCTAGCAGGCCGGCCCAGATGACGAGCGCCCCCGCATCCAGGACCTCGCCGGGCAGCATTACGCGCAACGCGGTCGCCGCACCGCCGAACTCCGAGCCGTAGAGGAGTTCAAGAGCGAACTCGGCGACGAGCGCGACCGGGATGGCAATGGCGAACCCGATGATCAGGGTCGCGTGAAGGGTGCGGATGACCGTGCGCGGCGCCCCCGATTTACGGCGAACCGCAACCGGGAGGACGAACATGGAAATCGTCCCGGTGAGCGTGCCGATGATCGAGGCGACGTTCGTCGCGACGGAGTAGAGGCCGACGCTAGCGGCAGCGAGGAAGGCGGGGATGATCAGCAGGTCGAGACGGGCGTTGACGAATCCCGCCATCGATCCACCGTGCGCTTCGAGACCGTACCGCAGGGTCTCGCGCATCACGTCGACGCGGGGAGACTTGACACCATGCCGCCGCACGCAGCGAATCACGATCACCGCGCAGGTGATCACCGTGGCGACCGCGTTCGCCACGAGTGCGGCTTCGATCGAGAAGCTGTCGGTGAGCAGGAGCGCCACATAGCAGATAGCGACGATCGCCGGCATCAGCGCGCGCGTGACGTTGTATGCGAGAAAGTCCTGGTCGCCGAGCAGGAAGCCGTTGAAGACGTTGATCGTGAGTAGGAAGGCGATCGTCGGTATGTAGATACGCGCCAGCGCGATCGCCGAGCCCGTCTGGGCGCTGAACAGCGTCGGCAGCACCAGCTCGGCGACGGCGATCGCGAGCAGACTCGTGACGGCGGTTATCGCGAGCCAGGAGCCGATCAGCAGGGGGGCCTCATGCGGTCGGTGGGATTGGCGATAGGAGATCGCGTTGGTGCTGCCGATCGAGAAGAGCCAGGCGCCCGTGAAGGCCAGCACCAGGATCGCTGCGATCTGTCCTCGGCCGGCCGGACCGAGGGTGCGGGCGACGATGATGCCCGTGACTACATTGGTGCCGAGGACCAATGCATTGAACGTGACCGGCGCGAGCACGCGTTCGCGCAGCCCGCGGTGGCCGGCGTAGAACGTGACTCGCCTGCGGATGCGGGCCGCGGAGCTCAGCTTTGCGTCCACCGTCGGCGGAGCGAGGGCCTGGCGGTGTGGGGCTCCTGCCTGACCAACGACCTGAGGTAGCGGCGGTCCGCGATCAGACGGACGTGCCCGACCATCCAGCTGTGGACGAACCGGATCGCCCAAGAGGGTCGACGGAGGTATTGCTTCCCGGCTGCCATGAAGCCGAGCACCTCGTAGGAGAGGGCATTGACGATGCTCGGATTGGCGACCAGCGCGTCGAAGAGCAGGACATAGACGTGCCAGCGCTCGTTGTGAAGCGCCTCGTCGAGCCGGGAGGGATCGAAGGAGGCCGGCAAATCGTCGTGGCGTGCCCGGGCGTCCTCGGCGAAGAGGATCCGAACTCCCTGGCTGCGCCATGTCGCCCCCATGAAGATGTCAACCCTGCGCGCGATGCGCTCGTTCCACGGGTAGGCGAGACCGAGCGAACGCGGATACAGGAAGAGCGCGCCGAGGACGAAATCGGGCGCCTCATCGTTGCGCGGCAGCCGTGAGTATCCAATCGGCCGCATCTTCATCGGTGCGGTCCAGGTTCCGTCCCATGAGACGCTTCCGGAAACGACCCGCGGACCATGTCCTTCCATGTAGCGGTCCACCAGGCGATCGACCGCCTTTGGCTCGAGCTCCAGATCATCGTCCACGCTGACGAGGAGCTCCTCTGTGGCTGCGCGCACGCACGTGTTCCGGGCGGCGGCGATGTTAGTCCCGCTGTGGGTGACCAGATTGACCCAGTCGTAGCGCTCGCAAACCGCGCGCACGGCGGCCCGATCAGCCTCGTCGGGGCTCGAGTCGCAGACGTATGCTGGGAATTGGAGGCGCTCCCGGGCGGCGGCAAGGGAATCGAGGCAACGGCGGAGCTTCTCCGGACGGGAGCGAGTGGGCACGACCACCGCTACCAATGGCCGAGTCTGTTCGGATGTGTTCAATTTGGGTACAGGTGGGCCGGGAGCAGCGAACCGCCGTAGGTTAACCGCTCGCTAGGTGGCGGCCGAGTCGCACCGCCAGGGCCGCGATCGTCGCGGTGGGATGGAGGGCGCTGTGGGTGGGCAGCGCCGAGCCGCCGGTGAGGTAGAGGTTGTCGAGGCGGTGGTGGCGGAGATTCTCGTCCACGACGCCGTCGGGCCCGCTGAAGCAGGTGCCGAGCATGTGGCCGCCGCGGCCGCCGAGGTGGCGGCCCACGATGCGGGCGCCGAGCGGGCGCAGCCGCTGCTCTAGCCCGGCGCAGGCCGCACGTAGGCCGCGCTGGGCGTACTCGGAGTCTGGCGGATAGGAGACCCGGCTGCGCGGCAGGCCGAGGCTGTCCCGGCGCGGCGAGAGCTCGACGAAACGATCCTCGCGTGGGGCGTCCTCGACGCTTACATAGAGGACGGCGGTCCGCGCGAAACGCGCGCGCATGCGGGTGCGCAGCTCCGGCCCACCGCGGCGTGCGACCAGCGAATCGACGATGGCGTCGCGCAGGAGCAGGCCCGGGTTGAACGGGATCACGACCGCCGACGCCCGTTCCGCCCGCCAATCGCCGTCGGCCCAGGCGTACGAGATGCCCGTGTCGCGGCTGCTCGCCTGCCACTTCCGCATCGGCTGCTCGAACTCGATGTCGAGCACGACGTGGGTGTGGTCGCCGAGTCGGCGCCCCACCGGCCCGCCCTCGATGCCGGAGCGGAGCAGCAGGGCGGCGTTCTCGATTCCGTGGGCGGCGACGACGACGCGATTCGCCCGGATCTCGCTGCGCTCCCCGTCGGAGGCGACGCACTGGACCGCCGAGACGTGCCCACCCTGCGCCCGCAGGCGCGAGGCGACCGTACGCTCGACGACGGAGAAGCCGCTGGACGCCGTCAGTTCACGTGCGATGTCGAGCACGCTGGAGGCGAGCTCGATACTCGGCGGTTGGCCCTCGAGAGGCGGTGGGTAGGCGTCTTCGCCGAGTGGCCGGGCGATGGCGAGCGGGCCGAAGGGCTGGAGGAACGGACCGAGAAGCCGGTCGACGCTCGATGGCTCGGGTGGTGGGACCGGGTAGGTGTCGGACCCCGGGAAGAGCTCGTGCTCTGCGCCTGAGACCCGCAGCACCCGCTCCGCCTCCTGGTAGAAGGGCAGCAGCTCCGCGTAGCCGAATGGCCAGTCCCGCCAGATCCCGTAGCGGGAGCGCATCTCGAAGTCGGCTGGCAGGAAGCGCGGGGCGACCCCGGCCCACAGCAGCGAGGAGCCGCCGAAGGCGTAGCCGTACTTCCAGGGATGCTCGTCCCCGCGTCGGTCCGCTTCGGTGTTGTGCTCGGCTGACGGGATCCGCTCCTCGCGCTCCTCGTAGCCGAGGCGATCCGCATCGAGGCGTACACCCCCACGCTCGACCACCGTTACCTCCTCGCCTGCCGCGATCAGCTCACGGGCGACCAGCAGGCCGCTGATGCCGCTGCCGACGATGACCGTGTCCGCGACCTCGGTCACCTCATCTCGCTTTCGACCTGACCCGGACTCCGGCGTAGAGCAAATTCTCGGAGGGACCCGGGAGCAGCGCGTAGACGAACGGCCGGATCGCCGTCCGGCGTGTGCGCGGTGGGAGGAGGCGCCGCAACAGGGGGGCGGTCGCCAGCACGAAGGCAACCGCCCGCACGGCGTAGGCACGGTTGCCCAGGGCTGCACGGGTCCGAGCGACGAGCAGCGCGGCCTCGCTGGACGAAAGGCCCAGGAGGCTCTTCAGCCGGCGTTCGACCACGTCACGGGAACCCGCAGGGACTCAGCCGAAGACGTCTCTCCGTACCCGGGGCAGGGGATTCCCCGGAAGACATAGACGTGGTTGCCAAGGGCGGCGATCGAGAGCCCATGCAGCGCTTGGCGCATGTCCGGGAGACGGGTCCAGCGGCCCGTGCTCGGGTTGTAGGCGTAGGTGGCGCGCAGGGTCCAGCCGCCGCTTTCCTCGGGCGTCACCGGGTCCTCGCCGCCACCGGCGACGATCACGTGCCCGTCGATCGCGGTGACGCCGGGCGAGCCCGTCCCGATCGGCACCGGAGAGCGGCGGCGCCAATGGTCGGTCGCCGGGTCGAACTCCTGGAAGGCGTCTAGTGACTGGTTGGTCGGCTGTCTGCCGCCGGCGAAGTAGAGCTTGCCATCGACGACGCCCACGCCGAAATGGTGGCGGGCCGTCGGCATGTCGGGCCCCCGGCGCCAGTGCCGGGTGTCGAAGTCGTAGATTTCAAGCACCGGGATCGGCCAGTTTTCGTTGCCGAACTTCGTGATGCCCCCCGCCACATAGAGGCGGTCGCCGACGACGACCCCCGCCGCCGCGCCCCTCGCGGTGTGCATCGGCGGCAGTTCCCTCCACTTCCTGGTCTTGGGGGAGTAGCTCCACATCCGGTTGGTCGGGTCGGAACCGTCGATGAAGCCGCTGGCCAGGATCACTTCCCCGTCGTGTGCGGTGACCACCGGATGATCGATCGCGACCGGGGCATCGGGTTCGCGGCGGTATTCGGCGGTCGCCGGATCGAATCGGAGCACCGTCGGTTCGGTGACCTTCCTTTCCTGCCCGCCGACCATGTACACATATCTGCCGATCGCCACCGCGCCGGCCTCCGGCGAGGGCAGCGGCGCGTTGTGCTCGAACCGCCAGTGGCCCGCGATCGGCTTGCCTGGGCCCTTGCGGATGTCGCCCGGTTCCAGCTCGCAGAGGTCGGGCAGCGGCGGTTCGCCGAGGCCGACCCAGTCGCGCACATGTGGCCCAGGCAGTTCGGGCCCGACCCCGGTGACGACGACCACGGTCAACAGCAGGAGGGCCATGCAGACGACGATGCCGATGACGCCCGTGCGCGTGCTCATCTCTCTTCTCTCCCTTGTGCTGAGACGGCAGCGTCCAGCGCGCCGCGCTGCTGTTCGATCGTGCCCATGAGGAATCCCGCGTGCGTCTCGAGTCGGAAGAAGTGTAGGCGTCCGGCTGCCCTCGCCACGCCTCGGAGAAGGGCCTGGACGAAGCCGTGCGCGCGCTTCCGCTGCGCCAGCCGGACCAGCAGCCGGCCCGGCATCGGCGCGCCGCGCTGGTAGAAGTCGGCCGGCAGGGGACCGATCGTGTCGGCATGGGCGCGGTGGATCGCCCAGCGAGTATGACCGGAGTCCCGGGCGACACGGAGGAAGGTCTGCGGCGTTGCACGGTGGTCGTGACGCGCCCGCAAAGAACGATCGAAGACTCCTTCCAGTCCAGCCGCTTCGCACCTCAGCCCGAACTCCCTGTCCTCGTGGTACCAGTGGCCATCTGGCATGGCGCCTGCGGGATCGAAGCCGACACGCAGGGCGTCCTCTCGTCGCATCGAGACGTTGCCGGCCCAGAGGCCGCGCAGGATCGAGCCCGGGTCGCTCTCGTATTCGCTGCAGACACGCTCGTAGGAGCGCTGATAGAGATCCAGGGGGAATTCGCCGGGACGGCGCCGCCGGGGCGAGCGGGTCGGCATGTAGCCAACCACGAGCAGGTGGCCGCCTGACTCATGATGGTGGGCATGAGCCGCAGCCAACCCTGGTTCGGGAAAGACGTCGTCATCGAGCATCAGCACGACCTCGCAGGTCGCCCGCTCGACGCCTAGCTGAAGCGCGGCGGCCTTGCTCGCGGTCGGGATCGAGATCGGCTTCAAGCGGCTGTTTTCCCTTGCTCTCTCTTCGAGCAGCTGCAGCGATCCATCGGTGCTCCCGTTGACGACGAAGACGATCTCCTGCGCTGGCTCCCCAATCAAGGCGTCGAGCAGCGCCGGCAGCCGTTCGCTGCGATTGTGGGTCGGCACCACTATCGCTACCGCTGGGGGCGTAGCCATCTCGACCTAGAGATCGTCGAAGGTGCCGGTGGGCAGGTCGCGCAGCGCTTCCGTCCACTCGCTCGACTGCAGCGGCTCGTACTCTTGAGGAAAAGCAGGGTGGACCATTACCTCGACTGACGTTTGGCGGGAGAGTCCGAGCTTGCCGGCGGGCGGCGCCCCCGCGAGCTCTGGCCAGACCGTCATGATCGAGAAAAAGAACTCCGTGGAGAGAAAGCGCAGCGAGACCAGCCTGTCGCGGCCACGGCGTAGGCCATCGGTGAGCGGGTTGGGCTGGCGGGCATCGCTGAGGACGTTGCGGATCTTCATCCCGCGTGGAAGCGACGGCGAGAGCAGGACGTTTGCCGCACGGTGGCAGTGGTGGTGGCCGTCGAGGTGCGTCGGCGGACGCCCGTAGAGTTCGACGAAACGGTCTAACTGGTCGGCGACGATGCGATCGACGTCGTGGCGGATTCGTGGGTCGTAGAGCCAGCGGCGCCGGCGCCGCGCGCGGAAGCGCTCGAGCAGCCGGCGCTGTCGATCCCGAACCGTCACAGGCGTCGACCGATCCGAGTATTCCTCGATCAGGTTGAGGTGGAGGCCAATGCCGAGCCGCGGGTGTCCCTTCGCGATCGAGGCAGCCGGCTCGGTGCCTTCCATGAACATCATCGCGGTCGTGCTGGTCAGTCCGCCGGCCAAATGGCAGTCGGCGATCGCCCTGGTCGTCTCCTCGTCGTGACCCCAGTCGTCGGCGTTGACGATCAGCAGGCCGCCATCACGCATCGGGCAACTCCCTGTGCACGAGCGTCCAGAGGTAGCGGCTGTCGGCGATCAGGCGAAGGTGGCCTTCGACCCAGCCGCGCAGGAACGGGATCGCCAGTCGCGGCCGTCGCAGGTAGATCTTGGCGCTCGCCGCGAAGCCGAGGATCTCATAGGAGAGAGTCCGGCGCAGGCTCGGGTTGGCGATCACCGAGTCGAAGAGCAGGCTGTAGATATGGCACTTCTGGTGCCTCACAGTCTCGTCCATGCGGGAAGTATCGAAGGACGTGGGGACGGCAGGATGCAGGGCGCGGGCGTTCTCGGCGAAGAGAAGCTGCACCCCGTGCCTACGCCAGAGCGCACCCATGAAGATGTCGTCGGTCACCTCGATCCGCTCGTTCCAGGGCCAGGCCATGGCAAAGGCGCGGGGGTAGACGAAGAGGGCACCGAGGATGAAGTCCGCCTGCTCGCCCTCCAGCACCGGACGCCCGTAGCCGATCGCCCGCTTCTTCACCGGCGTGGTCCAGGTTCCGTCCCAGGAGACGCTGCCGGCGACGACGCGACGGCCGCTGCCCTCCATGTAGCGGGCCAGGAGGCGGTCGATCGCTTCCGGTTCCAGCACGAGGTCGTCGTCGACGTCGATCAGCAGCTCCTCGTCGGCCGCCCGGGCGCAGGCATTCCGCGCGGCGGCGATGTTGCGGCCGTCGTGGTGACTCAGACGAACCCACTCGAAGCGCTCCGCGACCTCGCTCACCGCGTGCCGTTCGTCCTCCTCTCGGCTGGAATCGCAGACATAGGCCGGGAATCCGATGCGCGCCTGGGCGGGGGCGAGCGATTCGAGGCAGCGCTCAAGGATCTCTGCTCTGGATCGGGTCGGGATCACGACCGCCACCGAAGGCGGCGCCTGGGCTGATCCGTTCATCGGCGCAAGCTTTGGGACGAGAGGCGCAAGGCGCCGCCAAGGGTAGCCGCTGCGAGGACGCGGTCGGCGGTTAGTGTCCCGCCGGTGCCGACCGCTCAATCGCAAGGACCGGTGCTCGACGGAGGCGCGGGCTCGCCCCGGGTCGTAATCGTCCACGACTTCATGGAGACCTACGGCGGGGCGGAGCGGGTCACGGCTGAGATGGCAAGGGCCTTCCCGGAGGCGCCGGTCTACGCGATTCTCGGCCGCGAGGACGTCGCCGCACGGATGGGCGTGGCGGAGCGGTTCCACAGCATCCTCCCCGCCAATCGCACGTTGCTGCGCCGGTACCGCCTGCTGACTCCGGTGCTCGGCGCGCTCACCGATCGGTTGCGGGTCCCGGCGGCCGGCGTCGTGCTCAGCTCGAGCTACGCGTTTGCCCATCGCATCCGTTCGCGTGGCGACGCCCCCCGTGTCTGCTATTGCCACAGCCCGCTGCGCTTCGCCTGGTCGATGACGGAGAGCTACCGCGGCGAACGCGCCCGCAACCCGCTCAGCGGGGCCGCCTTCGACCTGCTTGCCCGGGCGATGCGCAGGTCGGATCGTCGCAGCGCCCAGCCGATCCGCGAGTACCTCACCCAATCGCCGTTCACGGCTGAGCAGATCAAGCGCTTCTACGGCCGCGAGGCGAGGGTGATCGGGGCGCCGGTCGACTGCGACCTCTTCCATCCCGGCAGTGGTTCCCCCGGCGACTTCTACCTCTTCTGCGGCCGGTTGATCGAGCCCTACAAGCAGCTCGGCATCGTGCTCGAGGCCTTTCGGCGCCTCGAGGCGAAGCTCGTCGTTGCCGGCGACGGGCCCGACGCCGAGCGGCTCGCCGCCGCGGCGCCCGCCAACGTCGAGTTCCGCGGCCACCTCGACGACGACGAGCTGGTGCCGCTGATGCAGCGGTGCAGGGCTTTGATCTTCCCCAGCAGGGACGATTTCGGCCTGATCCCGGTCGAGGCGATGGCCTGCGGCCGGCCGGTGATCGCCTACGCCGGCGGCGGCTCGCTCTACACGTCTGTGCCCGGTGTCACCGGCGAGCTGTTCGGCGAGCAGACGCCGGAGGCGGTCGAAGCAGCCCTGCGGGCATTTCGTCCCGAGGCCTACGATCCGACGCGGATCCGCGCCCACGCCGAGCACTGGGACAGCGCAGAGTTCCGTGCGCGACTGGTGAGCGCGGTCGAAGCGGCCGATGGTCGGGCGGACCCGTGCGCGCGCTGATCATTACGCCGGACTTCCCCCCGGCGCCAGGTGGCATTCAGCTGCTTATCCATCGCCTGGCGACCGGGTTCTCCGACCTCGAGGCGCGTGTCGTCGCCCTCGGGGTGGAGGGAGACGCCGAGTTCGACGCGACGTGCGCCGTCCCCGTGGGGCGGGTCGCCGGTAAGAGTTCGGGCCGCAACCGCCTCGCCGTCGCGCGGCTGAACGCCGCCGGGCTGCGGGCCGGCCTCGGTAGGCGACCCGACGTGATTCTCTGCGGCCACGTCGTCGCCGCTCCGGCCGCGGCGCTGCTGCGCCGGATCGGCCGGGGCAGGGTCGTCCAGTACCTGCACGGCGATGAGTTCAGGACCCGGCCGGGTCTCGTGCGGCGTGCGATTGCGACGGCCGACGCGGTGATCGCCGTCAGCAGCCACACTCACGAGATGGCGCTGGCCGCGGGCTGTCGGCCCGAGCGGCTGCACGTGATACCTCCCGGCGTCGACCTACCACCGCCGCCCATGGCTGAGCGCTCGGGCATTCCGACGATCGTCACCGTCGCCCGTCTGGTCGAGACCTACAAGGGCCACGACGTCATGACCCAGGCGCTGCACTTGGTGAGGGAGCGGATCCCCTCCGCTCGCTGGATCGTCGTCGGCGACGGGCCCCTGCGCCCGAGCCTGGAAGAGTTGGCGCGACGGCACGGGGTTGCCGGGGCGGTCGAGTTCGTCGGCTCGGTCCCCGATGCCCGGCGTGACGCGATCTACGACGAAGCGCACGCCTTCGCGATGCCCAGCAGACTGCCGGAGGAGGGACTGGGCGGTGAGGGATTCGGAATCGTCTACCTGGAGGCAGGCGCCCATGGATTGCCCTCGGTGGCCGGCGACGTCGCCGGCGCTCGCGACGCGGTCCTCGACGGGCAGACCGGCATCCTCGTCGACCCGACCGACCCCGTCGCGGTCGCCGGGGCACTCACCGAGCTGCTCGCCGATCCCGATCGCGCCGCCCGCATGGGCGTCGCGGCGAGGGAGCAGGCGGAGAGCCATGCCTGGCCCCGGATCGTGGCGCGGGTCGAAGACGTGCTTTTGACGAGCGCGACGTACGGCAGCTGAGATGCGGGTCCTCTATGTCAATCAGACGGCTCAGGTAAGCGGCGCCGAGCGCTCGCTGTTGGCTCTTCT
>JAPVSJ010000021.1:0-107944 GCA_047519745.1 Actinomycetota bacterium | reverse complement strand
GGCGTCGCCTGGCAGCGCGCCTTCGAGGAGCTGCACGGGGTCGAGGCCGACGTCGCCGAGCACACCGACGCCGGCATGACCGACCCCGAGATCGCCGCGATCGTCTTCCGCGAGGTGATCGGCCGCGAGGGCAGTGTCGAGGAGCGCGCCAGGGCGATCGGCTGCTACCTCAAGCACCTCCCGGATGCGGTCGCCGAGTCCGACGGCTACCGGATGATGCCGGGAGTCGAGCAGTTGCTCGACCGCCTGATCGAGGGCGGCGTGCTGCTCGGCCTGGTCACCGGCAACATCGAGGCCGCCGCCCACATCAAGCTCGCCCGCGCCCACCTCAACCGCTTCTTCAGCTTCGGCGGCTACGGCTCCGACTCCGCCGACCGCACCGAGGTGACCAAGGCCGCCCTCACCCGCGGCAAGCTCGTCTCCGGCAACTCGCTCCAGAACAGCTCCTGCATCTCAGTGGGCGACACCCCCCGGGACGTCACCGCGGGCCACGGCGCGGGGATCAAAGTGGTCGGCGTGGCAACCGGCAGCTACCCGGTCGACCAGCTCGAGCAAGCTGAAGCCGACTGGTCCCTTGCCGATCTAACCACCGGCTTCCCGGCCTAAGCCAAGATGCAGCGGGCCTGGTAGATCGACAGGAACCCATTTTCGAACCCGTTCCGCGCCGCCCGCAGATACAGGCGCCAGACCCGCACCCGTTCGGGGCCCGCGAGCCGGATCGCCTCGTCGAGGTTCTCGTCCAGCCGCCGCGCCCAGTGGCGCAGGGTCTCGGCGTAGTCGGCGCCGTGCTCGGAGACGTGGCGGGTGACGAACCCGGCTCGCTCCAGCGCCAGCAGCACGCGCGAGAGGTGCAGCGGTTCGCCGTCGGGGAAGACGTAGCGCTCGGAGAAGGCGGCGGCGTCGGGGTCGGTATGGCGCAGGCGGGCGATGCCGTGGTTGAGCAGCCGCCCGCCCGGCTCGAGCAACCCCGCGAGGGTGCGCGCGTAGACGTCGATCTGCTCCTTGCCGACGTGCTCGACCATGCCGATCGAAGCGATCGCGTCGAAGCGCTCGCCGGCCAGGTCGCGGTAGTCCATGACGCGGACCTCGACCCGGTCGGCGACGCCGGCCTCCTCCGCCCGCTGCCGCGCCCGCTCGGCCTGCGGCGGCGAGAGCGTGATGCCGACGACGCTCGCTCCGTACTTGGTCGCGGCCCGCAGCGGGAAGGCGCCCCAGCCGCAGCCGACGTCGAGCACCCGGTCGCCCTCCTTCAGCGCCAGCTTGCGGGCGACCGTGTCGAGCTTCTCTTCCTGCGCCTCCTCGAGCGTTTTTGCGCCCTCGGCGAAGAAGGCGCAGCTGTAGGTCATCGACTCGTCGAGGAAGAGCGCGAAGAAGTCGTTGGATACGTCGTAGTGGTGGCGCACCGCCTTGGCGTCGCGCTCCTTGCTGTGGCGGCGGCCGCTGAGCACGAGCTCGGCGTCGGGGCGCTTCGGCGGCCGGGTGAGGCCGGCAGCGCGCACCGCGCCGAGCGCCAGGCGGGCGACGTCGCCGCGATCGAGCGAGGGCGGCTGCCAGCTGTCGAGCAGCTCGATCACGGCGTCCATGTCGTCGACCTCGATCTCGCCGCTGACGTAGGCGCGGCCGAGGCCGAGCTGGCCGGGCGCGCGCAGCGCGTGCGCCGCCGCACGGGGGGAGCGGATGAAGAAGGTGGGGCCGTCGCCGTCGGTGGACGGCAGCCGCGTTCCGTCCCAGAACTCGATCGAGAAGGGGCGCTCGGGGATGCGGGCCTCGATCTCGTGGCGCAGCGGCGCGGTGCGGGCGAAGGGCATCGGGGCACCTTATAAGGGTGCGGCGACCGGATCGACGCGGGAGGCCCTGACGCCCGATCTTTACCTTTCCGGCATCGAGTGGGCGTATGATCGCCGCTTCATGGCAGGTGCGGGACCACTCCCTTCAGATATCCAGCCGGTCGCCAACGAGACCCGTGACCGGATCATCACCGGCCTCGTCACGTTGGTGCCCTTCGTCGCCCTCGGCCTCGCCGGCTGGCAGGTCTGGGGCAGCGCCCTGCACTGGAGCGACGTCTTCCTCTTCGTCGGCATGTACGTGCTGACCGGCCTGGGGATCACGGTCGGCTTCCACCGCCACCTCACCCACCGCAGCTTCAAAGCGAAGCGCTGGCTGCACGGCCTGCTGGCGATCCTCGGCTCGGCGGCGATCGAGGGACCGGTGATCTCCTGGGTCGCCGACCATCGCAAGCACCACGCCTTCTCAGACGAAGTGGGAGACCCGCACAGCCCCCACGTCGACCACGGCCATGGCTGGTCCGGCGCGATGCGCGGCCTCTTCCACGCCCACATGGGCTGGCTCTTCATCCACACCCAGCGCGGCAACAAGGAGCGCTTCGCCCCGGACCTGATCAAGGACCCGACGATCAACTGGGTCGACCGCACCTTCATCTACTGGGCGATCGTCGGACTGCTGGTTCCGTTCGCGTTCGGCTGGATCATCGGCGGCACGCTCTTCGCCGCGCTCACCGGCCTGCTCTGGGGCGGCCTGGTCCGCGTCTTCGTCCTGCACCACTTCACCTACAGCATCAACTCGCTCTGCCACGTCTTCGGCAACCGCGACTTCGAGACGACCGACGAGTCGCGCAACCTCGCCCTGATCGCGATCCCGACCCTGGGCGAGGCCTGGCACAACAACCACCACGCCTTCCCGACCTCGGCCGTCCACGGCCTCGGCCGCTACCAGGTCGACCTCTCCGCGGTCACGATCGACCTGATGGAGAAGGCGGGCTGGGTGTGGGATGTCGTCCGAGTTTCGCCAGAACGTCTTGCTTCTAAAGCAGTTTGAGAGCCCATCCGGTAGGGCTTCCACTTAACTTGTTTCGGTGGATCGCCGGTGGGCTGGCGCCCATTGCCCACACCGAAAAAGTACAAGACGTTCCAGCCCTACCGGATGGGCTCTGCTCTAGGGCACAGCACTGGATTCGTACCAGTCGATCCATCCATTGCAGGCTGAGCTGAGGGGGACTATGCGGCGCTTGCCTGCATGGACGGCGACCAGGTTGCCTACGTAGGCGACTCCGTCGTAGCCGGTTAGGCGCTGCAGGAAGCTCGGCTCGGCCGCAACGACCGTGAAGCGGACTTGCCCGCCCTTGCTGACGTAGGTCCCGGCGGGCCAGAACTGGCCGTCGTTGGCGAGACTGATCGTGTTGGGGCGCTGTCCGTCCAGGGCCGGCTCCAGGGCGTGTTCGAAGCCCGGCGACGTCAAGGTCAGGCCAAATGGCGAGAAGTACTGCAGTGAGAGCTGCCAGCGTCCGGCCGGCAGCTCGATCGTCTGCGCGGTGCTCTCACCGGTCCGCAGCTCGCTGCCTTCGTCCCAGCGCGCCTTGGGTGCGATCGTCACGGCGGAGAAGAGCGAAGCGCGCCCGCGGTTGGCGAGCAGGATGCGGATCTCGGGCGAGGCGCAGCCCGCGCGGGCGCCGGCGTTGGTCCCCTCGAGCAGGACGTGGCGGCCTTCGGGCACGTTGCGGGTCCGTTCCCAGAGTAGGAACGAGGGCGTCGCGGCGATGCGCTTGAAGCCGGGCGGGGCCTGGCTGTTCCAGGCGGCGCGGCCGGTGATCACGTAGGGGAAGCCGTCGAGCGTGCCACGCGAGAAGGAGTCGAAGTCGATCGGGCTGTAGGCGTCGCCGGTGTCGAACGGCTTCTCCGGGTTCTCGGCGACGCCGGGGTCGGGGAACTCGACCAGCGGCACGTGGGTGTCGGCGCCCATCAGCTCGTAGGGCGCATAACGGTCCTGGCCGGCGTAGAGGACGGGCTTGCCGCGCAGGATCGGCAGGAAGGCACGCAGCTCGGCGCCGTGCCCGGGCGGCCCGACCGGCGCGTCGCGCAGGGCGAGGAAGCTGGAGTAGGCAGCCCCGGCTACGAAGACGATGGCAAGGGCCGACCAGGCGAGCCGCATAACCGGTGCGTTCGTCCTTTGTGGCGCTATGCCATACAAAGGACGAACGCGCAGGCCGAACTCGGCGAGCAACGGGCGGATCGCGACCAGCATCGCCAGCGGCGCCGCGATCATCAGCGCCTTCGCGCTGGCGTAGTCGCCGCTGGTCGGCAGCGAGGCGAGGTAGAGGACCGCGCAGGCGGCGAGGCCGAGGGGGACGGCGAGCTCGCGCCGTCGCACCCACCAGGCCGTGCCGGCGATAACGGCGAGGATGCCGATCGCGGCCGCCAGCCCGGTCAGGTGGGCGCCGTCGGGCGCTTCGAGCCGGTAGTCGGTGGCGGGCCAGACCCCGAGCGCCTCAACGGGCGAGACCGGCCCGTAGGTGTTCGTCCCGGCGACTTTGTTGAAGCTGTGGACGAAGCCGAAGGGGCCGACCAGCGTGGCCGCAGCAGCCACAGCGGCGAGGACGAGGATCGTCAGCAGCGTCGCCGGCCGCAGCAGGAAGCGCAGCAGTCGCCGTGGCGCCAGCGCCGCCCTCACCTCGGGCAGGGTCAGGCTCCACAGCGCAGCGGTGACGATCGGCCAGGCCAGCCCGGCGAAGCTGTAGGAGAAGAAGATGCCTCCCGCCAACGCCAGCCAGGGCAGCGCGGAACGCAGCGGCTGGCGCAGGGTGTCGACCTCACTCAGGCCCACGGCGACGGCGAGGACGAAGAGGGCCTCGGCGAGCTCCTTGAAGGCGCCCTGGGCGAAGTAGGAGGCGCCGAGGTAGGAGACGGCGACCAGCGTCGTCGCGAGCAGGCGCCGCGCGGCGCCAAACCCGGGCAGCGCGGCAAGCGCGGTCAGCCCGGTGAGGATGCCGATCGCGAAGATCTCGCCGACGAAGGCCTGCCCCAGGCCGATTCCCGGCACCGCCGCCGTGGCGACGGCGAGGCCGTGCGGGCCGAGCGGGTAGCCGGCGTCGGGAACCGGCCCGGCGCCGCTGCGCAGCCACTCGGCCCAGGCGAGGTGGAGGCCGAGGTCGTTGTTGAAGCCAACCCCCAACAGCCCCCAGCGCCCGCTGATCGCGAACGGGATCGAGAGCACCAAGGCGACGACGATCGCCACCGGCAGGCCCTGCCGCAATGCCTTCCAGCGCTCATCCCCGGCGGGTGCGGCGGGGCGGAGGTAAAAGACGACCGCGCCGGCCACGATGAGGAGCAGGACCAGGCCCACGGTCGCCGAGGTGCCGTGACCCGGCGCGCGGGCGAGGACGCCGGTCACCGTCAGCACGGCGGCCAGGCCGACCGCCGGCTCCAGCCACGACCACGAGCCGCGCCCCGAGATCAGCAGCAGGGCGCGCCCGACGAGCAGCGAGGCGACGCAGATCAGCGTCGCCGAGACGTAGGTCCCGATCATCAGAGAGGGCAACCTATGTCAGCCGCCCCCCGTGGCGCGGCGAGACCGGCGGACTTCAGTACTTCTCGGCCGCCCGTTCGAGGGTCTCGCGCAGGTTCTCGCCGCGCAACGGCTCGGCATGGCCGGCCGCGACGACCCTCGGTTCCAGCGCCGCCAGCTTGCGCACCGACTCCTTCGCCTTGGCGTGGTCCCATGCCCACGCAGGGTGCGGCACGCTGGCCTCGCCCGGGGGGAGCGGTTTCAGTCGAGTGGAGTCGACGAGGTAGACGACGTCGCTGACCAGCGCGACGCGGTCGCTCTCACGCCACAGCCCGATCAATCCCGGTGCGTGGCCGGGGAAGTGGATGACTTTGAACCCCGCCACGTCGTCCCCCTCGGAGACGGTGCCGTCGATCTTCACCGCGCCGCCGTCCCAGCGCCGAAGCAGGAACGGGTAGATCCAGCGCACCGGCGCCACCGGCAGCTGCGAGAGGTCCATATAGGGAGCGATTGAGGCGTCGCTTTCGGCATCCGCCACTTCGTCGGGATGGCAGAACACGGGCGCCTCCAGCCCGGGAGCCGTGCCGCGATGGTCGGCGTGGGCGTGGCCGAGGACGATGCGATTCACGCCGCCCAGCTCCTCCGCAGCCGCTCGCGCCTGCGTCGTCATCCCCTTGCTTCCGGCGTCGAACTGGACCACGCCGTCCCCGTCCTCGATGAAGTAGATGTTCATCCCCTTGCGCAGGTCGCCCCGCAGCAACCAGACCCCGTCGGCGACTCTCTCCATGGCTCCAGCGTACCCCGGCTAGGCTCCCGGGCCAATGCCGATTCACTGGAAGATCGGGATGCTCGTGCTGGTTGCCTGCCTGGTCGCGGCGATGGCGATCGCGATCGTCCGCCTCGCCACGACCCCGACCGAAATACTCGGCGACGGCTTCCGGGGGCTACCGGCGCACCACGGTCGCGTAACGCCCAGATAAGGATTGCCGGCCGAGCGCGCGTTAGTATCGGCGCGGCCGGACCAGCGACCCAAGGAGGCGGCGTGTTCACTCGTATCGTGGTTGGAACCGATGGATCGGAGACCGCCGCCGAGGCCGTGCGCCAGGCGGTCGACCTGGCCAAGCTCGCCGGCGCCCAGCTGAGCATCGTCAGCGCCTACGAGCCGGTTCCGAAACGTCGCCTCGCGGGCGAGCAGCAGGACGCTCCGCCAGACGTCCAGTACGAGATCGGACCCCGCGAGGACGTCAACCTCGTTCTCGACGCCGCGGCCGCGGTCGCCAAGAAGGAGGGGGTCGAGGTTCAGACCCACCCGGTCGAGGACGATCCCGCCGACGCGATCCTCAACGTCGCCGAGGAGACCAAGGCCGACCTGATCGTCGTCGGCAACAAGGGGATGACGGGGGCGCGGCGCTTCCTGCTCGGCAGCGTCCCCAACAACGTCTCCCATCACGCCCCGTGCAGCGTCATCATCGTTAGAACTACCTAGCGTTCGGTCGCCTTGCCCGCGTCGATCAGGCCAGCGCCCTGGCGGTCGGGGGGTAGGCCGAGGTCGCGGGCGGTCTTGCGCAGGCGGCGGAATACGCCGTTGACCCGCCCCTCGGGCGAGAGGTCCTTGTCGAGGACGCCGCTGGCGAGGACCATCGCGGCGACCCCGGAGACGTGCGCCGCCGCCATCGAGGTGCCGATGTAGCTGCCCGGCTCGCCGAAGCGCCGCGGGTTGCCGCTCTTCAGCGTCACCTGGTAGATCGAGCCGTTCGACACCGAGGGGCAACCGGGGACCGGCGAGCCACCGCCGGGCGCAAGCAGGTCGACCCCGGCGCCGGGCAGCAGCGAGTAGGCGCCGAGGCAGCCGCCCTCGGTGGCGCCGCCGACGCCGATCACGTGCGGCCCGGTGGCCGGCGGCGAGACGCAGGCCTCCGAGCCCAGATTGCCGATCGAGGCCACGGCCACGACACCCTGCCGGTAGGCGTTGCGCAGTTCTTCGTCGACGCCGGGGACGTGCATGCCGCAGCCGAAGTTGAAGCTCATGTTGATCACGTCGGCGCCGTGGGCTACGGCGAAATGGATGCCCTGCGCGATGTCGCCGGCCTGCCCGCTGCCGTTGCGGTCGAGGACGCGGACCGGCATCAGCTTGGCGCGGTAGGCCAGCCCGACCAGGCCGATGCCGTTGTTGGTCTTCTCGGCGATCGTGCCGGCGACGTGGGTGCCGTGGCCGTTCTCGTCGAGGGGGACGCTGTCGTGGTCGACGAAGTCGTAGCCCTCGACGAACTGGCCGGCGGCGAAGTCGGGGCTGCGGCGGAAGCGACTGCCCTCGTTGCGGTAGGCGATGCCCGTGTCGAGAACGGCGACGGTGATGCCTCGGGCGCCGCGCCGCTTCGCGGCGATCAGGTGCTGCCAGGCGGCAACCGCGTCGATCCCCCCCGCGGACACGGGCAGCAGCGCGGTCGCGGCTCCCTCCCAGGGCAGGAAGTTCCACTGCAGCGAGGTCCAGCCTCCCGGCGGGCCGGGGGGCGTGGAGAGCGGCCCCGGGTCGTTGGGAATGCCCGAGGCGAGCAGCGGAGCCGCGGCGCCCGAGGCGGTGGCTGTGTAGTCGGGCGCCGCGTAGGCGACCCGCGGGCTGCGCCTCAGCGCCCTTGCCGCCTGTCGCACGCCGACGCCGGGGGGGAGGTCCACGGTCCGGCCCCTCCGCTGCCCCTTCAGCTTCAGCACCAGCTGCCCGGGGGCGAATTCGCGCGCTTGTGAGATGCCGGTTACGGCCCCGGCCGGCGCGGTGGCGACGGCGGTCGCGAGCAGCGCGACGGCGGCGAGTATCGGAGCTCTTCGGTTCATCTGTTTCTTTTCGCCGCCGGCGGAGGCTCTGCCCTGAGCGAGGTGCCGCTTGAAACACCAGCCCTCCGCTGAAGTTGCCGGTGGCACATACTCTCGGATCAATGCCGGACGGGACCGCCAGCGAGTCGCGCGAGCGCCTGATGGGCCTGGCGATCGAGCGCGCCCGCGAAGCCGAGGCGCACGGCGACGTGCCGATCGGGGCTGTCATCGCCCGCGACGGAGAGCCGCTCGCGGCTGCCGGAAACGAGCGCGAACTTCGCCGTGACCCCACCGCCCACGCCGAGGTCCTCGCGATCCGCGCAGCCGCCGAGGCGCTCGGGGGGTGGCGCCTGCCAGGCACGGCCCTGTACGTGACGCTCGAGCCCTGCGCGATGTGCGCCGGCGCGATCGTCCTCGCCCGCATCCCCGAGGTCGTCTACGGCACCCCCGACCCCAAGGCCGGAGCCGCCGGCAGCGTCCTCGACGTCCTCGCCGAGCCCGCCCTCAACCACCGCCCGCTGGTGACCGGCGGCGTGATGGAGGAGGAGTGCGCGGCGCTGCTGCGTGAGTTCTTCGCCGCCCGGAGATAGCCGAGCCAATACCCTTCGGCACAGGACCCGGAGAGGTGTCCGAGTGGCTTAAGGAGCGCGACTGGAAATCGCGTGGGCGGGGTTAACCCGCCTCGTGGGTTCGAATCCCACCCTCTCCGTTCTGTGATGTCTCGGGACATCGGAGACAGATGTCGCGCGTCATCACGGGATCCGCCCCGTGACCGCCCTCCGCTTTCGCAAGCGGGCAGGAGGGTGGTTGTCGCGGCCGAATTAGCTGGGATGAACCGCGAGCGGTGGCGCCAGCGTGCCCAGCGTGCGAGCGATGCCTTCGGGCTGGTGCTGCTGCTCGTGCTGCTCACCTATGTGCTGGCCTCGGTGATCTCGAACCGCGGCTGGCCGGCCGTGCTGCTGACGGCGGTCTCGGGGGCGACCTCGGTGGTCGCGCTGACCAGCTCCCACGTGCGGCCCGTCTTCGTCAGGCGAACCCTGAGCGTCGCCGTCCTGGCGGTCCTCCTCGCCGCGGTCTCCGCGATCACCGGCGGGCGGCACTGGCTCAGCGCCGCGAACTTCATCAGTATCGGCCTGCTGGCGGTGGCGATGGCAGCCGTGCTGCGCCGGGTGCTCACCTCCGACACGGTCTCCTCTCGCACGATCCTCGGTGCGATCAGCGTCTACACCTCCCTCGGAATCCTCTTCACCTGGGCCTACGGGCTGATCGACCGGATCGAAGGCGGCGGCTTCTTCGGCCCCGGCATCGCCACCAAGGGCAGCGACTTCCTCTTCTTCAGCTACACCACTCTGACCACCACCGGCTACGGCGACCTGGTCCCGGTCGGGCAGGTGGGCCGCATGGTCTCCGGGCTGGAGATGATGATGGGCCAGATCTTCCTCGTCACCCTCGTCGCAGGCCTGGTCAGCCTCTGGAAGCCGGGCGAAGGGCTGCTGCGACGGCGGGCGAGGCGGACCGGCGAGGAGCCGGAGGTCAGCCGCTGAGCACCGAGCCGAGCTCGGCGAGCTGCGCTTCCATCGCCGCGCAGAGCCGGTCGCAGAGCTCGAGCACCGCCGGTTCGGAGATCCGGTAGAGCGAGCTCGTCCCCTGCTTGCGGCGGCTGACGAATCCCTCCGCCTGCAGCGCGGAGAGGTGCTTTGAGACGTTTTGCTGCGAGGTGCCGAGCGCCTCGGTCAGCTCGCCGACCGAGGCCTCCTCGCGGTGGCGCAGGATGTCGAGGATGCGCAGCCGCGTCGGGTCAGAGAGGGCGTGGAAGCGGCGTGCGATCAGCTCGGCCGCATCGACGTCGAGTGGGCTTTTCATCGCCATCTGTGTTAAGGTCCTATCTACAACTGTAAAGTTGTTAATATGTACAATGTAGAAAGAGGATAGCGATGCCCGCGGTTGTTCCAACCCGATCCGCCCACCGCAAGACCTCCGGCGACGGCGCCGGCCCCACCACCCAGGCACCGGCGCCGTCGCCGCTTGGGCCGGTCGGTCGCCTCGGTCGCTTCGCCGCCTCCCAGCCCCGCTGGATCTTCGTCGCCTGGGTGGCGATTGCCGTCGGGCTGGGGGCGCTCGCGCCCCGGGTCGAGACGGCGCTCTCGGGCGCCGGCTGGCAGGCCAACGGCTCGCAGTCCGTAGCCGCGCGCGAACAGGTCGACCGCGCTTTCGCCGGCGGCGGCGCCTACGCCCTTCAGGTGGCCGTCAACTCGCAGGAACTGACCGTGGCCGACCCGGCCTTCCGCCGCAGCGTGCGCCGGGCCGAGCGGCTGCTCGCCGCCGACCCGGCGGTGAGCCGGGTGATCCCGCCGCGCCCCGGGGTCTCGATCTCGGCCGACGGACACACGGCGGTGATCCGCGCTGGCGCCGCCAAGGACGCCAACGAAATGGTCGCCGCCGCCGGCGACCTCAAGGGGCCCCTGGGCGAGAGCGCCGCGGCCGGGATCGAAACCAACCTGACCGGCGCCGCCGGCATGTGGTCGGACTTCAACGAAGCGAACAAAGACGCGATGCTGAAGTCGGAGGTCATCTCCTGGCCCGTGACGCTGGCTATCCTCCTGCTCGCCTTCGGCTCGCTGGTCGCCGCCGGCCTGCCGTTGATGCTGACGATCACGGGCCTCATCGCCTCGGCCGGCGTCCTCTTCCTGGCGACCCTGATCGCCCCGGTCTCGATCTGGGCGATGAACTTCGCCCTGATGTTCGCCCTGGCGCTGGGCATCGACTACGCGCTCTTCATCGTCATGCGCTTCCGCAACGCGCACTTCGGCCAGGGCCTCGATCCGGTCGAGGCGGTCGCGACGACGATGGACACCGCCGGCAAGGCGGTCGTCTTCTCGGCGCTGACCGTGCTGATCTCACTCTCGGCGGTGATGCTCGTGCCGAGCCCCGCCTTCCGCTCGGTCTCGCTGGGCATCATGATCGCCGTCCTCTTCGTGCTCGCGGCGACGCTGACGCTGCTGCCCGCGGTGCTGGCCAAGCTCGGCCCGCGCGTCGACAAGCTCAGCCTGCCCTGGGCGCACAGCGGCGATCACCGCTCGGCCCGCTTCGCCCGCTGGGGAGAGCGGCTCTGGCGCCGTCCGTACCTCTACGGCGGCGGCGCGGCGCTGCTCCTCGTCCTCCTGGCGCTGCCGGTGCTGGGCCTGAAGACGAGCATGCCGTCGATCAAGGTCGTCCCCAAGGGAGATCACTCACGGGTCGGCTACCAAGACGTCGTCGGCGCGTTCGGGCCTGGTGCACCGGGAGCGCTCCAGGTCGTCTCGCCGGCGAGCGAGTCGCGCCGGGTGGCCGCGGTGCTGGGATCCGACCCGGGCATCGCCGCCACGCTGCCGGCAAAGACGAATCGCGCGGCAAGTGCGGCGCTGACCGAAGCGATCCCCGTCGCCGGCCCCTCCACCCCCGCGCTGGGCGCCACCGTGGACCGCCTGCGCGCGGCGCTGCCGGCGGGCGCGCTGGTCGGTGGGCCGGCGGCCGAAAACCACGACCTCGAAGCGGCGCTGAGCGCGAAGACGCCGCTGGCGATCGGCGTCGTCCTCGCCCTCGGCTTCCTGCTGCTCCTGGTCGCCTTCCAGGCACCGCTGATCGCGGCGATCGGCGTGCTGACCAACCTGCTCGCGACCGCCGCCGCCTTCGGCGTCGCCACGCTGATCTTCCAGGACGGACACCTCGCGGGCCTGCTCGGCTTCGAATCGCAGGGCTTCCTCGACGCCTGGGGGCCGATCTTCTTCTTCGCGATGATCTTCGCGATCGCAATGGACTACACCGTCTTCCTGCTCTCCTCGGCGCGCGAGCACTGGGAAGAGACCGGCGACGCCCGTCAGGCGATGGTCGGCGGCCTCGCCCACTCCGGCCGCGTGATCCTCGCCGCCGGCGCGGTGATGGTCGCCGTCTTCTTCACCTTCGCCCTCTCCGGGCCGCTGCCGCCGAAGGAGATGGGCGTGATCCTCGGCGTCGCCGTCCTGCTCGACGCCTTCCTCGTCCGCCTGACGCTGCTCCCTGTCTTCCTCAGGCTGGCAGGTTCCGCCGCCTGGTATCTGCCCCGCCCGCTAGGTCGGTTACTACCCAAGATTCAATTTGGCCACGAGGGCTAGGCGGTTGATTTCGAATTTACGTGCCCGAGGGGGCGCGACTGGCCAAGCTGGGCGCCGCACACCGACGAGCGAATAGCAGAGCTCATGAGTATCCGGTTCGCTCAGGCCGCGATGTCGCCGGTGATCTCGGCATAGGTGCTCGGGGCATGCGCGGCCCCGAGCCCGAGCAGCGTCTGGAAGGCCGCCATAGGGGTCCGGCGGCGGTTGTGGCGGAAGACGAACTCGTCGAGATAGACCTGCAGGTGCTTCTCGGAGGCGCTGCGGTGGGTTCCCTGCAGCCAAGTCTTGAGGTTGGCGAGGGCGCGGTGGGCGCGGGGCAAGATGAGGCGGCGCTCCTCGCTGCGCCAGCGCTGAGAGACAGGCCGATGGTCAAAGCCGAGGTCGCGAAGTCCGGCGTAGCCGCCCCAACCGTCGGTATGGACGATCGCGCCGCGCTCGACGTTCTCGTCCACCCAGGGCCCGAGGCTGCGCTTGCTCGCATCCGGGAGAGTCGCGAGCCGCAAACGTCCCGAACCGGCGCCGCGGACCTCCACGGCGACCGCGACAAGCCGCTTGCCAACAGGGTCTCTGCCCGCTTTGCGGTCGGGATTGACGCCGCCGACGAAGCCCTCGTCGACCTCCACCTCGCCGCGCAGCGGCTCACGCTCGGGGGCGACCATCGCCCGGCGCAGCTTCTGCAGGATGAGCCAGGCGGTCTCATAGCGCGAGAGGCCGAGCTGGCGCTGCAGCTGCTTGGCGGAGATCCCAGGGGTGTGGGTGGCGACCAGGTAGGCCGCCCAGAACCAGAGGCGAAGCGGAGTGCGGGTGCCGTGCATGACCGTTCCCGCGGTGACCGAGGTCTGGTGGCGGCACTCGGCGCACTCCCAGAGGTGGCGTCGCTCCAGGACCCAGGCCCGGCTCCCGCCGCAGACGGGGCAGCGGTAGCCCTCAGGCCACCGGGATTCGGCCAGATACTCCAGGCAGGCTGCTTCGTCGGGAAACCGCTCTTGGAACTCCACGATGGTGCGCGGGAAGTCTGGCCGGGCCACAAGACGAATGTAGGCACGTCACCTGACGGAACCGGATACTCATGAGCAGAGCTATTCGTGAGGAGGTGGGTGGTGATCCAGCGCAGCGCCAGGCGCGTCATCCGCGGGTGCGGAAATTCGGAAGCACCCGCCTAGTCCGAGAGCTCGACGCGTTCTATCTTCTGATCCTCGACCGGGCGGTCGCCGGCGCCGGTCTCGGTCTTCTCGATCGCGTCGACGGTCTCCATCCCGGCCGTGACCGTGCCGAAGACGGTGTGCTTGCCGTCGAGCCACGGCGCCGCCTCGGTGGTGACGATGAAGAACTGCGAGCCGTTGGTGTTCGGCCCGGCGTTGGCCATCGCCAGCGCGCCGCGGACGATCTTGTGCTCGTTGATCTCGTCCTCGAAGGTGTAGCCGGGGCCGCCGGTCCCGGTTCCTTCGGGGCAGCCGCCCTGGATCATGAAGTCGGCGATCACGCGGTGGAAGATCAATCCGTCGTAGAAGCCGTCGGCGGCGAGCTTGCGGAAGTTCTCGACCGTCTTCGGGGCATCGGAGTCGTGCAGTTCGAGCACGATCTCCCCGGCATTGGTGTGAAACGTGGCCTGTGACATGGAGCGCACCCTACCCGGTCACCTGCACCGTGACCGGGCGCGAGGCGCCGGGAGCGTAGGGCCAACGCTCCTCGGCCAGCGCCACGGCGCGCAGCCGGATCGTCGCCTCGCCGGTGATGTAGCGGAAGCGGTAGCGGGCCCGGAAGCGGCCGGCGTGGTCGCTGCGGGTGACGAGAACCGGCCGCCAGAGCCGCGCCTCGTTCTCGTAGTACTGGATCGCGACCAGCTTGCCGCGACGCGGCAGCGGCGCCCCGCGGGCTCGAACACGGCCCCAGAGCCGCAGCGACTGACCGGTGCGGAGGCTCCTCGGCGCGGCACTCAGCGTGGCCGCGCCGCGCACCCGCAGTGCCAGTGCCGGACGGCGGGCGGCCTCCAATCCGGCGTCCCCCTGGAAGGCAACCGTGATCCGGCGCGAGGGACCCGCCGGCAACGCGAGCTCGAAGCCTCCGTGAGCACCCGTCCGGACCGTCTCGACGCGAGTGCCCGACAGCGCGCCGTGCGAGGGCCTCGAGACGACGCGCAGCCGCCGGCCGGACAGTCCCGCGCCGTCCGCGTCGAGCAACCGTCCCGAGAGCGCCGCCCCGGCACCGAAGGGCACCGTCACGCTCGGTCCCTGGCGGTTGCGCCAGCGCAGCCTGGCAAACAGCCGGGTCTTTGCTCCAAGGGCGGGGCGACGCGCCTCCCCCCCTTCCCCAGCCGGCCGGCTCGGACCCACCGGCGGCGGCGTCCTGCGCAGCGCCATCTCGGTGCCGTCGGCACGCCGCGTCGTCGCCGTGGCGTTGCCCGCCCCGTCGGTCGCTTCGGCGCGGAACACGTAGGTCCCAGGATCGAGGTTGTCAGGCACCGTGGCGATGAGACTGGCCATGCCCGGTTCGCCTCCAGCTTGCAGCTTGGTCGGCAGCTCGATCCAGCGATCGGCGTTGAGCCGCTTGTATTCGATCTGCCCGCTGGCCGGCCCCGAGTGCTCGTCGTGCACCGCCGCGCTGACCGTGGGCGGCAGATCCGGTCCGGCGAAGTCGGGTGCGGCTTCGAAGGCCACCGCGGGCGGCACGTCGTCGAGCCGCAGCGGGATTTCGACCGCCGTGCCCGAGTCCGCGTTGCCGGCCTCGTCGCGCAGCCAGAGGTGGAGCGCGTAGACGCCGGACCGCGGCAGCGTCTGATCGGCGAGCGAAGAGATGTCGTGCGCCGAGGCGAGGTTGACTCCGGTGTCGTAGCCGCCCGGGCCGGTGACGCGCCAGTAGGCGCCGCCGATCGGGCTGGCCGGGCCCTGGTCGGGGTTCTGCCAGGCGAAGTCGAAGTTGTCCACATTGCGCCAGTTCTCCCCGCCCGCCAAGCTGAGGTTGCGAGGCGAGGCCGGCGGGTGGTTGTCGATCAGGACGGTGGTCGGGAACAGGCAGGCGCTGTTGCCGGCGAAGTCGGTCGCGCAGCGCTGCAGGGAGTGCGGCCCGTCGCTGAAGTTCGTCGTCTGCACCGTCACCTCGTCCGCGGCGCCGGTCGGGCAGGGCTGCATCCTGGTCGCCCTCCACTCGCCGTCGATCATCGCCTTCGCGCACGGGTACTCGGTCAGCCCGACGCGGGCGCCGTCGAGCAGCGTTTCGCTGTAGCGGACGCCGCCGCCGACATCGGTGTCCCAGTAGTTGACGCGCTGCGCCCCGCGGCGCCACCCGCCTGCCGCCAGATCCGAGCCGGCGTTCCCCGGCACCGGTGAGTTGCCGTCGTAGATCGTGATCGCCAGCGCCCGCACAGCCGACCAGGAGTCCGGTTCGATCGAGCACCACTTGTCTTCCGCCTTGGCGCAGAGCAGGCGGTCCTCGATCGCGGGCTGGGGAATCGAGAGGTCGAAGGCGAAGTTTCGCGGGGTCGTATCGGTGTCACCCGCGCTGATCATCGGGTCGAAGCCGCCGTTCCAGTTGCCGGCGCCGATCCGCTGCTCGATCCCGTCGTGCAGCGTGTGCCACCAGGTGCCCGTGACCCGGCTGATCCCGGTGCCGGCCGGCGCCACCCAGCGCCAGCGGGCGTAGCGCGTGCCGGAGATCGTCGACCCGCCCTTGGTGAAGCTCTTCATGTGGACGCCGTCGAAAGGATCCCCGCCGGACGGCACGCACCACGAGTCGGAGCGGAACTTGGCGCCCCCGGTCGTGTCGGCCCAGTCCGCGTCCTTGTCGACGTACCAACCGCACTGCGCGACCGTGTAGTTCCCGGCCGTAGCCTCGCGCGCCGCCAGCAGCAACAGCGCCAAGGCGAGCGCAATCCCCATCGCGACGATCCGTCCCAGTCCCCCACGCGTTCCCGACATCGGCCCTCCATCGTTCGAGTTGCAGACGGAGGACCAAGGCCTGGGCCGGACGGTCTCTCCCCCCTGCGGACAGATGTCCGGGACGAGCGCTGAGGGCTGCGCGTGCTGACACGCGCGCTTTGCGAGAATGATCCCGATGCCCCTGCCGAGCGAAGACCAGATCACCGAGAAGCTGCGCGCCGTCATCGATCCCGAGCTGCGCCGCTCGATCGTCGAGCTGGGCATGGTCCGCTCGATCGAGGTCAAGGACGACGGCCGGGTCGAGGTCGTCGTCTCGCTGACGACCGCCGGCTGCCCGATCCGCTCCCACTTCGAACAGGCGGTCGCCCAGCAGGTCTCCCAGCTCGACGGGGTGACCGCGGTGGCGGTCGGCTTCGACGTCCTCTCCGACGAGGAGAAAGGCAGCCTGCAGCAGACCCTCGGCCGCAACAAGCTGCCGGAGGGCGCGCTGGCCCAGGTCAAGAACGTGATCTGCGTCGCCTCCGGCAAGGGCGGCGTCGGCAAGTCGACGATGACCGCCAACCTGGCCGCGGCGCTGAGCGCCGAAGGCCACCCGGCGGGCGCGCTCGACTGCGACGTCTACGGCTACTCGATGCCGCGCATGCTCGGCGTCAACCGCAAACCGGAGGTCAACGCCGAGCGCAAGATCCTGCCGCTGGAGGGAGCCGCCGGGGTCAAGGTGATGTCGATCGGCTTCTTCGTCGAGGAGAACTCGGCCGTCGTCTGGCGCGGCCCGATGCTGCACAAGGCGATCCAGCAGTTCCTCGAGGACGTCGCCTGGGGCGAGCTGGAGTACCTGCTGCTCGACCTGCCGCCGGGGACCGGCGACGTCTCGATGACGCTCTCCCAGCTCTTGCCGCAGGCCAAGTTCGCGATCGTGACGACGCCGCAGCCCGCCGCGCAGACGGTAGCCAAACGGGCCGCCGACATGGCCGTCAAGTTCGACCTCGAGCTGCTCGGCGTGATCGAGAACATGTCCGGCTTCACCACGCCCGACGGCGAGCGCTTCACGATCTTCGGCGAGGGCGGCGGCCAGCTGCTCGCCGACGAGCTCGACGTGCCGCTGCTCGGCAAGGTCCCGCTGTCCGAGTCGCTGCGCGAGCACGCCGACAACGGCTCCCCGCTGGTCACCGACGAGCCCGACTCGCCGGCCTCGCAGGCGATTCGACAGGCCGCCCGCGGCATCGTCGCCGCCACGCCGCGGGAGCTGCCGGTCCTGCAGGCGACGCCGGCCCCGGCCGAAGCGCCCCCGGTCAGCGGCACCCCACTGCCGGTCGTCAACTAACCGGGCTCAGCGCGGCTCGCGCCACATGGTCGAGCAGGTCAGGCGCCCGTCGGGCCGCTCGAACTCGCCGACCCGCACGAAGCCGAGGCGTTCGTAGCGCACGTCGTTCTCCGAATTGCTCGACTCCAGATAGGCGGGCATCCCCTCGGCGTCGATCTTGGCGAGGTTGTCGGCCAGCAGGGCCATGCCGAGGCCCTTCCCCCGCTGGTCGGGATGGGTCCCGAGCAGGCTCAGGTAGTAGTGCGGCGGACCGGCGGGGTGGGCGTGCTCCATGCGCTCGAAGAGCTCCAGCACCTCGGCCGCGTACGAGCCGATCTGGGCTTCCACCAGCGGCCCGAGCGAGGCTTCCTCCTCCGCGGTCAGCTCCGTCCCACCGGGTGGGATCCAGACCGACGCCGCGGCGTAATCGCCGGCAAACCGCACCAACGAGTAGCGCATCGCGCTGGCGACGAGCAACCCCCAGAGGTCGGCGAGACCCTCGCCCGGAAATGCCCAGCTCCACAGCGGATCGGAACCGAAAGCCGCCACGAGCGTCGCGGTGATCCCATCGACATCGCTCTCGGATGCAACTCGTACTTCCACCGCGTGCGAGCCTACCTCAGGGCACGGCCCGCTCCGGTCAATCGGAAAGCTCGCTGAGGCCCCTCGCAACCCAAGCTTCGATTTCCTCGGTACCGGCGAACGGCGCCTCGTCCGCGCGGGCGCGCGCGAGCACCTCGTCGGCCGAGGCGCCCGCCTGGAGGCCGGCGTAGAGGTAGACGAGAGCCGACGACCGCGGCCCCGCCCGGCAGGTCACGAGGGTCGGGCGGGGAAGCTCGTCGAGCGCGGCCACCTGCCGGCGAGCCAGGTCCATGTCGAGCACCCGCGGCGGGTCGGAGACGACGTTGGTCGACTCGGCCACCGCCGCTTTGACGCCGGCGTAGGACATCCCGCCCTCCATCGCCGCGAACTCCTCGCCGCAGAGGAACAGCCACGACGCGGCACCCGCCTCGCGCGCGAACGCCTCTGGATCGACGACCAGACCTCTGTTGAACTTCAAATCCGTGGGACTCTCGAAGCGCGCCAGCATCGCCCAATGGCAGAGGCGATCGTGTGCGGTGCGGGAACGGCCGGTCTTGCGGCGGCGGCCGCACTGCGAACCACTGGCGTTGACGTAATCGTGCTCGAGCGGACCGACCAGGTCGGTGCGAGCTGGCGTACGCGCTACGACGGGCTACGGCTCAATACGCCGAGCTGGATGTCCACGCAGCCCGGCTATCGCGCCAGCCGCCGGCGCTACGGCGAGTTCCCGTCGCGAGACGCGTGGATCCAGTACCTCGAGGACTACGCCGCTCACCATCGCATCGATGTTCGCTTCGGCACGCAGGCCCGGCGGTTGGCGTCCGTGAACCGAGGATGGCGGGTGGAGACCGACCGCGGTGACCTGCAGGCGCGCTTCGTGGTTATCGCGACCGGATTCGACCACGACCCCTACCTTCCCGACTGGCCGGGACATGAGGGCTTTGGCGGCGAGCTCATCCATTCCAGCGCCTTCCGAAGCCCCGAGCCCTACCGCGACCGCGACGTACTCGTCGTTGGGCCCAACACGACCGGCTCGGAGAGAGCATCCTTCGGCGAGGGGACTGTTCTTCAACGGCTACAGGTCCGATCTAAGCGGCCAGTTGCGGCTCATGCGTCCCGACGCTCGCTCGATCGCTCGCTCAGTGAGGAAACAGAGGCTTTAGGCGACCTTCTTCAAGCGGAAAACAATTGCGCCGAAGCCTTGCTCTTGTATCAATTGTTCGGCCCGATCCGCATAGGGTTGGCTGGCGCTCCGCAGCCCGTGCCCCCGGTTCTCAGGCACAGCAGCGCTTGTACTTGCGTCCCGAGCCACACCAACACGGCTCGTTGCGTCCCGGCGGCCAGGAGAGGGCATCATCATCATCATCGCATGCAACTTGGGCAGCGAGCTGACTTCGCGCCTGCCCGCTGTCCGCCTCAAGGCCGTTCTCCTCGGCGAACTCGACGAGTCGCTCCACTTGGAGCGGTGCTACGGACGGCTGGCGACCCGTTTCGGTTTTTACGTGTCGGAGGCGAGCCTCGATCATCCGGCAGTACGCATCCGGACTATCCAGATCGTCAGCTAGCGACGGCCAGCGCGCGAGCGCGGCCTCGATCTGGTCTCGCGGGAACCAGGCGATCGCGTAGTGCGTTGCCTCCGGAAGCCGTGAGCGGCTCCGATTCGCAAGCCGATCGTCCTCGTCCGGCGGGAGGCCTTGCTCGTAGCGACATCCCTGACGTTCGCTTCGGAGCTGATCGATCCAGTCGAGATCGTCGGCCTGCTTGGCCAGATCAAGCGCTTCGTCGTAAGCCTCGAGAGCGCCCTGGCCATCGCCGGAGTCCATCCGCGCTTGAGCCAGGATGGAGACGATCTGCAGATCTCCAACCCTCTCTGCTCGCAGCTCTGCGAAAGCCGCCTCGCCTGCGTCGCGATCGCCGGCCTTGAGCAGGTACCAGGCGAACATGTCCTGTGCCAGTTCCGGAAACTCGCATCCGAGCTCGATCGCTCGACGCTGTGCACGGACCGCAAGCGGGAAGTCGCCCTCCTCGCCGGCAACCTCGGCCAAGCCGTCGTAGTAATCCCCCAGCGGAAGATCCTCCGCCGGCTCCATGGCCACAATCTGATCGAGCGCGGCCTCAGCTTCGATGAGTGCCTCCGCGTTTTCGTAAATCGAAAGAAGCTCGGAGATGCTCGCCACGCCGGGAAACTAGCGAGATCTGCCGCTGTCGTCGATCCCGAGGATTATTTCCAGTGCCCGCTCGACCTCACGAAGGGCGTCGGGCTTCGCCTCGCCGATCCGGCGAAGCAGGCGCTTGCGAGCCACAGCCCTGACCCCCCGGCAAACAGCAACGCTGAGGCGCTCGACGCCTTCGCCGGGGGAGATCTCCGGACGAAGCGGAGAGACAGCCCGGGAGCTGGACAGCGGGATGACGACGATCAGCTCATCCTCAAGCCCGGTGGAAATCTCATCGACCGAGATCACGATCGCGGGACGATTCTTGCCGGGCTCTCCCTTCCGTGCGGCGCCGAGCGAGGTGAGCCAGATCTCACCCCGCCGAGGCTCAGTCGACGCCATCGCCGAGGGCAGCCTCCCACTCGCGATCCTCGGCCTTCACAGCGGCGAGACCGGCATCCTCGCGAGTGGCATCCCGCTCAGCGCGGAAGATCGCCTCGCGAGCGACGTCGTGAGCGAGGTCGGTCAGCATCGCCGACAGAGACACTCCGCGCTCAGTTGCCTGGTGAGCAAGAAGGTCGCGGGTCTCGCGGGTCACACGGATCGTGGCGGTCTCAGTAGCCATGCCGCACATTATAGCGCTATGACTTGGCGACATGAACAGGCTATCTGCCACGCACCCGGGGGCAGCCCCTGGCCTTCTGCGACACTCAGTCCGCTACAGCAGACAATAAGTCTCAGGCAGCGCTCTTGCTCTTTATCAATTGTTTGGCCCGATTCGGATGGGCGGCGGCGACGGTTAGCTGTTGATCCGGCGATGCGCGATCTCATAGACGCTGGGTTTCCACGGTCGCGCCGGGTGGCGCTCGCCCACCGCGACCAGCACAAGAGCCGGTTTCTTGGCCTCCCTGTCGCGCCGAAGCCAGTCGCGCGGAATACCCTCATTGCGCAGCGTCGCCACCATCGACTCGATCGCTGCTCGCGCGGCCGGTGTGCAGCGGGCAAGATCCTCCGCAATCACCTCATCGACCACCCGGACTTCAAAGCGCGGACCCGCGCCCGCGCTCACAACCGCCTATCCCTCGCCGTCGGTGGGCAGGGATCCGAAGTGCCGGTCGAATTCCTCGGAACTCATCGGCGAAGTCCCGGTCCGCTTGCGAATCTCCTCGATGGAGGTCGCCTTGGAGGGCCAGTCCGGCGCGAAGATGAGCTTCACCTCCGCTGCTTCCTCCTCAGTCATCGACTCGATCTGCTCATGCAGGTCAGCCTTGGTCATAGCCAGATCGTAGCGACCGCCCGGGCGGCGCTTTTCACGCTGCATCCCTTGCGGCGGAGAGGGGCTACCTAGACCTTAGGCGGCGGATTTGCTCTTGTAGTACTCGGCGTTGATCTCGGCGTATTTGGCCCACTCGGCGGGGAGCTGGTCCTCGGCGAAGCAGGCATCGACCGGGCAGGCCTCGACGCAGGCATCGCAGTCGATGCACTCGTCGGGGTCGATGTAGAGCATCTCGACCGAGTCGTAGTCGGGCTCGTCCGGAGTCGGGTGGATGCAGTCCACCGGACAGACCTCGACGCACGAGTTGTCCTTCTGGCCTATGCACGGCTCGGCGATGACGTAGGTCATTCGATGCTTTCTCCTGGTTCGACTTTGCGGTGCCGGGCGGGCATTCGGACCCTGCCAGGCGCGAGCAGACATTTTAGGGATTCCCATGCGCGGAGGGTCGCAAGGCGGCGTTCGGGATGATGTGCCCATGCTGCTCCTGACCGGCGCCACGGGAAGCATCGGATCGCGCCTGCTGCCGCTGCTGCTCGAGCGCGGCGAGGACGTGCGCTGCCTGGTGCGGGAGCCGCGCCGGCTCGGCGCGCACCGGGTCGACGTGCAGATCGCGCTCGGCGACCTCGGCGAGATGTCGGACCCCTATCTGCTGCGCCAGGCGCTGCGCGGAGTCGACACGGTGATCCACCTGGCGGCGACGATCCGTGACCAGCCGCCGCACCGGATCGAGGAGCTGAACGGGCTGGCGACGGTGCGATTGCTGCGTGCCGCCGAGCGCAGCGGCGTGCGCCGCTTTGCCTTCTTCAGCGCGCTCGACGCCGCCGCCTCCCAGCGCACCCGCTTCTTCCGCGCCAAGTGGCTTGCCGAGCAGGCAATCGCTTCCTCGTCGCTGGAGACGACGATCTTCGCCCCCTCGATCGTCTACGACCGCAGCGACCCGTGGGTGACGCTGCTGCGCCGCTTCTCGTTCCTGCCGGTCCTGCCGGTCTCCGGCGACGGACAGGCCCGCTTCCAGCCGATCTGGGCGGCGGACGCCGCCCGCTGCGTGGTCGCGGCGCTCGACCGTGATACCCCTGACTCCCGTGGCCGCTACGAGCTGGCCGGGCCGGAGACGCTCAGCTACGACGAGATGTCGGACCTGGTCAGCCGCGTCGCCGGGCGGCCACGGCCGCTCGTGCACATTCCCCTGCCGCTGATCCGCGCCGGTCTGATCGGACTCCGCAACGTCTTCGGCGAGGCCGTGTTCGCAACCTGGGAGGAGGCGGAGCTGATGGAGGTGTCGATGACGAGCGAGCGCGGCACGGCGGACGCGGAGGAGCTGGGCGTGGAGCCGAGAAGGATGGAAGAAGTCCTGGCGATTCCCTGACGCCGGGAATTCGTCTCGGCGACTCAGCGTGTGCGACTGGCGAGCGCCGCGGCAAGTCGGGCCAGGACGCAAGAGGCCCGGATAGCAGGGCTATCCGGGCCTCTGAGGACGCCGCCCGGCGCCGCCCCGGCGCCGTCAGGCGCGCGCGGGGAGGCGTCGAGCCGAATTCCCGGCGTCGTTACATCATCCCGCCCATGTCCGGCATGCCGCCGCCGGGCATTCCACCGCCGGCGCCTTCCTTCTCCGGCGGTTCGGCGATGATCGCCTCGGTCACGAGGATGTTCTTGGCGATCGAGGCGGCGTTCTGCAGCGCCGAGCGCGTGACCATCGTCGGGTCGATCACGCCGGCCTTGATCAGGTCGCCGTACTCACCCGTTGCCGCGTTGAGTCCTTCGCCCGGCTTCAGCGCGCGGACCTCGTTGACGACGACCGAGCCCTCCAGGCCGGAGTTCTCGGCGATCTGGCGGACCGGCTCCTCGAGCGAGCGGTGCACGATGCGCGCGCCAGTGACCTCATCCGGGTCGTCGAGCTTGTCGGGATCGAGGTCGCTCTGCGCGTTCAGCAGCGCGACGCCGCCGCCCGGCACGACTCCCTCCTCGAGCGCCGCACGGGTCGCCTGCAGGGCGTCCTCGACGCGGTGCTTTTTCTCCTTCATCTCGGTCTCGGTGGCGGCGCCTACCTTGACCACGGCAACACCGCCGGCCAGCTTGGCGAGACGCTCCTGGAGCTTTTCGCGATCGAAGTCGGAGTCGGTGTTCTCGATCTCCTGCTTGATCTGGTTGATCCGGCCTTTGATGTCCTCGGCGTCGCCGGCGCCGTCGATGATCGTCGTCGTGTCCTTGGAGACGACGACGCGACGCGCCTTGCCGAGCTGGGACAGCTGGGTGTTCTCCAGTTTGAGCCCCATCTCCTCGGTGATCACCTCGCCACCGGTGAGAATCGCGATGTCCTCGAGCATCCGCTTGCGGCGGTCGCCGAAGCCCGGCGCCTTGACCGAGACGCCGGTGAACGTGCCGCGCAGCTTGTTGACGACGAGGGTCGCGAGGCACTCGCCCTCGACGTCCTCGGCGACGATCAACAGCGGCTTGCCACCCTGCATCACCTGCTCGAGCACCGGCAGGATGTCCCGCACGGAGCCGATTTTCTGGTTGGCGATGAGGACGTAGGGGTCCTCGAGCACGGCCTCCATGCGGTCCTGGTCGGTGACCATGTACGGGGAGATGTAGCCCTTGTCGAACTGCATCCCCTCGGTGAACTCCAGCTCCATGCCGAAGGTCTGGCCCTCCTCGACGTTGACTACGCCGTCTTTGCCGACTTTCTCGATCGCGTCGGCGATCACGTTGCCGATCTCATCGTCGGCGGCGGAGATGGCGGCGACACGGGCGATCTGCTCCTTGCCGGCGACCTCCTTGGACTGCTTGTTGCGCAGGTTGTCGACGACGTCGTCGACGGCCTTCTCGATCCCGCGGCGCAGGGCCAGCGGGTTTGCCCCGGCGGCGACGTTCTTGAGGCCGTGGCGAACGATCGTCTGGGCCAGCAGGGTCGCCGTCGTGGTGCCGTCACCGGCCACGTCGTTGGTCGCCGTGGCGACCTCGCGGACCAGCTGGGCGCCCTGGTTCTCGAAGACGTCCTCGACCTCGATCTCGCGGGCGATGGTGACGCCGTCGTTGGTGATCGTCGGCGCGCCGAACTTTTTGTCGAGCACGACGTAACGGCCTTTCGGGCCGAGGGTGACCTTGACGGCGTCGGCGACTGCATCGACGCCGGCCTGCAGGGCCCCGCGTGCCTCCTCCTTGTACTTCAGCTCCTTGTGAGCCATTGGTTTCCTTCCTCCTTGGTGTCTCTAAGTCCTGGTGGCGGGGGTCTAGCCGAGCTTGGCGAGGACGTCCGACTCACGCAGCACGAGCAGGTCGTCGCCCTCGACGGTGACCTCGGTGCCGCCGTATTTGGAATAGAGGACTTCGTCGCCATCGCTCACGTCGAGCGGCTGGCGGCTGCCGTCCTCTTTGATTGCGCCATCGCCTACGGCGACGACCTTGCCCTTCTGCGGCTTCTCTTTGGCCGTGTCGGGGAGGACGATGCCGCTTGCGGTCGTCTCCTCCTCCTCGATCGGCTTGACGATCAGCCGGTCCCCGAGGGGCTTCAGCTTCATCCGTGAACCTCCGTTATGGGTGATTTACTGGTCAAAGTCGTGAATTCCGCGCCTCAGAGCCGTTTCAGCGGTCTCCGGGCGTTGGCACTCTACACAGGTGAGTGCCAACAGAATGTAAAGATAGCGGTACGCGCGCTGCGGGTGACTCCGGCGAGGCGAATCCCTAACCGCTGGCGAGCAGCTTGCAGCCGAGCAGCTTGGCGATGCCGGTGGCGCCGTGGGACATCACCCAGTCGTGGTTCCACTCGAAGGCCGGCCGAGCGACCGGTGCCAGCAGGTTCATCCACGGCTTCGTCGTCGAGACGTTCCACTCGTAGAGGACGGCGGTGGCGCCGTCCTGCTCGTAGAGCCGCCAGCGACCGATCCCGGCCAGCTCGCCGACCGCATCGGCCTGCAGCAGGTAGGGCCGCTCGATGTGCGTCGTCGTCACCTCGAACTCGACCCGGTAGGGCAAGAGGCTCTTCCAGACCATCCGCGAGACGGCGCCGATGCCGTCGCCGTTTCCGCCGTTCCGTTCCTCGACCTCCTCGACCCCGCGCCACCACTCGGGCCAGCGCGCCTGGTCGTAGATCGCCTCCCAGACGGGCTCGCGTGGCGAGTCGAGCAACCAGGTGGTGAGAAATGCGTAGTCGGCCATTGAGACGGGATACGGGAGCGGCGCGCTCTGCGATCAATTGTGGTGCGGCGTCTCTCCATTGCCGAAGTGCGCGCCCGGGGGCTCGACGATCTGCGAGAAGCGGATCACGGTGACGATGTCGTCGGGGCCGATCGTGCGGCCGTAGATCTGTTCGAGGAACTTGACCTCGTCCTCGAGCCGGCGGAACTCCGGGTTGTCGTGCTCGATGTCGCGCGGCGAGAGGTCGCCGACCTTCTTCACCTCGACGTCGTCGATGCAGGCGGCGAAGATTTTCTCGCGCGGGCTGTGGCGAAAGCCGACGGTGATCCAGACCACCTGGCCGCGCTCGTACTTGCTGGTCTTGTCGCCGAGCCGGATCGTCGCCGTCTTGCGACCGCGCTTGAGCTGGTCGACGAAAACCGTGGAATAGAAGTTGAGCACGTAGATCCCGCCTCGCATCGCGCTGCGAGCGTATCTGAAGGGCGTTGCAACGACGCATTCGGGCGTCTGGACGTCTGTACTAGACGGGGTGTAGGCCGACCCTGAAGCGTCGATGGGAGAGCGATGCTGTTCGCTTCGACCCACCTGACAAGGCGCTTCGCGGCACTCTGCGCCTGCGCGGCCCTGGCACTCGCCCTGGCCGGCGCAAGCCAGGCCTCGGCCGCAACCTGCCACGGCAAGCACGCGACGATCGTCGGCACGCCGGGCAACGACGTGATCGTCGGCAAGAAGGCCAGCGACGTGATCTACGGCGGCGGCGGCGACGACAAGATCTCCGGCGGGCCCAACGGCAACGACACGATCTGCGGCGGCCCAGGCAACGACACGATCCACGGCGGGCGCGGCTTCGACGCGCTCTACGGCGAAGGCGGCGACGACCGGCTGGCCGGCGACAGCGGCTCCGACCACATCGACGGCGGCGGGGGCAACGACGCTCTCAAGGGCGCCGACGGCAGCGACAGCCTGCTCGGCGGGGCCGGCAGCGACGAACTTCGCGGCGGCAAAGGACCCGACCACATGCTCGGCGGCGCCGAAGGCGACGTGCTGATCGGCGAGAAAGGCTCAGACGAAGAGGCCGGCGAAGGCGGCAACGACTGGCTCTACGGCGAAAAGGGCAACGACCGGCTCGACGGGGGCGAAGGCGAAGACAAGCTCGAAGGCGGCCCGGGCGACGATCCCAGCCTCGAAGGCGGCGGCGGCACCGACCTGGTCATGGGCGGCGCCGGCAGCGACAACGCCGACGGCGGCGAAGGCAATGACGACGTCGTCCGCGGCGACAGCGGCGAAGACACGCTGAACGGCGGCGGCGGCGGCCAGGACATCGTCTCCTACGCGAGCGCGACCCGCGGCAGCGTCACCGTCGACCTCGAAACCGGCAAGTCCAAAGGCGACGGCCACGACAGCCTGCAGGGCTTCGAGGACGTGGTCGGCTCGCCACAGGGCGACACGATCGTCGGCGACAACGAAGTCAACCGGCTCGACGGCGGAGTCGGCGACGACAACCTCGATGGCGATGGCGGCCCGGATGAAGCGTTCGGGGGCGCCGGCAGCGATGAATGCGACGGCTTCACCACCGAACACTCATGCGGCACCGAACCGACGCCGCCGCCCAACGACACCTTCGCGATCCTCAACCAGGGCCTCGACGGATCGAGCCTGATCGTGCAGGGCGACGCCGGCGCCAACGACATCCAGGTCGCCTTCGGCGGCGGCGGCTGGACCGTCTCCGACAGCAGCGGCATATTCGCCGGCGAAGGCTGCGCCCCGGCAAGCGGCACCAGCGTCAACTGCGCGGTGTCGACCGCGGCCGGCCTGGTCGTGATCACCGGCGGTGGCGGCGACGACAACATCTCGATCGCCGACAGCGTCCCGACCGGCGTCCAGGTCCGCGCCAACGGCAACGCCGGCTCGGACACCCTGAGCGGCGGGCCCGGCGACGACGTGCTCGAAGCCGGCGAGAACTACAACAACCCCGACAACGGCAACGACACGCTGATCGGCAACGACGGCAGCGACGTGCTCTACGCGGACCCCGGGGCCGACCAGCTGACCGGCGGGCCTGGCGACGACCTGCTCGTCTCCTCGGTGGCCGTCTGCCAGGGTCACACCTACGACGGCGGGCCCGGCGACGACACGGTCTCCTACGGCCGCTCGAACGCGGCGCTGACGGTCGAACTGGGCGGCACCGGCGGCCCCAGCGGCTGCGGCAATCCCGACCACGTCGGCGCCAGCAACGAGAGCCTCGAGGGATCCGACGGACCCGACGTGCTGATCGGCGACAGCGGCAGCAACAGCTTCCTCGGACACCTCGGCGCCGACACCTTCATCGGCAAAGGCGGTAACGACTTCATCGACGCAATCGACGGCCAGCAGGACAAATCGATCAACTGCGGCGGTGGCGGTGGCGAAGTGATCAAGGACAAAGTCGATCCGGCCCCGGTCGGCTGCTGAGCCCCACCCGGTCCCGCCAGACCGTACGAACTACGGATCGGGCAGGGGCTGCACCGGACTGAAGCCCTCCTCACCGATCAGGGGCACGAAGCGACATGGTGCGATCTCCTCTCGCACCAGCTCGGCTCCGGCGCGGCGGAAGACGGTCAGCAGGTCGGCCCCGTCGGCGGCGATCGGCACCACCATGCGGCCCCCGTCGGCCAGCTGTGCGAGCAGCGTCCGCGGCGGCGCCGGGGCGGTGGCGTGGACGGCGATCGCCTCGAACGGGGACCGCTCGGGCACCCCGAGGCTGCCGTCGCCGACGAGCAGCTCGACGTTCTCGGCGCCGATGCGGTCGAGGGTGCTGCGGGCGTCCACGGCCAGCGACTCGTGTCGCTCGACGCCGATCACCTCGGCGGCAAGTCGGGAGAGGACAGCCGCCGAGTACCCCGAGCCCGAGCCGACCTCGAGCACCCGCTCGCTCCCTTCCAGCTCCAGCGCCTGGCAGATCGCGGCGACGATCCAGGGCTGGGAGATCGTCTGCCCCTCGCCGATCGGCAACGCCGTGTCGGCGTAGGCGCGGCCGCGCAGCCGCTCGGGGACGAACTCCTCCCGCGGCACCTCTCCCATCGCAGCCAGCACCCGCTCGTCGTCGATCCCCCGGCGCCGCAGCTGGCGCTCGACCATCGCGGCGCGCCGCTTGGCGAAGTCCGCCACCTAAAAGATGTAGTTGCGGAGTTTCCCCGGGGCCAGGACCGTGACCCGGCCCCGACCCGGCCGCACGATGCCGGATCGCTCGAGGTCGGCGAGGAAGCGGCTGACGCTCTCGCGCGAGGTGCCGGCGAGCTGGGCCAGGTCGGACTGGTTCATGCGGATCGTGATCTCGCCGCCCGCGGCTGTGCGCGGTGCCTCTTCGGCGACGAGCTGAGAGAGGACGCCGGCGACGCGGCTGGGGACGGTCTGGAAGGACTGGCGTGAGATGCGCTCGTTGGCTGCCCGCAGCCGCCGCACCAGGGCGCCGATCAGCTTCACGGTGATCTCCGGGTGGCGGGCGAGCAGGGCCCGCACTTCGCCCGCCGGCAAGGCCAGCAGCTCACCATCGCTGAGCGCTTCGACGCTGGCCGAGCGCACCTCGCCGTCGAGCATCGCCAGCTCGCCGAAGATGTCGCCGGGGCTAAGGGTCGCGAGGGTGATCGCCCGCCCGTCGGAGTGCTCGCGGGTCACCCGGAAGCTGCCGGAGCGGACGATGTAGCAGGCGTCGGAGTGGTCGCCCTCGTGGAAGACCCGCGTCGCGGCCGGGAAGGAGCGCGGCACGGCGACGTGCGAGAAGCTCTCCAGCTCGCCCGGCTCGAGGTCGGCGAAGAGCGGCACGCTGCGCAGCAGCTCGACCGGGCTCTGACTCTCCTCCGAATCGGCCATCTGCTTTTGATTATCCCTTGCGGGGGGCGAGAAACGCGCGCTGAGCCCTTAAAGACGCATGAACTCACACAGCATAGCTGTAGACAGATTCGTAGACTGTCACTATGGCCGAAGTCGAGACGACCACGATCCGGGTGAGGCGGAGTACGCAGCGGCGGCTCACCGAGGAGGCCCGACTGGAAGGGATGAGCGTGATCGAGATGGTTGATGCGGCCGTGGACCTGTGGGAAGAGCGACGCCTTCTCGACTCGATGGATGAGTCCTATCGGAAGTACGGGGACGAGATTCGCGAGGAAATGAAGGATTGGCTGGACGCTCCTCTCGACAGGCCACCCGATGCCGGTTAAGCGGAGTGGAGTCAAGCGGGGTGAGGTTTACATGGGCAACCCCGACCCGGTGGTCGGCCATGAGCAGGGAGGTAGGAGGCCGGTGCTGGTGGTCTCCATTCATGCGATGAATCGGTCCGCCGCGGGGCTCGTGATCTCGGTACCGCTGACGACTACAGACCGGAGCAGCAAGCTGCATGTCCGCGTCGAGCCTCCCGAAGGAGGCCTCGAGCGGGTCAGTTACGCGATGCCGGAGATGGTTCGTTCGATGTCGGTACACCGCCTTGGCCGCAAACTGGGCCGGGTCTCACCAGACACGATCGAGATCGTGGCGAATCGAATCGGCCTTCTCGTCGGCCTCGGTCGAGCGCGCTAGTCAGCGCGCCGAGGCGGTGAGCTTGCGCGGGCCGCGGCTGAAGCCGGCGCTGAGCAGCGCCTCCTCGTGGCCGGAGCCGATCACCGCCTCGCCGTCGAGCTTCTCGATCCCGAGCTTGGGCAGGCGACCTGCCGAGACCGCCTCGGAGAGAGCCTGCATGGCAGCGGCCAACTCCGCGTCGCTCAACTCGCCGAGGCGAAGGATGCTGCGGCCGCCGCGCTCGACGTAGACGATTGGCTCGCCGTCGCGCAGCAGGACGTGGGCGCCGGGGGCGCGGGCGGGGCGCCTCCCTGAAGGGGGTTTGGGCCAGGGCAGCGCCGCGCCGTAGGGATTGGCGGGATCGGTCGCGGCCAGGACCTGGAAGGAGCCGTCGGCTTCGGGCAGCGAGCGCAGCCGCTCGACCGCGCCCGCGAGGGCGAACTGGGCGCCGCCCAGGCCCTCGACGAAGTAGCCGCGGCGGGCGGTGCCGAGCAGCTCCAGGTTGCCGAGCTCGGCGTAGAGGGTGGAGAAGCCACCGGGGACCCCCTCGGCCAGCACCGTCTCCCGGGTGACGATCCCGTAGCGCTCGAGCATCAGCTCGGCCTGGGCGCGCAGCTTGGCGCCCGGCCCGGGCGCATCGACGAAAAGCGGCGCGGTCAGCGACCAGCGCCCCTGCACCGCCGCTCCGGAGCCCGAGCGCCGGCGGGCGAAGCGCCGCCCCTGGCGCTCGTGCGCGGGCACGGCGCGCAGCCGCGGCGCGCGCAGAGGCGCGAAGGCGTCGTTCGTCACCTCGCCGGACCAGGCCAGATCCCAAAGCGCGCTGTGCAGCTCCTCGGCGGGGAAGTCGAGGTCGGCTAACAGGTCGAGCCAGAACGACGGCCCGGCGAGGAGCCGCTCGCGGATCGCCTCCTGGGGGGCGCCCTCGGCACGCTCCAGCTTTGCGTTGGCCGGGGGCGGGCCGGCGAGGCGCACGTCCTCGCGGAAGTAGAGGGCGATGCGGCCGTCGCCGCGACCGCGCGCTCCCGCTCCGATCCAGACCACCTCGCCGCTGGTGCAGAGCTCGTCGAGCCAGGCCGGCGAGTAGGCGCCGAGGCGACGCGGCAGCACGTCCTCCTCCCAGGTCTTGGGCGTCAGCGCGACGCCCTGCAGCGGCACCAGCGCGTCGCGCAACCGGTCGGGGCCGGCGCCGGCGGCGCGGTGGGAGTCGACGTTCTGCCAGCTCGGCAGGAAGCGGGCGAAGCGGTCGCGAGCGGCGGGCTCGACTTCGCGGCGCAGGTGGGCGAGGCTGGCCCGCCGCACGCGGCGCAGGACGTCGGAGTCGCACCACTCGCGCTCGCTGCCTCCGGGCAAGAGCTCGCCGCGGATCAGCGCCCCTTCGCGCTCCAGCTCGCGCAGCGCCGGCGCCGGATCGACACCATAGCGCTCGGCGAGCTGGGCGGTCGGGAACGGTCCGTGGGTGCGCGCGTAGCGGCGGACCAGGGCGCGCATCGCGTCGGGATGGTCCTCGAGGAAGGTCTCGGGCAGCCCTGCCGGCGGCGGGACGCCGAGCGCGTCGCGGTAGAGGCCGGCGTCCTCGCCCGCGATGTAGCGCTCCTCGCCGGCGACGCGGATCGGTGCGACGCGGCGCTCGGCGACCAGCTTCTCCAGCATCGAGGCGGCCGAGTAGCCCTCGGCGACCCGCTCGGCGCACTCCTCCGCCGTGAGGTCGCCGAGGTTGCGCAGCAGCTGCTGCAGTGCGTCGCGGTCGCCGGCGCGGCCGGCCTCGGTGCGGTGCTGAAGCTGCGCCTCGACCTCGACCAGCGCCTCGGGGTCGATCAGCTCGCGCAGCTCCTCCTGGCCGAGCAGCTCGCGCAGCAGGTCGCGGTCGAGCGAGAGAGCGGCGGCGCGGCGCTCGGCGTTCGGCGTGTCCCCCTCGTACATATAGGTGGCGACGTAGTCGAAGAGCAGCGAGGAGGCGAAGGGCGAGGCGGTCGGGGTCTCGACCTCGACCAGGCTGAGCTTGCGCGACTGCAGGTCGGTGAGGATCCCCTGCAGCGAGGGGATGTCGAGCACGTCGCGCAGGCACTCGCGGTAGGTCTCGAGGATGACCGGGAAGCGGGGGAAGTCGCGGGCGACCTCGAGCAGGCTCTGCGACTTGAGCCGCTGCTGCCAGAGCGGCGTGCGCTTGCCCGGGTAGGCGCGCGGGATCAAGAGCGAGCGCGAGGCGTTCTCGCGGAAGCGGGCGCCGAACAGGGCCGAGCCGGAGAGCTCGCGCACGACCAGGTCCTCGAGCTCGTCGGGCTCGACCATGATCAGGTCGGCGGACGGCGGCTCGTCGGCGTCGGGCAGGTGGATGACGATGCCGTCGTCGGACCAGATCGCGTCGGCCTCGAGCTGGTGCTCCTCGCGGATCTTCTGGCCGAGGGCCAAGCCCCAAGCGGAGTGGACGCGGCCGCCGAAGGGCGAGAGCACGCAGAGCCGCCAATCGCCGATCTCGTCGCGGAAGCGCTCGACCACGATCGTCTCGTCGGAGGGGACGACCCGGGTCGCCGCCTGCTGCTCGCGTAGGTAGGCGACGAGGTTCTCGGCGGCGCGGCGATCGAGGTCGTACTCCTTCGCCAGCTCCTTCGGCTCGCGCGAGACCGCTTCGCGCGAGAAGGCGCCGATCGCCCGCCCCAGCTCGGCCGGGCGGCCGATCCCGTCGCCCTTCCAGAAGGGCACCGCGCCGGGCAGGCCCGGCGCCGGGGTGACGATGACGCGATCGCGGGTGATCTCCTCGATCCGCCAGGTCGTCGCGCCGAGCAGGAAGGTCTGGCCGGGGCGCGCCTCGTAGACCATCTCCTCGTCGAGCTCGCCGACGCGGCGGCCGTCGGGCAGGTGGACGCCGTAGAGGCCGCGGTCGGGGATCGTGCCGGCGTTGGTGACGACGAGCTGGCGGGCGCCTTTGCGGCCGTGCATGGTGCCGCGCGTGCGGTCCCAGACGATCCGCGGGCGCAGCTCGGCGAAGCGGTCGGAGGGGTAGCGGCCGTCGAGCATGTCGAGCACGTTCTCCAGCTGCTCGCGCGAGAGCTCGCCGAAGGGCTCGGTCGCGGTGACGACGCGCTCGACCTCGTCGATCTCCCACTCGTCCATCGCCGCCATCGAGACCAGGTGCTGGGCGAGCACGTCGAGCGGGTTCTGCGGGATAACCGTCTCCTCGATCGCGCCTTCGCGCATGCGGCGGGCGACGACGGCGCACTCGAGCAGGTCGGCGCGGAACTTGGGGAAGATGCGGCCGCGGCTGACCTCGCCCAGCGAATGGCCGGCGCGACCGACCCGCTGCAACCCTCGGCTGACCGACTTCGGCGACTCGACCTGGATCACGAGGTCTACGGCGCCCATGTCGATGCCCAGCTCCAGGGACGACGTCGCGACGAGACAGGGAAGCTGCCCGGACTTGAGCATCTCCTCTACTACGAGGCGCTCTTCGTGGGACAACGATCCGTGATGGGCTCGCGCGATCTCCAGCATGGGCTCAGACCCCTCAGCCGCGGGTCCTGTCGCGGACGGTTCCCCCATGTCCGCGCCACCCACGGGAGGGGGGTTTGAATGACCGGCGTGCTCGGTTGCGGGAAGCTCTCCTGGAGCTTGTTCGAGGGCGAGCTCGTTCAAGCGCTTCGCCAAGCGCTCAGCTGCTCGGCGGGCGTTTACGAAGATGATCGTTGAGTTGTGTTCTTGGACGAGCTTGAGGAGCTCGGGGTAGATGGCTGGCCAGATCGAGCGGACGTGAGCGAGCGGCTCGCCCTCCGTGGGGTTGCCATCCGCATTGGGAAAGCTGGGAGCTCCCGGTTCCGACATGTCCTCAACAGGAACGACGATCTCCAGGTCCAGCTCCTTAGCCACCCCCGCATCCACGATCTCGCAATCTCTCTTAGAACCGACCAGGAACTTCGCAATCCGCTCCAACGGCCGCTGCGTAGCTGAGAGCCCAATGCGCTGGACCACTGGCGCATCTCCCGCGGGTGGCGCGCCGGAGGGGGTGTCCCCCCGGCCGCGGCGTCCTGTTCCTCGCCCAGCTGGCTCCGTGAGAGCCGCACCACCGTCCGGCGAGGAACCCAGCGATCGGGGGGACACCCCCTCCGGCGCGACAGGACCCGCGGCTGAGGCCGCATGGTCCCTGACCAGATGGTCCAACCGCTCCAGAGTCAGCGCCAAATGCGACCCGCGCTTTGACTGGGCAACCGCATGAATCTCGTCGACGATCACCGCCTCGACCCCGGTGAGGATCTCGCGGGCGCCCGAGGAGAGGATCAGGTAGAGCGACTCGGGGGTGGTGATGAGGATGTCTGGCGGCGTTTTGCGCATCGCCCGGCGCTCTTTCTGGCTGGTGTCGCCGGTGCGCAGGCCGACCGAGATGTCGGCCCCGATCCCGCGCAGCGGCGCCCGCAGGTTGCGCTCGATGTCATAGGAGAGCGCCTTCAAGGGCGAGACATAGACCAGCTTCACACCCTGGCCAAGCTCCGCCGAGCGCGAGAGCTTGTCGATGCCCCAGAGGAAGGCGGCGAGCGTCTTGCCGGAGCCGGTCGGGGCGCAGATCAACGCGTTGGCGCCACCCGCGATCGCCTCCCAGCCACCCGCCTGGGCGGGCGTCGGCCCCTCGAAGGAGGTTTCGAACCAGCGCCTGACCGGAGCGCTGAAAGGCGCCAGCGGGTCAGATTTCACGCGTGCTTTCGGGCGAGTGCTCAACCCACCGATCTTACGCTCGGCGCGCGGTCGGCGGATCTATCAGCGGGCGAAGTGCATGTAGGCGCTCCATGCGGGCTTCGGCTTGCCTTCGTGGAAGAGCCCGGAACCCCCGCAGAAGTTGCAGAGACCGGCGTAGTCGCCGATGGAGAACCAGTACACGCCCTGCAGGTGCCAGCGACTCTGGTTGGCGCTGAGCAGACGAAAGGCGCCCTTCAGTTCCCTGGCCTGGCCGTTGACCCCTTTGGCGAAGCTGTTGTGAGGCTGGGGCGGTTCGGAGCTCCAGCCCATCTCGGTGATGTAGAGATCCTTGCCAGCGTCGTGATTGGCGACCAGTACGCGGCGCACTTCTTCGATCCGGCCGGGAAGGTTCTTCCAACTGCCCGTGTATGGGTGCAGGGCGATTCCCTCGAACTTCGACTTGATGCCAGGCGTGCTGGCGTAGAGCTGTTCCAGGAACGTGGAGGCGAAGTAGGCCTGCGGGGGCCGCACGTGGAAGGTCGCCTCGATCGGCCGCGCGAAGAGGCCGCCGAGGATCAGTCTTGCCCCCGGATCGGCCGCCTTGACCGCGGCGTAGGTGAGGTTGACGAGCTTGCCGTATTCAGCCGGGTTCGGCTGCGCGACGAAGTACTTGAAGTTGGGCTCGTTCCAGACCTGCCAGAGGCGAATCGGCCGCACCGGCAGTTGTGGGTTTTCTCGCCAGAAGGCGCCGTTCGGCCCATACCGATGGATCGCTTCGGTGACGAAACGGCTCCAGCCAGAGCGCTGCTTGCCGTTGCGGACCGGAAGGAACTTCGGGCTGTCGAAGCGGCGGTCAGTCGGCACCGCCCAGCCGGGCGCGGTCGAGAGGAAGGGGAGCACGTTGAGGCGTGCCGCCGCAGCAGCCCCGATCAGAGCGTCGGCGTCGGACCAGTCCCATTCGTTACCTCTTTCCGGCTGCACCGACCCCCACGAGACGGGAACGCGGATGCTGTCGACTCCGCCCCGCTTCAGCCGCTGCAGATCCTGGACGCTTGGCGGAACCTGGGGCACGACGCCCCAGAAGTTGGCAGGCAGCGCCGAAGCGGCCGAAGCGAACGCCATCGTGCCGAGGGCGGCGACGGCAAAAGTCGCTAGCAGTAGGCGAGCCCGCCGCAGCGGGCTTCCATGGGGCTCATACATTTGACTAGCTCGCCTCGGGCGACGGCGAGGAACCGGATGAGCCGGGAGCCCCCGGGACATCGGGGGATTTCGGCTCCCCGGAACCTGGCTCTCCGGTCCCGGCGGAACCTGCCGCGGCCGCCCGACGCCGTCGAATCATCACGAAGGCGACAGAACCCGCGGCGAGCAGGACGATCACGATCAGGATCGGCACCAGCGGCGAGGAGCTGCCGCTGTCGGAGCCCGGTTCGGCGGTGCTGGCGAGATTCTGACCGGAGCCGTTGCCCGCCCCGCCGCCCTGGCCCTGGTTGACCTGGCCGTGGCCCTGGCCGTTGCCGCCGCCTCCGCCGCTGGGATTGGTCGCGGAGCCCTTCGCGCCGCCGCCATTCCCGCCACTATTGACGCCGCCGTTGTTGCCACCACCGCCACCCCCGCCGCCCCCGCTGGTCGGAGACCCTGGATGCAAGTTCGATTCGCTGGGGGGCTTGCCGTTTACCGTGGGGGGGGCGTTCTGGTATTCCAAGCCCTGCGACGAGGCTTGAGCGAACACCGGCAGGCAGCAGAATGCGAGCAGAGCAAGCGCTGACAGAGCAAGTATGGAGCGGCCCCGAGCGGGGGCCGAGATTTGGCGCGTCCCAAACATGGCGCGGTAGGTTAGAGCAAAGTGCGGCGTTACTTGCTCCGGTCGCCCTGATCGTCGGTCTGGCGCTGGCCGGCGGGGGATTTGAAGTCGGCGATCGGCACATCGCAGGGCTTGCGGTATGGCTCGTGGTCGTCGCGCTGATCCTGCTCGGCGTCGCCTCGCGCGCGGTGCTGGCGAGACCGTTCTACTGGGCGACCGGGTTGCTGCTGGCTGTCTCCGTGCTGTCGGCAATCTCATCCCTCTGGTCGGGCTCAGTCGAGCTGAGCTTTATCGAGGCGGACCGGATCCTGGTCTACCTCGGCTTCTTCATAGCCGCGTTCCTGATCGCCCAAACCGACCTGAGGCGCCAACGTTTCGCTGAAGGCCTGGCAATTTCCCTCGCCATCGTCGTGCTGCTCGGCCTCGCCAGCCGCCTGCTGCCGCACGTGCTCGTCGTCGATGACTCCTTCGTCAGCACCTCCCGGCTCGCCTATCCACTCGGCTACTGGAATGCCGACGGCGCCGCCTTCGGAATCGGCGCGGCGCTGTTGCTCTGGATGAGCCGCCACTCCGGTTTCGCCGCCCTGCGCTGGGCCGCAGCCGGGCTGCTGCCAGCGACGTTGCTCGCCCTCTACTTCACCTACTCGCGCGGCGGCCTGCTGGCCCTGGCGATCGCCGTCGGTTGCACCGTCGCCCTCTCACGGGACCGCCTGTGGCTGCTGGGAGCGTTCGCGATCGGGGCGATCGGGGCGCTGCCCGGGGTGCTCTACGTACAGGCACACAGCAGCATCGCCGACAGCATCGGCAACCAAGCCGCGGTCGACCAGGGGGTGACGGCGCTGCTGATCCTGCTGGCGGGAACCGGCCTCTCGCTGGCGCTCTTCGCCGCCGTGCGGCGGCTCGAGCGGCAGGAAGGACGGCTGACCGGCCGGGCGCTGGCGCTCTCGCGCAACCCGACGACGCTGCGCTGGATCGCGGCGGTCGCCGCGCTGGTGGCCATCGGCGCCGCGATCGCGGTCGGGGGCCACGCCTGGAATCAGTTCTCCAGCTCGGAAGTCGAGTTCCCCAGCGATCCCGCGACGCATTTCTCCCAATTCAGCGGCGCCGGGCGGCATGACTTCTACCGGGTCGCGATCGACGCCTTCGAGGAAAAGCCGGCGCTCGGGATCGGCGCGGGCACGTATGAGTTTGCCTGGGAGCGACACCGTTCGATCCCGCAGGCGGTGCACAACGCCCACTCGCTCTACCTGGAAGCGTTCGCCGAGCTCGGCGTGCTCGGCGGCCTGCTCGTCCTCGGCCTCGTCGGGACGATGCTGTGGACCGGCTTTGCGGCCTGGCGAGCCGCGCCGCACCCTCAGCGTGAGCGCAATGCGGTCCTCTTCGCGACCACGCTCGCCTTCGCGATCGGCGCCGGCCTCGACTGGTTCTGGGAACTGCCCGGCCTCGGCGCAGTCTTCTTCCTCACCTCGGGGGTGCTGGTGGCAGCCCGCTGCGCGCAGCTGTCCTCCAACCAAGGCGGCGTCGCGCTTGCCGCCGGAGAGGCGGCGCGGGCCGAAGAGCGCCGCTTTGGGCTCGCCGTCGCCGCCCTGGCGATCGCCTGGATCTCCGCCGTGGCATTGATCGGCCCGCTGCTGGTCGAACGGGAGATCGATGCCAGCCAGAGCGCCGCGGGGTCGGGAGACCTGACCAGCGCCGTCGACCACGCCAAGACCGCCCGCTCGATCGAGCCTTTTGCGGCGACGCCTTACGTCCAGCTGGGGCTGATTGCCGAGAGCCAGGGCGAATACGACGTCGCGACCGAACGGCTGACGCAAGCGATCGACCGCGAGGACCGGAACTGGCAGTACTACTACCTACGCTCTAGAGTCGAGGAAGAGGCAGGCGACCGAGCGGCGGCCAGAGCCGATCTCGAACACGCTCGCCGCCTGAATCCGCTGGAAAAGTGCCTCCGCGGGAGACCGAGCTGTGGGTGATCCCACGATGACGACCAAAGCGCAGGAGACCGCATCGCGCACGTCCTCGCCGGCGCAACCGCCGGGATCGCAGCCGCGCGGCGGCAGGACCGAGCGGGCCACGCGACTGGGGCTGACCGGCCCGAGCGGGGCGCGGCGGCGCGGCTCGCTGCTGCGCCGGATGCTGGCGACCGGCGACTGGCTGACGCTGGTGGCGACGCTCTGCATCGTCACCGCGGCGAGCCCGCAGACCGACGTCGGCACGCTCTTCTGGGCGACGATGTTCAGCCCGGTCTGGATCCTCGTGCTGAAGCTGCACGGCCTCTACGACCACGACCACCGCCGCATCCGCCACAGCACCCTCGACGAGATCTCCAGCCTGATCTCGGCGGCCGCGCTGGGGACCCTGGCGCTGGATGGCCTACTGGCGTTGAGCCCCGTCGGCCCCATGCCCGCGGCCAGCGCGATCGCCGTCGGCCTCGGCGCGCTTGTCGGCGCCTTCGCCTCGCGCGCCGTCCTGCGCTTCTTCTGGCACCGCTTGGCCGGCGCTGCAACCGGGATAGTCGTCGGTCCGGCCGCAGCTGTGGCAGTGGTCGCACGGCGGGTCGCCACCCATCCCGAGACCCGTCTGCACCTGGTCGGCTACCTGGCGCCCCGCGGCGAGGACCGCGACGAACGGTCCGCCGGCAGCCTGCCGCGGCTCGGCACGATCGCCGACATCCCCCGGGTTGCGCATGACCAGCAGGTCGAGCGGGTGATCGTCACCGAGCAGGAGATGAGCGAGGCGGCGGCCGAGCGGCTGATCGAGCAGTGCAAGGCGGCTGGCCTGGCGCTGACCTTCCTGCCCCAGCACTTCGGCCTGCTCGGCCCGGGGATCGAGCTGAACCGGCTCGCCGAGCTGCCCGTTCTCGACTTCCGCTTCTCCGACCCGCCGCGCTCGACCGAAGCGCTGAAGCGGATCATGGACGTGACGATCAGCGCCTTCATGCTGGTCCTCTTCTCCCCCGTGTTCCTCGTCAGCGCCCTGCTGATCCTGCTCGACTCCGGCCGCCCGGTCCTCTTCTGCCAGCGACGAGCCGGCAAGGACGGCAAGTCGTTCACCGTGCTCAAGTTTCGCACGATGGTGCCGGGGGCAGAGGAGCAGCTGAGCGAACTGGTCGACCTCGAGAAGCTCAAGGAGCCCGCCTTCAAGATCGCCGACGACCCGCGCGTGACCCGCGCTGGCCGCATGCTGCGGCGCTTCAGCCTCGACGAGCTGCCCCAGTTCGTCAACGTCCTGCGCGGCGACATGTCGCTCGTCGGGCCGCGGCCGGAGGAGGAAGCGGTGGTCGCCCTTTACGACGAGCGCCAGCGGATCCGCCTCGCGGTCAAGCCGGGCATGACTGGGCCGATGCAGGTCTACGGCCGCGCCGACCTGACCTTCGAGGAGCGGCTGGCGATGGAGCGCGACTACCTCGACAACATCTCGGTCGCCGGCGACCTGGCGATCCTCTTGCGTACCCCCGCCGCGATCGTGCGCGGCGAGGGCTCGCACTAGCCTCACGGCGATGACAGGTCCGCTCGACCTCGATGTGATCGTCGTCAGCCATGGCGCCGAAAGGCTGCTGCGCAAATGCCTGCGTTCGCTGGCGGAGCATCCCGCGGGGGGAGAGATGCGGGTCACCGTCGTCGACAGCGGCAGCCCCGACTCGACCCCCGACATGGTCGAACGCGAGTTCCCGGCGGTGCGGCTGATCCGCCAGGCCAACATCGGCTTCTCCGCCGCCAACAACCTCGCCCTGCGCGAGAGCGAGGCGCGAGCGGTGCTGCTGCTCAATCCCGACACCGAGGTCTACGCGGGAACGCTCGACGCCGGCCTCGGGCGCCTCTTCTCAGAGCAGCGGATCGGGATGGTCGGGGTGAAGCTGGTGACCGAGTCCGGTGCCCTCGACCACGCCTGCAAGCGCTCCTTCCCCACTCCGCTCAGCGCCCTCGCCCACTTCACCGGGATCGGCCGCACCGAGGGCGCCTCGGGGGCGCTCAGCCAGTACCGGGCGACGCAGCTCGGCGACGACGAGCCGGGCGAGGTCGACGCGGTCAACGGCGCCTTCATGCTCTGCCGGGCCGAGGCGGTCCGCGAGGTAGGCCCGCTCGACGAGGGCTACTGGCTCTATATGGAGGACCTCGACTGGTGTCACCGCTTCTGGGACGCCGGCTGGAAGATCTTCTACGAGCCCGCCGGCACCGCCCTGCACGTCAAGGGCGGCTCCAGCGCCGGCCGCCGCGCCCCGCGCCAGGAAATCGCCTTTCACCGTGGTATGGGCCGCTTCTACCGCCGCTTCGACGCACCGGAGCACAACCCGCTCGTGAACGCCGCGGTCTATGCCGGGGTAGCCGCCAAACTGATGGTTAGCCTTGGCATCACGGCTATTCGGAGCAAGGGGAGGTAGCGCCGTCAGGAAAATAAGTCTCATTCTGGGCCTGATGTCGGCGATTGCGCTGATACTGGTCAATGTCAGCGCAGCCGCACGCGCCGAGCGATACATAACCACCTGTCTTCGCTCTACTCTTCCTCGGCCGGGCTGTCCCGGACATGTGGAATTCAAGCCCGATGGTGCTGTCATACCGAAGAGGCTGCCTGCTCACGAGCTTGCGCCGATTGGCCTCGAGATTCACGGCACGATCGCCATGGAAGGGGGTGGCCATCCGGTCGCCCTGCACGAAGTGGTCGCTGATGTCGATAAAGACGTGGCCATCGATGCGAGCGGCCTGCCTGTCTGTCGCCGGCGCCTGCTCGAAAGCCGCGATGTAGCCGACGCTCGCGGCCTCTGCCGAGGCGCGATCGTCGGCACCGGGGTGGCCCACGTCGGGTTGGCATCCTCGGAAACCATCCTCAAGGCTCCACTCACCCTCTTCAACGGCGGCACCGTCGGTGGTGAAACGAAGCTCTTCGTCCAGAGCGCGGTCGGGCCCAACCGGGTGCCCGTGGTCAGCCGCGTGACCACCAGGCGCGTGTACTCCGGCCTGCACACCGTCTGGAGGATCCCGCGGATTCTCGATGGAGATGGCTCGCTGCTCGACTTCAAGCTCAAGGTCGAGCGGAGCTTCGTCAGCAAGAGCACGGAACACAGCTACCTCTCCGCCAAATGCCCCGACGGAGTCTTTCGGGTGAATGTTCCGGATGTCCTTTTCCGAAACGACGCCCGTGTCCCCGGCGTGGAAAGCGCGACGTCGCTCAAAGGCGTCTTCGCTCTCCCCTGCTCTTCGACTCCGTAGCCCTACAAACGACAAGACCCGCCGGAGCGGGTCGAGCCTGGCGAAGCGGGGGACCACCCCGCAGACAGCTGATACCCGCGCCCTAGGCTGCCACGGCTCTGCACCATTCTCGATCCGCTCAGGGCCATAGGCGGTCTTCGCGGAGAGCCTCGAGGAACGTCTCGATCGGCCAGGCATCGATTCCGTCCTCGGTCCTCGTGGGGCGATCGCCGCGATGCAAGAGGATCCGTCGCCGCATCCCGGGCAGGTCGGCGATCGCGCGCAGTCCGGCCATGTCCCCGGAATGGATGCGGCGGGCGGCCTTGACCTCCAGGGCGCAGAGTTCCGCGCCACGGCGCAGAACGAAGTCGACCTCCAGCTTCGCGGATTCGGCCGGCGCCCAATAGGCGAGCTCATCGGCGAGCTCGCGCTCGGCGATGTAGGTGCTCAGCAGGGTGTGGATCCAGCCCTCGAGCAAGGGCCCGACCTCCTCCGGGCCGACCGGGCCCTGGACTCCCTTAGCTGCCCGGGCCACCCCCGGGTCCACCCAGTACAACTTGGGATGCTTGCGCTCGCGCACCCGGAGGCGCGATTGGTAGGCAGGTAGTCGGCGCACGAGAAGCGTGTCCTCGAGGACGCCCAGGTAGCCCTCCACGGTCGTCCGCGCGACGCCTGCGTCGCGCGCGACACCAGAGACATTGATGAGCTGTCCGTGAAACAGGCCGGCAACAGGGAGAAAACGGGCAAACCCCGGCAGATTGCGCACCAGCGCCTCGCCCTTGATCTCCTCGCGCAGGTAGAGCTGGACGTAGGCACGCAGAGTCTCTTGCGGGGAATCGGAGCCGAGCACCAGGGGAAGCGCACCGATCTCCAGCGTGCGGTCGAGCTCAAAGTCCTCGCCAAGCTCCTCGGGGGCCAAGGGGAACATCTCCCGCCACAGCGCACGTCCTCCGAGCAGGTTCACCCCGGCGGCACGGAGCTTGCGTGCGCTCGATCCAAGCAGGGCGAAGCGAAGCCCGCGCTCCTCGATGAAGCGGTGGACCTCGTTCAGCAGACCCGGCAGACGCTGGACCTCGTCGACGACGACCCAGCTCTGGGGGTCGAGGCGACGAAGAGCGCCGGCAAACGGGCCGGGGTCGGCAAGCAGCTCTTGATATAGCCCCTCATCGAGCAGATCGAATCTATGCGCCCGCGGGAGTTGCGACCGTATCCAGGTGCTCTTGCCGACGCCCCGCAGGCCGAAGAGGAAGAAGCTGCCGGAAGGCAGCCGATAGATGCGCGCGAGCTCTCGCAATGACATGAGTCCGTCATTTTACGCCGAAAAGTGACGACATGGTTGACAGATATCTTGCCGCTCAAAACGGCAGGGGCTCCGCCACCTCGCTGAGGCGCGGGGCGGCCTTGTCGCGCTCGCTCAGCAAGGGGTCCTCCACCGGCCATTCCACGCCCACCTCCGGGTCGTCCCAGGCGATTCCCGCCTCGGTGGCGGGGTCGTAGGGGCTGGAGAGCAGGTAGGTGACGTCGGCCTCCTCGCTGAGCACGGCGAAGCCGTGGCCGAAGCCGGCCGGGACGAAGAGCTGGCGGTGAGCCTCGTCGTCGAGCTCGTGGCCCTCCCACTGACCGTAGGTGGGGGAGTCGCGGCGCAGGTCGACGGCGACGTCGAAGATCCGGCCCCGCGGGCAGCGGACGAGCTTCGCTTGGCCCGGCTCGGTCTGGAAGTGAAGGCCGCGCAGCGTCCCCTTGGAGGAGCGCGAGTGGTTGTGCTGGACGAACTCGACGTCGATGCCAAGCGCCGCCCAGCCGTCCTTACGGTAGGTCTCGACCATGAAGCCGCGCGAGTCGCCGTGGACCTCGGGCTCGAGCAGGACGACGCCGCCCAGCTTCGTCTCCAGCACCCTCGGCATCAGCTCAGCGCTTTGCCGTACTGGCGCTCGTAGTACTCGCGATACTCACCAGAGCGGATCGGGCCCCACCACTCCTCGTTGTCGCGGTACCAGTTCACGGTGCGCTCCAAGCCCTCGGCGAAATGGACCTGCGCCTCCCAGCCGAGCTCGCCACGCAGCTTGTCCGAGGAGAGCGAGTAGCGGCGGTCGTGGCCGGGGCGGTCGCTGACGTACTCGATCTGCGACTCCGCCGCGCCGGTCAGCTCGATCACCCGCTTGACCACCTCGATGTTCTCGCACTCGTCCGGCCCGCCGACGTTGTAGGCCTCGCCGGGGCGGCCGTTCCTCAGCACGGCGTGGATGCCGCGGCAGAAGTCCTCGACGTAGAGCCAGTTGCGCACTTGCCTTCCATCCCCATACACAGGCAGCGAGTCGCCGTGCATGGCGTTCAAGACCATCAGTGGAATCAGCTTCTCCGGGTACTGGCGCGGGCCGTAATTGTTGGAGCCGCGCACGATCGAGGCGTTCGTGCCGTAGGTGTGGAAGTGGGCGGAGACGAGCAGGTCGCCGGCCGCCTTGGTCGCCGAGTAGGGCGAGGACGGGTCCAGCGGCGAGGTCTCGGTGAAGGAGCCGGACTCGATCGAGCCGTAGACCTCGTCGGTGGAGACCTGCAGGTAGCGACCGATGCCGAGCTCCCGAGCCGCGTCGAGCAGCGTGCCGGTGCCGATCACGTGGGTGCGGGCGAAAGCGTCCTGGTCGTCGATCGAGCGGTCGACGTGGGACTCGGCGGCGAAGTTGACGACCGCGTCGCAACCCTCCATCGCCTCGCGCACGATCGCCGGGTCCTCGATCCCGCCGACGAGTAGGTCGCTGCCCTCGGGCAGGTTCTCGCGACGGCCGGCATAGGTGAGCTTGTCGAGCACCCGCACCTCGTGCTCGGCACCGATGAGGCGCACGTAGGTCGAGCCGATGAATCCGGCGGCGCCGGTGACGAGGATCTTCACGCCGCAGCCTCGCTTTCGGCGCCGCGCTGCGAGAGGTATGCGGCCAGCCCGTCCTGCCAGGCCGGTAGCTCGATCGCGTGCTCGCGCTGGCTGACCAGCGCCGAGTAGGCGGGGCGGGGAGCCGGGCGGCCGAGCATCTCGGTGGTCGCCGACATCACTTTGCACTCGACGTTTGCCTGCTCGAAGATCTCACGCGCGAACTCATACCAGGAGCAACTGCCGGCGGCCGCCATGTGGTGGATGCCGAACTCGACCCCCTCGATCAGGCGGACGATGCCGTAGGCGAGGTGCCAGGTGTAGGTCGGAGAGCCGACCTGGTCGCGGACGACGAGGACCTCGCCGTGGTCGGTGGCGAGGCGCAGCATCGTCTCGACGAAGTTGGGGCCGCCGGTGCCGAAGAGCCAGGCCGAGCGGACGACGAAGTGGCGCTTGTTGGCAGCGCGGGTCGCCTCCTCCCCGGCCAGCTTGCTGCGGCCGTAGGCGGAGAGCGGCGCGGTCTGGTCGGTCTCGACATAGGGCGCGCCCTTGCTGCCGTCGAAGACGTAGTCGCTGCCGACGTAGACGACCGAGGCGCCGACCGCCGCGGCGGCGGCGGCCACGTTGCCCGCGCCCTCGCCGTTGATCCGGGTCGCCTCCTCCTCGGCCTCCTCGGCGCCGTCGACGTCGGTCCAGGCGGCGCAGTTGATCACGACGTCCGGGCGCTCGCCCTCGACCTTCGCGCTCACGGCCCCCTCGTCGGTGACATCGAGCTCGGCGTGGCCGTAGCCGACCACCTGATGGCCCGCGTTGCCGGCGGCGAGCATCACATCGCGGCCGAGCATCCCGGCGGCACCGGTGACGAGGAGCTTCATCGCCCACCGTCCATCAGATGATCTTGATCTCCGACTTGTCGCCGACCAGCATCCGCAACGTCTTCGGCATCCCGTCGCTGCGGGTCAGCTTGACTTCGCGGCCGAGCAGGCTCGCCTCCATGCGGGTGCCGAGGTCTTCGACGACGGAGCCGGAGAGGACTATCGAGTGCTCGATTTCGGAGCGGCAGATCCTCACGTCCTCGCCGATCGAGGTGTAGGGGCCGACATAGGCGCCCTCGATCCTGGCCCCGGCGCCGATCACGGCCGGGCCGCGCACGGTCGAGTTGCTCACCTTTGCGCCAGCCTCCAGCACCACGCGGCCCTCGACCTTCGAGGCCTCGTCGATCTCCCCGTCGAGGCGTGGCTCGATCTCCTCAAGGACGAGGCGGTTGGCCTCGAGCATGTCGGCGAGCTGGCCGGTGTCCTTCCACCAGCCGCTGACCACCTCCGACTGGACCTCGTGGCCGTCTTCGATCAGGCTCTGGATCGCCTCGGTGATCTCCAGCTCGCCGCGCCAGGAGGGCTCCAGCGCGCGGGCGGCGTCGAAGATCGGCGGGCCGAAGAGATAGACACCGACCAGGGCGAGGTTCGAGGGCGGGTCCTTCGGCTTCTCGACCAGGCGGACGATGCGGTCGCCGTCGAGCTCGGCGACGCCGTAGTGCTCAGGCTCCTCGACAGGCGTGAGCAGGATCAGCGCGTCCGGCTCGGCCGCGCGGAAGGTCGCAACGAGGCCGCGCAGGCCGTCGGCGAGCAGGTTGTCGCCGAGGTACATGACGAAGGGCGAGCCGTCGATGAACTCCTCGGCGGTGAGCACGGCGTGGGCCAGCCCCGCCGGCTCGTCCTGGACGATGTAGGTGACTTCGGCGCCGAACTGGGAGCCGTCGCCGACCGCCTCGCGGATCTCCTCGCCGGTCTCCGGGGCGATGACGATCCCGATCTGCTCGATCCCGGCGTCGACCAGCGCCTCGATCCCGTAGAAGAGCACGGGTTTGTTGGCGACGGGCACGAGCTGCTTCGCCGAGGTGTGAGTGATGGGCCGCAGGCGAGTGCCCGCCCCACCGGAGAGAATCAATCCCTTCAGGGGCTCCACGAGGCTGCAACCCTACCGTGGCTACGATAGGCCCGGTGAGCGCCGAGACCCAGACGCCCAGGGACCTAGACGAGCTGGAGGCCAGGCACCGGGCCGAGCTGGACACCCAGCGCGAGGAGTTCCACCGCGAGATCAGCCGCCGCGCCTACCGCGTCGGCGCGCTGGAAGAAGAAGTCGAGAAGGTTGCGCGAACTTACGAGGAATCGCTCAGCTGGCGGATCACCAGGCCGCTGCGCGGGGCCGGATGGCTGCTGAGGAAGCTGCAGCGAAGCTGAAGATGCCGAGGGACCTGCGGACGATCAAGTCGTTGCTGCCACCACGCCTGTTCGCCTTCCTGCGACGCCTGCGCGATCTCTGGCGGCGGGCCAGGCAGGCTCGCCTCAGCAGCCCCCGGGCACGCCGCGAAGCGGCCCGCCAGGAAGTCGAGGCCCTGCAGCCGCGGCCTCGGTTCTCGCTCGTCATGCCGACCTACAGGACCGAGCTGCGCTACCTGCGGCGGGCGGTCGACTCGGTGCGCGGCCAACATTACCCGGAGTGGGAACTGTGCATCGTCGACGACGGCTCGGGCCAGCCGGAGCTGAGCGCCGCGATCGCGGCCTACGCGGAAGCCGACTCGCGGATCAAGTTCAAGCCACTGAGCGAGAACGCCGGCATCGCCGCCGCGACCAACGCCGGCCTCGAGATGTGCGAGGCCGAGTTCGTCGGCTTCCTCGATCACGACGACGAGCTGACGCCCGACGCGCTGCTGCGTTTCGCCCAGGCGCTCGCCGCCGATCCCTCGCTCGACGCGATCTACTCCGACTCGGACAAGATCACCCCCCACGGTGTACGCATCGACCCCTTCCTGAAGCCCGACTGGTCGCCCGTCTACGCGCTCGGCGCGATGTACATCGGCCACCTACTGGTCGTGCGGCGCTCGCTGGCCGAGGCGGTCGGCGGCTTCGACTCCGGCTTCGACACGATCCAGGACTTCGAGTTCTTCCTGCGCGTCGCCGAGCGCACCGACCGCATCCACCACATCCCGCAGACCCTCTACCACTGGCGGGCGATCCCCGGCAGCATCGCCGCCGGCACCGATCAGAAGGACGACGTCGCCGAGCTGCAGACGCGAGCCGTCAGCGAGCATCTCGAGCGGCTTGGCGTCGCGGCCAGGTCGGTCCCCCACCCGGCGATCCCCCATCGCGCCGTGCTGGCACCGCGCAACGGCTCGGCGCCGAACGCCACGGTCGGCATCGTCATCGCCGCCGAGCGCGAGGGCGGCGGCCTCGAACGCCTGCTCTCCTCGCTGCGCGAGCTCACTGAGTACCCGGCGTTCGAGATCGCCGTCGTCGAGCGTGAGCCGGGACCCTTCCACCGGGCGGCCGCCAACAATCGCGGCGCCGCGCAGGCGCCGGGCGACTACCTGCTCTTCCTCAGCGAAGACCTCGAGGTCGTCCAGCCGAGCTGGATCGAGCAACTGATGCTCCACGCCTGCCTGCCGGGCGTCGGCGCGGCCGGGCCGTTGCTCGCCCGCCCCGACGGCCTCGTCGACCAGGCGGGCATCGCGATCGGCCTGCGCGAGCCGGCGAGTCCGATGCTGGCGGGCTTCCCCGTGGACAGCGACCCGTACTACGGGACCTTGCCCTGCGCGCGCGAGGTCTCGGCGCTGAGCTCGGACTGCCTGCTGATCGCCCGCGCGGACTTCGAGCGCGAGGGGGGCTTCAACGAGTTCTACGCCTCCCAGTACGAGGACTACGACCTCTGCCAGCGACTGGCGCAGCGCGGCCTCAGCTCGGTCTACGCGCCGGGGGCGCGACTGGTCAACCACCGCCTGCCGGCGGCGCGGCGTGCCGCCACCGACATCGTCGACCGGGCGCTCTTCGTCGACTGCTGGTACGACGAGCTCGAGCGCGGCGACCCCTACTTCAATCGTGGCTTTGGCCAGCAGCTGGCCAACTACGTCCCCGCCGCCTGGCGCGAGCGGGTCTACAGGGCGACGGCGCCGCTGGAGCGACGATGAGGGCGCTGTTCGTCTACTTCGGGCCGTTCGACGTGAACAGCGCGATCCAGGCCTTCCACTTCGGCAACGAGCTGACCGAGCTCGGCTGGGAGGTGACCCTGGCCGGCCAGGGCGACCCGGCGCGGATGAGCGCCGTGGGCGAGCCGCGCTTCGAGTGCATCTCCCACGACGGGCTCGATCGCAAGCTGAGCGAAATGCAACGCGAGCCCGCGGATACGATCGTGATCGGCTGGACGCCGCGTGAGCGCGTGCGTCTGCTGACGATGGAGGCGGTGCGCCGCCTCGGCGTCCCCTACACGATCCACCTCGAGGACAACGAGGAGCTGCTGCTCGAATCCGCGACCGGGAGGACGCTGGCGGAGCTCGAGCGGCTGCCCCTGCGCCAGCAGGACCGGCTGACGACCGAAGACCAGATCCATCCCACCCACCACCGGGAGTTCCTCGCCGGTGCCGCAGCGATCAGCGTGATCACCGAGGCGCTCAACGACTTCAACGTCGCCGGGCGGCCGCACAGCGTCGTTCGCCCGGGAATCGACCTGGATCGCTTTCGCCCCGACCTGGAGCCCGTACCGCGCGAGCGGCTGGGACTGCAGCCCGAGGAGTTCGTCCTCGTCTACCACGGCACGATCCACTACGCCAACCAGCACGAGATGATGAGCCTCTACCTGGCCGCGAAGCTGCTGCGCCGGCGGGGGCGCCCGGTACGCCTGGTTCGGATCGGGTACAGCGAGTTCGGTGGGGTCGACCCCACTGCCTTCCGGGCGCTCAGCGACGACGCGATCGAGCTGGGCCCAATCCCCTGGCGGGAGATCCCGGCCTACCTGGCGGTTGCCGACGCCTACGTCCAACCTGGCCCGCCGGACGAGTTCAACCGCTACCGGCTGCCCTCCAAGCTTCCCGAGTTCCTGGCGATGGGACGGCCGGTTATCTTGCCGCACTGCAACATCGGCAACGACCTGAGGCACGGGGAGGACGCGCTCTTGCTGGAGCAGGGCAACGCACTCGAGATAGTCGCGCGGGTCGAGGAGTTGCTCGCCGATCGCGACCTCGCCGAGCGCCTCGGCGCCGGCGCGCGGCGCTTCGCCGCTGAGCGGCTGAGCTGGCGGGCGAACGCCGAAGGACTGGCCGAGTTCCTGCGCGCTGCGATCGCCGCCGGCCCGCCGGTTGGTGCCGCGGCATGAGCGCCGCGGGCTGGACGATCGAGCAGGACGCGCTCTGGCCGGTCGCCGAGCGCTACGAGGGCGCCTTCCCGGCGCCGCCGATCTCCTACGGGACGGTGCGCGACCTGACCGACAGCGCGGACCACATGCCGAGCCTGGCGGTGACGGGGTTCGACCTTCGGGACCTGCAGCGATGTTGGATCGTCAAGGCGATGCTCGGCAACGTGCCACGCGGCGCTCGCATCGCCGAGATCGACGCCGGCGAGCCGTTCGTCGCCGACATGCTCTCCCGCCTGGGCTACGAGGTGACGGTCGTCGACCCCTACGACAGGAGCGGCGCCGGCCCACGCGACTTCACCCGCTACCAGGAGGCTTTTCCGAGCCTGCGCTTCGTACATGAGCGGTTTCCGCCGAGCGAGGCGCTCGGCGACATCGCCGCCGTCTACTCGATCTCGGTATTGCAGCAAGCGCCACTGGAGCGGATCGACGCCGTGCTCGCCGCAAGCCGCGAGCTCGTCGCCGCCACGGGCGGCTGGTCGATCCACGCTGTCGACCACGTGCTCGCCGGCTGGGGCGCGGACGAGCACCGCGAGCGGCTCGAGCGCATCGTCGCCGCCCTCGGGCTCTCCGCAGAGGAACTGGGTGAGCGGCTGGCGGCGATGAAGGACGACCCGGAGACCTACCTCGTCTCACCCGAGGAACACAACCGGCGCCGCGGCGACGTTCCCTACGACCAGTATCCGATGCGCCGCATCGGCTCGGTCAACCTCATTCGAAGTTAGCCCGCGGGACGATTTCGGCGTCGCCGCCGGTCCAGAGGTTGAACTGGTACCAGGCGGGCTTGGCTTCGCGGTTGCCGGTCAACAGGCCCGCCGAGTCGCAGAACTGGCAGAGCCGGCCGGCATCGGCCCAGGTGAACCACCAGGCGCCGGCGACGCGCCAGGCGCGGCGGTGTTCGGTGAGGATCGAGAACGCCTCGTCGAGCTCGCGAGCCTGCCCCCACATGCCGCGCTCCCAGCGCGACTGGTAGCTGTCGGAGCCCCAGCCCATCTCGGTGACGTAGAGCGGCGTCGCGGCGTCGCGGTGGCGACGCATGATGCGGCGCAGGTTGCGGATCTGCGGTTCCATCGCCCTTGCATCGGCGACGTAAGGGTGCAGCGCCACCCCGTCGAAGAAGGGCTTCACGTCGCCGGCCCGGTAGACCCCGTCGAGGAAGGCGCCGGAGGGAACGTTGGGCGGGACCTGCAGCGGGCGGCCGAAGAGCCCGCCGAGGATCACCCTGGCGCCTCCGTCCGCTTCGTGGATCGTGCGGCCCGCGATCCGCAGGAGCCGGGCGTAACGCGAGGGATCGGGCCGGGGCGAGAAGGTGACGATGTTCTCCTCGTTCCAGATCTCCCAGGCGTGGATCGGCAGGAAGGGCAGTTCGGGGTTTTCGCGCCAAAAGCTGCCGTAGGGGCCATAGCGCTCGACGGCCTGGCGCAGGAACGAGGCCCAGGCGCGACCCGCCCAGCCGCTGCGAACCGGTTCCACCCCGGGCTGCCCGGCGACCCAGGACGGCGTTCCCCAGACGAAGGGGAAGACCCGCATGCCATATTCGGCGGCGAGCGTCACCGAGCGGTCGAAATCCGACCAGTCGGGCGGCGCCCAGTATGGGCTCTGAGGCTCCACGCTTCCCCAGCCGAGGGGGAGGCGCAGGCTCTTGATTCCAGCCTCGGCCATCAGCGAGTAGTCGGCAGCGCCGGCCGGCGTCTGCGGAGAGATCCCGACCGTGAACCCGGGGGGGGCGGGCGGCCCGGCGACGGCGCTCGCGGGCACACCGAGCAGCGCGGCCAGCGCCACGACGAGCAATATCGGCTTTCGGATCAAAGGCATCACCCTGAAACGCCCCGCAAGAGCAAAGTAGCGGCCGGCGCTCAGAGCTGCTCGGCGATCCGCGGCGCCTCGCGGTTGAAGACCCAGATGCCCGCCACGCAGACGCCGACGTAGATCAACGCCGCGGCGATCAGCGGCAGCGGCCCACCGGCGGCGGCATACACGCTTTCGGTTTTTTGCGGGCCGATCATCCAGATGTGAGCCTGCTGGAAGATAGGCGTCAGGGGGTTGACGACCAATAGGTGCTTGAGCGTTCCGCTGACGATGCTCAACGGGTAGATGACAGGCGTGAGGTAGTTCAATGCAGTCGCCGCTACGAGCCAGATGATCGCCACGTCGCGGAAACGAACGTTGAGCGCGGCGAGCAGCATCGCCAGAGCGCAGATCAAGATCAGCAGCGGCAGCAGGATCAGCGGAAAGAGCAACCAGGTCCACAACGGGCCGACGCCGAAGGCGAGCAGGAAGGCGAGCACGACGATCATGTTGAGGCCAAGGGTGAAGGAGGCCGTCAGCACCACCGCGATTGGAATGACCAGGCGGGGGAACTGCGTCTTGCGCACTATTCCCTCCTGCGCGAGGACCGACGAAACCGCTCCCCCGGTGGCTTCCTGGAAGAGGCCGAAGAGGACGACGTTGAAGAGGAGCAACTGCGGGTAGTGCGGGACTTCGCTGCCGAGTTTGACGATCCGGGTGAAGACGAGGAGAAGCACGGCGAAGAGCAGCAGGGGCCGGACGAGCGACCAGAGGTAACCGAGCGCGGTGCCGAAGAACGTCTTCTTGAACTCGGTCACCGACATCAGCCAGAGCAGCTCGAAGAAGCGGCTCCAGCCGCCGCCGAGGGCCGAAGGCCCACCGACCTCGCGCAGCTCCGCGGTCACGGGCTCGGCGTTCACGGACCCTCCACCGTGGCGGTCATCTCGTGGTCGAGCGAGACGACGCCGGCCGCCTCTTTGCCGAAGACGACGAAGTCGAGCACGTGCGGCGAGTGCAGGACGAGGTTGGCGTAGTTGTTCTCGCGGTGGATCCAGCACTTGACCACGTAGCGCCCCGGCGCGAGTCGGTTCTCAACGGTTCCGCTCAGCCGCACTCGCTGGCCGGCCTCGAGCCGGTCCGGCGCGTCCTTGGGCAGGCCGAGCCCGAAGCCGGTCACCTCGACCCCATCCTCGTTGGCGAAGATGAAGCCGAAGCTCGGCCCCTCGACCGTCCGCTGCGCTTCCAGTAGGGCGCCGAAGCGCACCGGCGAGTCCGCCTCGACGTTGACGATCCTGCTGCCGGCCTCGTCCTCGAGCCAGACGTCGGCGAGGGTGATGTCGGCGATCCCGCCCATGTCCGCGTCCGCCCCGCCTGGCGCCTGCTCGAAGTTGAGCCGTAGGTAGCTGCGCGCGACCTCGCCGGGATCCCCGATCGCCTTCAGCTCGCCGTCGTGCAGCAGCATCGCCCGGTGACAGTATTGCTCGACCGCGCTCATATCGTGGGTGACGAGGATGACGGTCCGATCGGAGTCGCGGATCTCGTAGAAGACGTCGGCGCACTTCTGCTGGAAGGAGGCGTCGCCGACGGCGAGCACCTCGTCGATCAGGAGGATCTCGGCGTCGGACTGGATCATCACCGAGAAGGCGAGGCGGACGAGCATCCCCGAGGAGTAGTTCTTCAGTTTGAGGTCGACGAACTCCTCGAGCTCGGCGAACTCGAGCACGGCGCCGAGGCGACTGCGCGCGTCGCGGCGCGTCAGGCCCATCATCACCCCGTTCAACTCGACGTTCTCACGCGCGGTCAGCTCGGGGTTGAAGCCGACGCCGAGCTCGATGAAGGGGGCGAGACGGCCCGCCATCCGCACCCGCCCGCCATCGGCGGCATAGATGCTGGCGAGGATCTTCAGCAGGGTGCTCTTGCCCGAGCCGTTGCGACCGACGATGCCGAAGAACTCGCCGCGCTCGACCTCGAAGCTGACATCGCGCAGAGCGTGCAGAGCGCGGTAGTCCTGCTTGGAGAAGGTAGTCAGGCGCTCCTTCAGGGAGTCCACCCGATTAGTGGGGATCCGGAACGTCTTCTCCACCCCGGTGACCTCGATCGCAACTGGACTCATCGCGCCGGGAAGAACTGGTCTCGCCAACCGTGAAAGGTCATCGTGCTCGCCACCGGCCGTAGGCCGAGCTTGATGAAGTTGCGCTGCGCGGAGAGGTTGTTATGGCTGGTGATCGCGATCATCCCGCTGGCCCCACGCTCCGCCGCCCAGGCCATCGCGTGACGGAGAACCCCCGTGTGCAGGCCGCTGCCCTGGGCGGACTCGGCAACCCCGGCGAGCTGCACGATCACGTCGTCCTCGTGCTTTTCCACGGTCGCGAATGCCTCCAGCTCGCCGGCGGCCTCGGCGACGAAGACGATGTCGGCCGCCTCTCCCGCGAGGCCACGCAGCGCCCAGTCCACGTAGCCCTCGGCGCACGCCTCTGGGTCGAGCCGCGGATCGGCCTGGTAGTGCCCGGGGTAGCGGTCGAACGAGACGCGGGCGAGAGCGGCGATCGCGTCGCGATCGGATGCGGTAGCGGGACGGAATCTGGAATCCGGTGCCGCGTCGGGGAGGCCCTCGAAGACGATCTGCGCGTCGAGCGCGGCCAGGCCGGCGGCGGTCAACGCTCGCAGGGCCCCCAGATCGGCGCCGTCGCAGCGGGCGATCAGCAGCTCGACCTCGTGCTCCTCGCAGAACCCCAGGAGCGCCGGCAAGTCGTTCGCCGCGACCTCGCCGGCGCGGGCCGCGACGACTCCGAACCGCTCGGAGTCCAGGGGCGAGAGCGCGACCGGGAGCGTCTGCATGGTCGCCACGCTATCGCGCCGGGAGGGTGGTCTAGGGTCCCGGCGATGCTGGATCGACAGGCCTCGTCGCCCCCTCGCCGCGGCGCGGCGCTTTTTCGCGGCGAGGGTCTCGACTGGTCGTTGGCACTGACCGCGGTGGCGATCGGAGCGCTGCTCTACCTGCTCGACGACCGCACCAACTGGAGCGGCGGCTTCGGCTTCGACGGGCGCTTCTACGGCGAGCTGGCGAGGAACTTCCCCTCGGCGGTATTCGGGCACGGAGCGGTCATCCCGCCGGGCCTCGGCCATTACGAAGGCCCGACCCTGACCGGCATCGACTCCTACTACGCGTACCGCCTGGTGCCGTCCGGCCTGGCCTGGCTGGGCCTGCAGGTCCTCGGCCTATCGGCGACCAACAGCCACGTGATCGGCGTCTTTGCCGGACTCGACGCACTGATGTTCGGGGTCGCGACCTTCTGCTGGTGTCGCAGCGCCGGCCTGCTCGGGCTCGGCGACAGGGCGAAGATCGTCGGCACGATCGGCCTCATGGTCAATTTCTCGATATTCAGGACCGGCGGCTATTACCCGGTCTCGACCGATCAGGTGGCGCTCGCCCTGGGCGCGCTCAGCCTCTACCTCTGGCTGCGCGGAGCGACGGTGCCGCTCGTCGCCTGTGTCGTCGCCGCCTGCTTCACCTGGCCGCTCCACCTCGCCGTCGGTCCCCTGTTGCTCCTCTTCCCACCCCCCGCCGATGCCGCGGACTTGCTGGCGGCCGATGACGCTAACCGGAAGCCCGCCAGATGGAGACCGCCTGACTTCGGCATCGTCGTCGGCGCAGTCGCCGCGATCCTCGCGGTCGGCGTGCTGACGGCGATCCAACTCGGCCCCCACCTGAACGTCGTCGACACCCCGCAGCTCCCGGTCTTTCCGCTCAGCGCCGCGGTAGTTGGTCTCTACGTCTTCGCGGTGGTGGCCTTCCTGCTCCCCGCCGGCGGCCTGCGCGAGCTCAGGCAGATCGTCCTCTCCATACGCATCCGCAGGCTCCTGCTCGCGGTCGCGGTCCTCGGCGGCGTTCTGATCGCCGCCTCCGCGATCGCCCGCCGGCCCGGGTTCAACACCGGGGGCCTGCTCGAAGAAGCGTTCTGGTCGAGCAGCCTCGACCCCGGCCTCTTCATCGTTCTCTTCGTCGGCTACTACGGCCTGCTCATGCTCGCCCTGCTCGCCGACCTGCCGCGGGCAGCGGCCGACAGCTGGCGGCTGGGACCGGCGATGGCGGCGATCGTCGGCGGCGCCCTGCTCGCCGCCCTGCTGACCCAGCCGCGCGAGATCAGCGATGCCTACGCGTTCCTCGTGCTGCCGGGGGTGCTGGCCTTCCGCCGCCTGTTCGGCTTCTCCAAGGCCTCGATCCTCACCTTCCTCGGCCTCTCCATCGTGCTCAGCCGGATCTGGCTGCCGATCGGCAATCTCAGCAACGACCTCGGGAAGCTGACCGAGTTCCCGGCCCAGGCCTACTACATGGCGGCGGGGCCGTGGACGCCGCCGTCGATGTACGCGGTGCAGCTGGCCGGGATCGGCGCGATCGGCGCCGTCATGTGGCTGGCCACGCGGAGGCGGCGCTCAGCCGAGGTCGCCGACCCCGAGGCCGGCTGAGGAGCGACGCAGCTGTCCCTCCACGGCTGCGACGACGCGATCGACGTCGGCGTCCGGCAACCCAACCCAGAGGGGCAATCGCAGCATGCGCCCGGCGAGATCCTCGGTCTTGGCCAGGTCGCCCGAGGCTCGCCCGAACCGTCGCCCGGCGGCGGTCCCGTGCAGGGGCACATAGTGGAAGATCGCCGCGATCCCAGCGGCGCGCAGGGCGTCGATCAAGCCGTCGCGCAGCTCGGTCGACGGCAGGAGCAGCCAGTAGGCCTGGCCGTTGTGGGTGCGGTCGGCCGGGACGACGGGACGGCGCGCCAGCCCCTCGCTCTCGAGCGCCGCGAACCCGGCGTGGTAGCGCTCCCACGTCCCGATCCGCCGCGCGAGGATGTCCTCGGCCGCCTCCAGCTGCGCGTAGAGGAAGGCTGCGGTGACCTCGCTCATCAGGAACGACGAGCCGAGGTCCCGCCAGGTGTACTTGTCGATCTCGCCGCGGAAGAACGCGGCCCGGTCGGTGCCCTTCTCGAGCAGGATCTCGGCCCGCTCGACCAGCTGCGGGTCGTTGACCAGAAGCGCCCCTCCCTCACCGCTGGAGAGCGTCTTGGTCTCGTGAAAGCTGAACGTGCCGAGGGCGCCGATCGAGCCCAGCGCCCGCCCCCGATAGGTCGCCATGATGCCCTGGGCGGCGTCCTCGATCACCATCGCGCCGGCCGCATCGGCGATCGCGCAGATCGCGTCCATGTCGCAGCCGATGCCGCTGTAGTGGACGGGGACGATCGCCCTGGTCCGCGGCCCCACCGCCGCCTCGACCCGTTCGGGGTCCATGTTCATCGTCGCCTCGCAGACATCGACGAAGACCGGAGTCGCGCCGCGCAGCGCGAAGGCGTTTGCGGTCGACGGGAAGGTGAACGAGGGCATGATCGCCTCGTCGCCGGGGCCAAGGCCGGCGAGCAACGCCGCCATCTCCAGGGCGCCGGTGCAGGAATGGGTCAACAGCGCGCGGGCGCTTCCGCTGCGCTCCTCGAGCCACTGCGCGCAGCGCCGGGTGATCGCGCCGTTGCCGGAGAGCTGCCCGCGCTCGAGGGCCTCCGCCACGTACTCCAGCTCGGAACCCACGGCGTAGGGCCGGTTGAAGGGAATCTGGACGTCCGCCAAGGGTGTCGGCCATCATAGTCCGATGCCGGAGACGCCAAGCGGAGGCTACGACCCCAGCCTCTTTGCCGAAATCGCCGAGCTGGAGCAGGCGAGCTTCTGGTTCTCCGAGCGCAACCGGCTGATCGAGTGGGCGCTGCGACGCCATGCACCCGCCATGCGGTCGTTCCTAGAGGTCGGATGCGGGACCGGCCACGTCTTGGCCGCCGTCGAACAGGCGTTTCCGCAGGCGCGTTGTTCCGGCGTCGAGCCATTCGAGGTGGCGATCGAGATCGCCCGCGAACGCGCCAGCGGGGCGGAGATACGACAGGGAACGGCCGCGGGGCTCGATCCGAGCATCGAGTTCGATGCGATTGGCTGTTTCGACGTGCTCGAGCACATCGCCGACGATCGTGGCGCCCTCAGCTCGATGGCCGCGGTACTGCGCCCCGGCGGCACACTCCTGGTCACCGTGCCCCAGCATCGCTGGCTGTGGAGCGATGCGGACGAGAGCGCCGAGCACGTACGGCGCTACCGGCGCGATGAGCTGATCGAGCGCGTGCGCGGAGCCGGCCTGGAGGTGCGGCGCTGTACGTCGTTCGTCACCACCCTGCTCCCAATATTGGCGGCGAGCCGCGTCGTTCGCCGCCTCCGGCCACCGAGGGACCCCCTGCAGGAGTTGCGTCTGGCGGCCTGGATCCAGGCCGCCCTGCGCCCGGCGATGGCGATCGACCGCTGGGCAATCCGCGCCGGGGCGTCATTGCCCGCCGGCGGCTCGCTCCTGCTCGTCGCGAGCCGTTCCGGGAACTGAATGTCTAGTCGCCGGCCTCGACGCTCTCGGCGATCGAGTAGCTGGGCCGGCCCATCGCCCGTTGGTACATGCGCGCCAGGTACTCGCCGATGACGCCGAGGGCGAACAGCTGCACCCCCGAGAAGATCGAGATCGCCGAGGCGAGGAAGGCGAAGCCGGGAACGGCGCTGCCTTCGGTCAAGTAGCGGAACAGCACGTAGGCGAGAAGCATGGCGCCGAAGGCGGTGCAGACGAACCCGAGCGCGCTGGCGATGCGCAGCGGCCGCGAGCTGAAGCCGACAACGACCGTGAGCGCGTGGCGAGCCAGCGTGCGAGCCGAGTACCCGGACTGGCCGTCCACCCGGGCGTCGTGCGGCACGGCGACCTCGGCGACCCGCCGGGTCGACCAGAGGAGCAGCGCGTCGATCGAGACGTACGGCCCGTCGAAGCGTTCGAATCCCTCTCTCAACCTGGTTCGAAACGCGCGCAGGGCGCTGATACGGGTGACAAGGGGGTCCCCCGTCGCCACTCGCATCGCCCGCTTCGCGGCGCTGGTCGCGACGCCCCGCAGGCGCCCGTGCTTGGGCTGCTCAACCACCCCGTAGACGAGGTCGGCGCCCTCATCGAGGCGAAAGAGCAGCGAAGGGATCGACTCCGGCCTGAACTGCAGGTCGTCGTCGAGGGTCACTATCCACTCCCTGCGGGCCGCGCGGATCCCGGCCAGGAGCGCGGCGTGCTGACCGCTGTTGCGGGCCAGCCGCAGCCCACGGACCGGCGCCCGTGCCGCTGCCAGGGCCTGGATCGCCGCCCAGGTGCCGTCCTCGCTGCCGTCGTCGACCAGCACCAGCTCGTAGGGCAGCTCGGCTTCCTCGAGGACCGCGGCGACGCGCTCGGCGAGGGCCGGCAGGGACCCCGCGGAACGAAAGGCGGGCACGACGATCGAGACACCGGGCGTCAGCGAATCGGTCACTTCCAGATCATCGACGATTTCGACGCTCCGCAAGGCCGCTCAGCCCTCTCCGAGATCCCGCAGCGCCTGGTCCAGGGAATCGAAGACGGGGAGCTTCCGGCTTCTCAGGAACGCCGCCGAGCGCTGGCCGGTCGTCACCGCGGCGTAGGGAACCCGGACCAGCTCAGCCGCCTTCGCGTCGCTCTCGGTGTCGCCGATGAAGGCGCGACAGCGCAGAGAAGCAAGCTTGGCGGCCTTCTCCTCCGCCGCAAAATCCGGCGAGACAACCATGAGCTCCGAGCACCAGCGGAGTAGGCCCAGCGACGCAGCCTGGCCACGCACGCGATCCTCGTGCCTGCGAGCGGTCAACACCACCGGCCGGGTCCCGGTCGCGGCAAGCCTGCCGAGCGCGTCTGCGACGCCGGGCAGTAGGCGGTCGAGCCGCAGCCAGCGAGGTTCCTCGACCGAGTGCGCCCAACGGTCAGCCAGTTCGGCGCCAAGCGCCGCGTCCACGCCGAGCCGGACCAAGGCCTCTCGAGTCGTGAGGCCGTCGCGCTTCAGACTCCAGAGCTTCTCGACGTCCACGGACTCGGCCCCTGGCTCGCCCACGAGTAACGAGCCGATGACAGCAACCTGTCGCGGCTTCGGGTCGACCAGGGTGCCGTCGAGGTCGAGCGCGAGCGGCCCCCGGCTAGTCGATGACGTACTCATCGAACTGGCGCACGACATAGACGTCCCGGTCCAAGGCGGCCAGCTCCTCCTCGGCGGCAAATGGCAACTCCAGCAGGTCGGCATAGACCGCGCCCAGGATGTCGACTCCGGCAGCAGTCGAAAGGCGGCTCCCAGCTCCCGGACGCGCATTGACATCGGTTACGGCCCAATCGCCGCCGTCGTCCCGCATCACCTGAATGCAGGACCCACCGATAAGGCCAAGGCCACGGGCGACCTCCTCCGCCAACCGTGCAAGCTCTTGACTCTCGAAGACACGTGCCTTGGTGCAGACTCCCGCCTTGGTCTCGATGCGCTCCCGGCATGCCGCTCGAAATACGCCGCCATCCCGCGCGAGGAATACGTCGACCGTAACCTCCGGTCGCTCGCAGAACGCCTGCACAACGTAGTCGTCCACCGACTCGAGCGCATCCAACTCCTCGCTCTCGCCGAGCACCCGGAAGCCACCACTCCCTTGGCCATACCGCGACTTCACGACCAAACTCCTACCGCTCCGCGGGGCCGCGGAGGGCACCCAGGTCTCAGCGGTAGGCAGGCGCCGTTCGCGCAGCCAAGTACTGGTAGCCAGCTTGTCCCAGCAGATCCGGGCGCTCTCGACCTGCGGAGCTGCAATCCGCGCCGTGCCGACTCGACCTTCACCGGCGAGCCGGGAAGCGATCGCTATGTCCTCGTCGATCAGCGGCACGTATAACGACGCCCCGGTGTCACGGAGCGCCTTCGCAAGCCAATCGGCGTAAGCCTCGTCAGCCACGAAGGGGCTTTGGAGATACTCGTCGGCCAACGCTGCCGCGGCCACCAGGCGCCGTGGATTCACGTCAGCGGCCACGATCGAAACGTCGTCGGGCCAGTGCGCCCTCAGCGTCCGGGCAATTCCAAACGCCGTCGTCGTCCCGGCTGCTCCGATCAGGACCCTGAGCGCCAGCTCAAATCCCCGCGACGACGTAGATCTCGGCGGCGATGTCGGGGTAGCGCTCGCCGAGCGCCATGAATGCACGGACGGCCTCCGGTGTCCAACTTGCGTCGATCTGCGCATTCGAGAGCGGCTTGATCCAGTAGCCGCCGAAGACCTTTATCCTCAGCCCGGCGGCCAGGACGTCCCGACGAAAGGACTCCGGGTCGTAGACGCGGCGATGGCCGTGGTGGATGTCGGCCTCGCTCATCTCCTTCTCCTCGGCCAGCAATCCCATCAGAACGGCCGCCTGGCGATGCAGGCTGCGGGCGTTCGGCACCGCTGCGTAAACCTCTCCTCCCGGCTCGAGCCACTCGCGGGCAGACGCAAGCAAGGCGCGAGGATCGGCCACATGCTCGAGGACGTGGCCGAGGACGATCGCGTCAAATTGCCTACCGGGAGAGAACTCCTCGAATAGGGAATGCACCACCTCCGCCGCGGGGAATCGCTCACGCAGTGCGTCGCAGAATCGGTCGGAGCCATCGACAAGGGTGAGCGAGGAAAACTGTTCGTCGAGCAACGAAGTCATCGTGCCCTCCGCCGGCCCGAGCTCTAAACACGCTCCACCGCGAAAGTGCCGGGCGAAGATCTCCCCCGCATAGGCAGCGCCCGCGCCGTTGACGCCTTTCGCATACCAGCTGTCGCTGGCGATGTCTTCCAGCCGCTGTCTCTCCGCGGCGCTTTGTTCGCCCATCCAGGGCTTACGGTACCCAATGGCCGCTGCTAAGGTGCCGACCCCTTGGGCATCGACAGCTGCACGCTCATCGAGCTTCCCGTCGTTCACAACCCGCAGGGGAACCTCACCTTCATCGAGGAGGAGCGCCAGGTCCCCTTCCCGATCGCCCGGGTCTACTACCTCTACGACGTCCCCGGCGGGGCGATGCGCGGCGGGCACGCGCACCGCCGGCTCGAACAGCTGATCGTCGCGATCAGCGGCAGCTTCGACGTGATCGTCGATGACGGATCCGAGCGCAAGACCGTGACCCTGAACCGTTCGAGGGTCGGCCTCTACATGCCGCCGATGATCTGGCGGGAGCTGGTGAACTTCTCCTCTGGCGCGGTCTGCGTCGTCCTCGCCTCCGCCTACTACGACGAGGCCGACTACTTTCGCGACTACGACGACTTCAAGGCGGCGGTCGAGAGTGCCGACAGCAGCGCCGATTAGTCCCTACTCCACCGCAGGGACCGACCCGTCGCCCCATTCGGCTGCGGAGCGGCGGCGCGTCTCGTGCTTTTCGACGACGACCTCGTCGATCATCCCGATGCGGACGCCGGCGCGCATCATCCGCCGGCACATCGACCAGTCGTTCGGCTCCTCGTAGACCGCGTCGGAGAGCTCCAGTTCGAAGAACCTGAGGCCGGCGTGGAAGAGCGTGGCCTGCAGGCCCCACTCGCCGAGGGCGGGCGGAAAGCGCCCCAACGTGATCGGCTCGCCCTCGGCGAAGTTGACCAGCTGCTTGCCGTAGCAGTGCTCGTAGCGATGCTCACGGGCGGCAGCGAGCAGCTTCTCGGTGTGGGTAGGCAAGACGGAGTCGTCGTCGCCCAGCCCGGCGATCCAGCGCCCGCGGGCACGGGCGAGCGCTTCGTTATAGGGGGGAGTGCCGATCACGTACCAGCGGCGGTCGGGATCCTCGGGATAGGGCCCTCGCATCGTCCGGTTGAAATAGCTGACCCGGGGATCGCCGATCGAGGCGATCGCCCGCTCGGTCTCCGGGGGGGCGCAGTCGCCGACGACGATCACCTCGAGGTTCGTATACGTCTGCGCGAGGATCGAGGGAAGGGCGACGTCGCGCAACGTCTCGTAGGACGTGTAGGTCGGGATCAGGAAGCTGACCAGCGGCTCGGGCTCGGTGAAGGCGAGCTCGTACTCCTCGCTCGCCCGCAGCGCGTTCAGTCGCCGCCGGTTGGCGGGCTCCTCGTCATATACGTGGCGGGCGATTCCGGCCGCCCGCTCCGCATCGGTTTCGATCCGGTCCGCCCGGCCGTTTACCTCTTCGAGTTCCCGGTGCACGCGACCGAGATCGCCGTGCAACCGCTCGATCGCCCGGGTGTTGGCATCGAGTCGCGCCTGCAGGTCGGCCAGGTAGGGACGGACCGCCCGGTTCATCGCGCGGCGCGGGAGCTTCCAGCTGCGACGTCCCTCGGCCATCTCCGCGCTGAATGCTATTCGAGCTTCGCTACGCCCCCGGCCCGACCGTCGCCAGCACGGCCGCGGCGACCGCCGCGGCATCGGATTGCGCCAGCCAGGGATGGAGCGGAAGGCTCAGCGCCGAAGAGGAGAGCCGCTCGGCGACCGGGAAGCGTCCATTCGCCGAGCCCCCGTAGGCACCGGAGAGGTGCGGCAGCATCGGATAGTGGACGAGCGCCTCGATGCCCCGCCTCGCCAGCGCCTCGATGCAGCGATCGCGTTCGGGATGGCCGATCACGAAGAGGTGCCAGACGGGATCCGCCCAGGCCGGCGTACGGGGAAGGGCGATCGCAGCCCGCTCTTCCAACGCGGCGAAATAGCTCGCCGCGAGCGAAGCCCTGGCCCGGTTCCACGCATCGAGGTACGGCAATCTGACCCGCAGCACCGCGGCCTGGATCTCGGCCAGGCGCGAATTCACCCCCGCGATCTCGATCTCGTAGCGATCCCTCATCCCGTAGTTGCGCAGGAGCCGCAAGCGCGAGGCGAGCGCCCCGTCGTCGGTGGTCACGGCCCCGCCGTCGCCGAGGGCGCCGAGGTTCTTCGCGGGATAGAAGGAGAAGGCCGCGGCGTCGCCGAGCCCTCCCACCCGCCTGCCTTCGTGCCTGGCGCCATGGGCCTGCGCCGCGTCCTCGACCACGAGCAGCCCGTGCGCGGTGGCGATCCGGCGGATCGCCACCATGTCGGCCGGCTCCCCCCGCAGGTGCACCGGGACGATCGCGACGGTTCGCGACGTGACCGCGGCCGCGGCCAGCTCGGGGTCGATGTTGTACGTCGAGGGGTCGACGTCGACGCCGACCGGGGTGGCGCCCGTGGCGCTCACCGCGAGCCAGGTCGCGACCCAGGTGTAGGCCGGAACGATCACCTCGTCGCCGGGGCCAACACCGGCCGCCCGCAGGGTCAACTCGATCGCGCTGAGCCCACTGCCGACGCCCACGCAATGCGCGACACCGCAGTACTCGGCGAACTCGCGCTCGAAAGCCTCGAGCTCGGGGCCGAGCAGATAGCGACCCGAATCGAGCACCCGAGCCAGCGCGGCCCGCACCTCATCCGCGAGCTCCTCCTGCCCGGCACGGAGGTCGACGAAGGGAATCGTGCGCGGCAAGGGAGCTGTATAGGTTACCGGCGTGGACGGGGCGCATCGGCTTCGGGATCCGGCTTCGCTGCTGCTCGCCGCGGCGATGACCGCTGCCGGCGTGCTGATCGTCGTACTGGGCTCGAAGCTGAGCTTCTTCCTCGACGACTGGGTCTTCATCCTGTACCGGCGCGACTTCAGCCTCGACTCGTTCCTGACGCCGGACAACGAACACCTGGTCGCCGGCGCGGTACTGCTCTGGAAGCTGATGCTGTCGGGCTTCGGAATGGGCTCGGCCCTGCCCTACCGGGTGGTCTCGACGGCGATCTTCCTGCTCGGCGACTGGTTCCTCTTCGTCTGGATCAGGCGCAGGCTGGGAGCCTGGCCGGCGCTGATCGCGACGCTGCCGGTGCTCTTCCTCGGCGCCGCCTTCGAAGACCTCCTCTGGTTCGCCTCGATCACCTTCATCGGCTCGCTTACCTGCGGCCTGGGGATGCTGGTCGCACTCGACCGGCGCGACCGGGCCGGCGACGCGATCGCCTGCGCATGGCTGATCGGCTCGATGCTCTTCTCCAGCCTCTGGGTCCCCTTCGCGATCGGCGCCGCGCTGGACGTCGGGCTGCGGCGCGCGGACCGCGACTGGCGCCGCCGCGCCTACGTCGTGCTCGTCCCCCTCGCCCTGTACGTGCTCTGGTGGCTCGGCTGGGGCAACAACGGCGAAAGCTCGCTCACGCTGCACAACGTCGGCGAGACGCCGCTATTCGTGCTCAACTCCTTCAGCGCGGCGCTTGCGGCGTTGCTCGGCCTCGCCACCCCGGTCGAAGGCTCGGTCGCCCCCGGCGGGCTCGACTGGGGACGGCCGCTGGCCGTCGTGCTCGGCGGGCTGGCGATCTGGCGGGCCTACGGGATGAAACGGATCCCGCGCTCGTTCTGGGTCGTGCTCGCGATCGGCCTCTCCTTCTGGATCCTCGGCGGATTCGACGTCAAGCCGGGCCGCGTGGCCTGGGCGAGCCGCTACCAGCTGCCGGGCGCCGTCTTCGTCTTGCTCGTCGCGACCGAGCTGCTGCGCGGCGTGCGCCTGAGCCGGCGCCTGCTGGCCCCGGCGGCGGCGGTCGTGCTCGCCGTGGTGGTGAGCAATGTCCTGTTCCTGCATGAGGCCTACAAGAGCTACCTCTACACCAGCCAGCTCATCCGCGGCAACCTGACCGCGATGGAGATCGCCCGCAACACGGTCGATCCCGGCTTCTACCTCGAAGAAGAATTCGCCGACACCGGCTACGACCACATCGACGCCGGCTCTTACTTCTCCGCCGTCGACGCCTTTGGCTCCCCCGCCTACACGATCGCCGAACTGCAGGCCAGTCCCGAGCCGGCCCGCTTTGCTGCCGACAAGGTGCTGCTCAACGCGCTGCGAGTACAGCTCGAACCGATTCCCCACTCGGCCGTGCCAAGCAAAGGCTGCACGACGGTCGGCGCCTCACAGCTCTACGAAGTCCCGCCCGGCGGGGTGACCATCTCCGCGGGCCCCCAGCCCGTTACCGACATCAAGATGACCCGCTTCGCCACGCCGGGCGAAAACGCCCCGCTCCCGGTCGACTTCCAAGCCGGCGTCGGAGCAGGCAAGGCGGTCCGGCTCGCGATCCCCCGCGACCTCGCCTCCGTCCCCTGGAAGCTGCAGCTGGAAGGCGGCCCGGCCACCGTCTGCGCTCTTGAAGCCGGCTGAGTCTCAGCCCGCGGTCGCCATCCAGCGCTCGACGTTCTGCTCGTACATCTCCTGCAGGATCTCGTCGATGCCGTAGCGGGGCTGCCAGTCCGGGTAGTCGGCGGCGAAGTCGGAGACGTCGGAGATCCACCAGCGGTGGTCGCCGATGCGGTTCTCGTCGCTCAGCTCCCACTGCAGCTCGCGGCCGGCGATCCGCTCGCAGACGTCGATCGCCTCGAGCATCGAGCAGTTGCTGCGACGGCCGCCGCCCATGTTGTAGACGGCGGCGGCGCGGGGCGCCTTCTGGAAAGCCTGGAAGCAGGCGACCAGATCGGCGCTGTGGATGTTGTCGCGCACCTGCTTGCCGCCGTAGCCGAAGACGGTGTAAGGGGTGCCGGTGACGGTGCACTTCATCAGGTAGGCGAGGAAGCCGTGCAGCTGCGCTCCGGCATGCTGGGGGCCGGTCAGGCAACCGCCGCGAAAGCAGACCGTCGGCATGTCGAAGTAGCGGCCGTACTCCTGGACGAGCAGGTCGGCAGCGGCCTTGGAGACGCCGAAGAGCGAGTGGGTCGAGCGGTCGATCGACATCGAGGTGTCGATGCCCTTGTGGTACTCGTGGGACTCCGGCAGCTCCAGCCGCTTCTCAAGCTCTTCCAGCGGCAGGAAGTTCGGCGTGTCGCCGTAGACCTTGTTCGTCGAGCAGAAGACGAACGGGGCGTCGGGGGCATGCTCCCGCGCGGCCTCGAGCAGGTTGAGCGTGCCCAGCGCGTTGACGCCGAAGTCGGTCTGCGGCTCGCGCGCCGCCCAGTCGTGCGAGGGCTGCGCTGCGGTGTGGATCACGGCGTCGAGCGAACCGGCGAGGTCGGCGAAGGCGCGGTTGATCCCCTCGGCGTCGCGGATGTCGAGGTCGAGCGAGCGGAACTCCGGGTAGCCCTCGCGCAGCTCCTCGGTCACGTGCGCGGTCGAAGCCTCCTCGCCGAAGAAGCGGGCGCGCATGTCGTTCTCGATGCCGACGACGTCCCAACCGTCGGCAATGAAGCGGCGGACGGACTCCGAGCCGATCAGGCCTCCCGAGCCGGTGACTATTGCAGTAGGCATGGCTGGCAGATTAACCACCCGGCATCGCACTAGAGTGCCCGGCCTATGAGGGTCCTGATCACGGGTGGAGCCGGATTCGTCGGCGCGAACCTCGGCGTGGCGCTGGCGGAGCGCCATCCCGGTTGGCAGATCGCCGCGCTCGACAACCTGATGCGCCGCGGCTCCGAGCTGAACCTGCCCCGCCTGCGCGAGGCCGGGGTCGAGTTCGTCCACGGCGACGTCCGCGAGCGAAGCGACCTCGCGGCCGCCGGATCGTTCGACGCGATGATCGAGTGCTCGGCCGAGCCTTCGGTGATGGCCGGGCTCTCGGACCCCTCCTACCTGGTGCAGACCAACCTGCTGGGCGCCTTCAACTGCCTCGAGCGCGCCCGCGAGCAGGACGCCTTCGTCGTCTTCCTCTCGACCAGCCGCGTCTACCCGGTGGCGCCGCAGCTCGAGCTCGCATTGGAGGAGACCGAGACCCGCTTCGAGCTCGCCGCCGAGCAACCTCACCCCGGTGCAGGGCCGCGGGGCATCTCCGAGGATTTCCCGCTGAGCGGGGCGCGCACCTTCTACGGCGCGACCAAGCTCGCCGCCGAGCACCTGATCGAGGAGTACGCCGAGACCTTCGGCCTGCGTGCGGTGGTCGACCGCTGCGGCGTGATCGCCGGCCCCTGGCAGATGGGCAAGGTCGACCAGGGCGTCTTCTCCTGGTGGCTGCTGAGCCACCATTTCGGCCAGCCGCTCACCTACATCGGCTTTGGCGGCGGCGGCAAGCAGGTGCGTGACCTGCTCCATGTCGATGACCTGATCGATCTGGTCGACGAGCAGCTCGGCGACCCCGATTGCTGGAGCGGTTCGGTCGCCAACGTCGGCGGCGGCCGCGAGTGCAGCCTCTCGCTGCTGGAGGCGACGGTGCTCTGCCGCGAGCTGACCGGCAACGAGGTCCCGATCGGCCCGGACCCCCAGACGCGTCCCGGCGACGTGCCGATCTACCTCTCCGACTGCTCGCGGCTCTCCTCGCGCACCGAGTGGCGGCCGCGGCGCGGCCCGCGCGAGACCCTCGCCGACCTGCTCGGCTGGGCCCGCGCCAACGAAGGCGCGGTGAGCGAGGCGCTCGGCTTCGAGAAGGCAGACGGTTGAAGCTCTCCGTCGTCATCCCGGCCTACAACGAGGAGGAGTCGATCGGCGAGACGCTGTCCTCACTCGTCTCGACCCTGGAGGCGGAGCGAGTCGAGCACGAGGTAATCGTCGTCGACGACTCCAGCACCGACGCTACCGCGGCGACGGTCGCTGCGTTCGCCGCCGGCCATCCACAGGTGCGCTGCCTGCCCTCGCCTTATCGCAACGGCTTCGGCTTCGCCGTGCGCGCCGGCCTGGAGGCTTTCGAGGGCGACGCGGTGGCGATCGTGATGGCCGACGGCTCCGACAGCCCGGCGGACCTCGTCGCCTACCAGCGGCTGCTCGAAGAAGGCTACGAGTGCGCCTTCGGCTCGCGCTTCATGCACGGCTCGACCGTCACCGACTACCCACGCTCGAAGCTGATCATGAACCGGATCGTCAACTGGGGCATCCGGCTGCTCTTCCGCCACGGCTACAACGACACGACCAACGCCTTCAAGGCCTACCGGCGCGAGGTGATCGAGAACGCCCAGCCGCTCCTCTCCCACCACTTCAACCTGACCGTCGAGCTGCCGCTGAAGGCGGTCGTGCGCGGCTACAGCTACGGCATCGTGCCGATCTCCTGGACCAACCGCACCAGCGGCAGCTCGAAGCTGAAGCTGAACGAGATGGGCAGCCGCTACCTGTTCATCGTCCTCTACGTCTTCCTCGAGCACCATCTGAGCCGCGGCGACTACAGGCGGGGCGAGCCTTGATCGGCCGCGGCGTCGAGGCGCTGCGGGACCGACGCATCGCCTGGGCCGTCCTCGGCGTGGCGATGCTCTGCTCGGGCGGGCTGATCCTCCACGCCTCTCACGGCCAGGGCTTCGCGATCGACGAACTCTTCTACTACGGCCGCGTCGCCGACATGAAGGGCCAGCTCGTCCACTACTCGGCCTTCAACCCCGAATACCTGCTCGCCCCCTTCAACGGCCACCTGCCGCTCGGCGGGCGCTTCGTCTACGAGCTGGTCTTCGCGACGATAGGCGCCCACTACACGGCCTTCGTGCTGATCAACATCTTCGTCCTCTGGACGGTCGCCGGGCTCGTCTTCGAGCTGGCACGGCGGCGGGTCGGAAACGCCGCGGCGCTGGCGCCCTGCATCGTCCTTCTCTTCCTCGGCTTCGCCCGTGAGCAGCTGCTCTGGCCGCTCGACTTCAACACGGCCGCCTCGCTCGCGGCGGGCCTCGGCGCGGTGCTGGCGATCCAGCGTGAAGACCGCCGTGGCGACGTGCTCGCCTGCCTGCTGCTGCTCGCCTCGGTGGCGATGATCGAGCTGGGACTGTCCTTCGCCGTCGGGATCGCCGTCTGGCTGGCGATCTCGCGCCGCCGGGATGCCCTGCGCCGCGCCTGGATCGTCGCCGTGCCGCTCGTCCTCTACGCCGCCTGGTACGTGTGGGCGCGCAAGTTCGGACAGAGCGAAACCCACGCCGGCGACCTCCACCGCATCCCGGAAACGGCGATGCACGGCGCGGCGGCGGCGCTCGGCTCGCTGACCGGCACCAACCCGATCCAGCCCGGCTCCTACATCGGCAGCGTCACCTGGTTCGGCCGGGCGCTCGCCGTGGCCGCGGGCGTCGCCCTCCTGGTCCGCCTCTGGGGCCGCTCGCTGCCGCGCACGATCTGGATCTGGCTGTTCGTGCTCGGCTCCTACTGGGTGCTGCTCGCCCTCGCCGCGCGGCCAGCCGAAGCGACCCGCTACATCCTCGTCGCCGCCGTCCTGATCGTGTTGGTCGCGGCCGACACGGCGCGGCGGCGGCTGCCCGGCGCGGCCGCGATCCTCCTGCTGGTGCTGGCACTCGTCGCCCTGCCGGCGAACATCGTCGAGCTGACCAAGGGCCGCGCCGCCGACACCCTCCACCACGACCCGCCGGTCAGCGCCGCCGAGTTCGCGATGCTCGAACTGGCGCGGGCGCACGTCGACCCCGACTACATCGTCACCGGCGACCCGCGGGTCGCCGAACTGGGCGGCGGCCTCTACATCGGCATTCCGGCTGGGGCCTACCTCGACGCCGCGGCCCACAACGGCTCGATCGCCGACTCGCTCGACGAGGTGCGCACGGCAAGCGAGGAACTGCGCCTGATCGCCGACGCCTCCCTGGTCGGGGCTCTCGGCATTGCCGCCGAACCCGCCTCACCGCCGGGCAAGCGAGCCCGCTGCCGCTCGATCGAGGTCCCAGCCGGCGCGGAATCGGCGACCTTCACGATCCCCATCGGGGAGACGTTGCTGCGCCCGCAGGGCAGCGAGCGGACGGGCCTCTGGCTGGCCCGCTTCGCCGATCCCCGCGGCATCGGCATCGACTACATGCAGCCGCGTCGATGGACCAGGCTCACGATCCCGACCGACGAAGCGCCGGACCCGTGGCGCGTCACGGTCGACCACAGCGTCATCGCCTGCGGCTCAGCCGGGTAGCGAGCGCTATCCGGTCGGCGGGCAGGCGTAGACCGGGCCGTCGACGGTGACCCACCAGCGCTCGGGCGCTTCGTCGTGGGGGATCTTCAGGTTTGCCCACTCGCCGGGGGCGAGCTTGCCCAGGGCGACGCCAGGGCCACCAGTGCCAAAGCGGCCGAAGGTCACGTCGACCGGCCGCTTGGCCAGTGAGCCGAGCAGAACGCCGCCGGGTTCGATGTAGAAGAAGACGCTGTTGCCGGGGCTACCGTCGCGCGAGGACGGGCAGGCGGTGGGATCGGCAGGGGCCGAGCTCGGGCGCAGTTTCAATTCCAGCGCGCCGACCAGCGTCGCGTCGGCGATCTGGCGGCGGGTCAGGTCTAGCTCCGGAATCCGCGACAGCGGGTAACCGATGCCGCCGAATTCGTCGGCGGCCTGAAAGTAGGTGTCGGCCGAGAGGGGCACGAAGACGCCGCCGCCGACGTTGCCGACGTTTTCGTCGGTGGCCGGGAAGTAGTCGCTGTGGACGTGTGGGCGGGCGAGTTCCAGCATCGCGTACTCGGTGCGGGTGTTCTCCGCATCGACGACCGAGGAGATGCGCGAGTCGTAGAACTTGGAGATGTTCGGCGGGATCGCGAAAGCGACGACGCAAGCGGCGCCGATCAGCATCGCCGTCGTCAGCCGCGTGCCGCGTAGGCCGGCGGCGGCGATCAAGAGGATCGCCATCGCGCTGACGAAGAGGTAGCGCGGCGAATCCGGCGGTCGGTCGGCCAGGGTGATCATCAGCCAGTAGGCGAGCAGCGCGGCGAGCACTATCCACAGTCCAGTCGGCACAGAGCCCCGCTTGATCCGATAGCCGAGCCCGAAGACGCCGACCGCGCCGAGAATCGCCCCCCAGGGCGTCAGTTCGGTCAGGAACGGCGTGACGTCGGGCCCGGTCGGGTTGACGCCGAACATCGAGCCGACCGTGGCCGTGAGCAGGCCGGTGAAGTCGTACGGGATCAGGTAGACGTGGACCAGGTCGACTTCGGACTGGCCGAACTTCTGCGACCACAGCCACCAGGCGCCCCAGATGGCCAGCGGCACGGCTACGATCCAGATCCGCCGCCAACGGTCGCCGCGCAGGAGCACCGAGACCGCCACGCCGATCGTGAAGGCGACGCCGAGCTCGACAGTGCAGACCGCGAGGACGAGCAGGGCGCAGGCGAGCGCATCGCCGCGGCGGTCGCCGCGTTCGAGCGCCAGCAGGGCGGCGAGGCCGAAAACGAGCGCGCCGACGGTATGGATGCTGAAGGCCCAGAGGAGGGTCTGCTCGCCGTAGCCGAAGAAGAGCAGCAACACACAGGGGATCAGCGCGGCGTACGGCCGCACCCGGCGACGGGCGAGGATAAAGAAGAGAAGCACGCTGATGAACACGGCGGCGACCTCAATCGCACGGAAGACGGTGTAGTCGGCGCCGATCGTCAGGAAGATGCCCCGGTACATCAGTTTGGGCAGCAGCTGCAGGTGACTGTTGTGGGGCGCGAGAAAGTATTCGAGCCCGCCCATCTGCTGGGTGACGCCGTTCTTGGTGACCAGCCGGGCGTAGTAGAAGACGTCATCGCCCGAGAAGGTCATGTCCTTGCCGGCGATCATCAGCCAGGTAGCCGAGATCGCCATGGCGATGCCGAGCAATGCCCAGGCCACGCGGCGCTCGTCGAGCTTGCGGATGCGGTCCATCAGGATCCTTTCTTGGGCAGCAGCAGGCTGAAGTTGCCGGAGCCTTCGACTTCTTCGAAGTCTTCGAAGATGTAGTGGACGAGCGGCGTATCGGGCGCGGGCCTGCCCTGCAGCCAGGCGCCGGCGACGGATTCGTTGCGGAAGGCGCAGGGCCGCGCCGAGGAGCGGACCTGGCGCAGGACGCGGTTCTGCCCCTTCTCGTCGAGCGCCGTGACCCAGGCGCCGGGCGCGTACGGCCTGGGCGCTTCGATCCCGGTCCAGAGGTAGATGCTGTCGATGTTCGGGTAGCCGACGAAGCTGGTGCAGCGGTTGCGTTCGATGAAGTCGACGACGCCTTCGTATTCTTCGACCTCTTCGGGCGTCAATCGCACCTGGCCGGCACCGGGGAAGGGCAGTGGCGTCTTTTCGCGGTATTCGATCGTGCTGGTGATCGCCGGCAGGAAGACCTGGCCGAGCGCCAGCATCCCGGCGAGGGCCACCGTCACCACGGTCGCGGCAGCACCGAAGCAGGCGAGCCCGAGCTCGCCGCGGGTGGCGCTCCAGGCGCGCAGCGAGGCGAGCGCGTCGGCGAAGCAGAGCGCACCGACCGGGACGAACATCAGCGAGGCGACCCCGACCTGTGCGCCCGGCACCGGGTAGGCACCGAGCACGCCGGCCACCGCGACGGCCGGCAGGAGGACCCGCAGGAAGCGCTTGAAGGGGGGCTCGGGATCGCCCAGCGGCGGCACCGCTGCGACCCAGGCAAGCAGCATCGGCAGCACGTCGACGTTGGCGCTTGGGTTGAGGCCAAACGGCGCCTGTTTGGCGATCGTGAACCAGATCGCCAGGCCGGCGACAGCGCGCAAAAGGCCCGGCCAGGGGGCGGGCTTGCCCGAAGCCCAGGAGCGCAGCTTGGTGACCAGCACCGCGGCGGCGAGCGCCGCCACGCCCCAGTCGATCGCCTGCGCCGGGGTTTCGAAGGGTCCGGGGTCGACGTTGCGGACGTTGAGCGGTTGCACGATCAGGCCGTCGTAGAGATCCGAGACGCTGGTCCCGTCGAGCAGGATCGTGAGCAGGATCGCGACGACCGCAGCAACGCCACCGGCGAGGGCGGCGAGTAGCCACTTGGCCAGCGCTCCCTGCTCTTCCCCGCGCCGTGGCCGACCCGGCCAGGCGGCGGCGACGATCGCGCCGCCGCCGAGCAGCTCCAGGGCGATGAAGGAGCGCACCCAGCTCTCGTGCAGATCGGAGGACATGACCACGGTGGGCATCGCGAGGAAAGCGACGATCAGCAGCCAGCGCAGCCAGGGACGGCGGTCGATCGGCTCGACCGTCAGCGCCGCGGCGAGGACGACCGCGGCGATCGCGTAGGCGCCGAAGTTGATCTTCGTCATCAGCGCCGCCGCCAACAGCGCCCCGGCGAGGGCGCCGAGCAGGGCCGGACGACGACCCGGGCTGTGCACAGCGACGAGAACGAAGCAGGAAAGGAGCAGGACGAGCAGTCCGTGCGGCGACATCGGCTCGGGGAAGAGCGCGTAGAGGGCGGCGAAGGCGGCAACCATCCCGGCGAGCCCGAGCGCGAGCCGCCCGGTGAGCCGCTGGCAGGCGAGGCCGAGGACGAAGCTGGTCGCGATCCAGACGACGATTACGACGGTGCGACTGCCGTCGGTGGTGAAGGCGTGCCCGCTGAGCGACGCCAGGCCACCGAAGAACTCGAAGAAGAACGGTCCGTAGGGGGAGAAGACGTCGGTGTAGAGGGGGTGGCCGTGGGCGAAGGCATTGAGGGTGACGAGCACCGTGCCCTCGTCGTCATAACTGGCGAAGCCGGCGAAGATCGTCGCGTAGGCGGCGACAGCGGCACCGAGCGCGACCAGCGCGTAGAGGACGATTGCGCGCACGGTCGGATCGGCTGTGGTTTCCGCCCACAGCGAGCCGCCCCGTGCCTGGGGCGATGGCGGCTCTGTCATCGCCGCGATTGCCCCCCGAAGCGCAGCAGGGGAACCCGCCAGACAGCCTCGGCCACGATCGAGCGGTCCATCTTCGAGCTGCCCGCCTGCCGGTCCCGGAAGACGATCGGCACCTCGACGACCTCGAAGCCACGCTGGATCGCGCGGTAGGTCATCTCGATCTGGAAGGCATAGCCGCGTGAGCGGATCGAGTCGAGGTCGATCGCCTCGAGCACCTCGCGGCGGAAGCACTTGAAGCCACCGGTCAGGTCGTGCACGCGGACCCCGAGCACCAAGCGGGCGTAGCTGCTGCCGCCGCGGCTGATCGCGCGCCGCAGCGGGCTCCAGTCGCTGACGCCGCCCCCCTCGACGTAGCGCGAGCCGATCGCCAGGTCGGCCCGCTCGCCCGCCTCGAGCAACCGCGGCAGGTAGGCCGGATCGTGAGAGAAGTCGGAGTCCATCTCGAGCACCAGCCCCGCGCCCTCGGCCAGAGCGCGGCGGAAGCCGGCGATGTAGGCGGGGCCGAGGCCTTCCTTGTGAGGTCTGTGCAGCACCCTCACCGCCTCGTGCTCCGCGGCGAGGCGGTCGGCGATCTCACCGGTCCCGTCGGGCGAGTTGTCGTCGACGACCAGCACCCGCGCCGATGCCGGGAGCTTCGTCAGGACCGCCCCGACGAAGGCCTCGATGTTGCTCGCCTCGTTGTAGGTCGGTAGGACGAGCCAGGCCGGCCCCTGTGGTGCGCGCTGCGACATCGGCGGGATGCTATTTGCTGCGTAGGCGGGCGGCCCTACGGCCGCGGGCGGCCACCGGTGATGTCGACCAGGGCGTACCAGGCCGGCTTGGCCAGGTAGCGATCCGATTCGCGGAATAGACCAACCGAGTCGCAGAAGTTGCAGAAGTAGCGCGAGTCCTTCCAGGTGAACCAGAAGGCAGCCTTGAGGTTGAGTCGGCGGCGGTTACGCAGCAGGTAGCCGTATGCGGCCCGCAGTTCGCGCGCCTGCCCCTGCGGGCCCTGCTCGAAAGCGACAAGATCGGGGTCGTTCTGCGAGCCCCAGCCCATCTCGGTGATGTAGAGGCCGGCCCCGGGATCGTGGTTCGCCAGCTCCACTTCGCGCATCTGCTCGACCATCCGTTCGAGGTCTTCGACGTGGAACGCATAGGGGTGCAGGGCGACCGCGTCGAAATAGTGCTTGATGCCTGGCACTTCGTAGAGCTGTTGGAGGAACTCGCTCGCGTCCATGCCGAGCTTGCCGGTCTGATCGGGTTCGCCGAAGAGACCGGAGAGCAGGATCTGCGCGCTCGGGTCGGCCGACTTGACCGCGCGGTAGCTGAGCTTCAGCAGTTCGGCGTAGCGGACCGGCGAGACCGGGTATGCGAAGTAGAAGAAGTTGGCCTCGTTCCAGATCTGCCAGACGTGGATCGGCCTGGGCCTGTGCACGACGATGCCGTCCTTGGCCACCTGCGGAGTGTGTTCGGACCAGAAGTCGCCGCCCGGTCCGTAGCGACTGACGACGGCCTTGACGAAGTTCGTCCAGCCGCTTCGCGCCCGGGCGTTGCCGACGGGCAGAGTGGTCGTCTTGTGCCCGATCCAGCGCGGCACGCCGGCCAGGAACGGCAGCACGGTCAGACCGTGGTTGACCGCGTCGGCGACTTCGCGGTCCGTTCCTTCCCAGTTCAGCGGGCCGCGCTTGGTCGGCTGGATGCTTTCCCAGCCGATCGGCAGCCGGATGCTGCCGATCCGAGCCGCCCGCAGGTAGTTCCCGTCTTCTTCGGAGATCGGCGCCTGCGGAACGATCCCGAAGAAGCTGCGGGGCGCGGCCTGGGCCCTTTCCGGGGACGAAAGCAAGACGGTTGTGGCGATGCCGGCCACAGCGAGTCCCGCGAGTGCCATCGCGATCGAAGCTCTCTTCATCCTCATGCTCATCTCCTCGGCTGAACCCCGATCGGGTACGGAAGTCGCGGCGGAAGACTAAGGCCTAGGATCGGCGGCCAATGCGCGGGGTGCTTGCCAACCGGAAGGTCTGGATCTGGGCCGGCGTCTGGGTCCTCACCCGGGGCCTGATCCTCAGCCACGTCGGGTTCTGGAACGATTCGACCGGGGTCCAGCCCGAAGACGTCTCGATCTTCGGCGTCTGGTCCGAACAGCTCGGCGTGCACCACATGCTGCCCAACGAAGAAGCCTGGCAGTACCCCCCAGGCGCGGCGCTGCTGATGGTCCTGCCGCGGATCGGCGGTGGCGACTTCCTCGACCACTTCGTCGCGACGATGCTGATCTTCGACCTGATCGGCCTCGTTCTTCTGGCGACCCTCGGCAAGCGCGAAGGCAGCGACGCCGGCGTCTGGGTCTGGCTGCTGGCGATGCCGATGCTGCGCGCTCTGCCGGTGCTCAGGTTCGACCTGGTGCCGGCGGTGATCGCGATCGGCGCCCTCGTCGTAATACACCGCCGCCCGGCCTGGTTCGGTGCCCTGGCGGGCCTGGGCGCGATGATCAAGGCCTGGCCGATAGCCCTCCTCTTCGGCGAGTGGGACCGGGGCAAGCTGCTGCGCGCCTGCGCCGGCGCGGCGGCGGCGATCGCCGTCGTCTTCGCGATCTCCGCGATCGCCTTCGAAGGCGACCAACTCAACTTCCTCAAAGAACAGAACGGGCGCGGACTGCAGGTCGAAGCGGTCGCCAGCCTGCCCTGGCACCTCGACCAGTACGTGACGGGGAAGGAACCGCATACCGCTCTGCGCTACCGGGCCTGGGAGATCGAAAGCGGTACCGCGGACACGATCGCCGCCGTGCTCAAGTGGCTCTCGCTGGCGGCGCTGATCGGGGCGGGGGTCTGGTGGTGGGCACGGGCGCGCGGTATCCGGCGAGGCCGGGAAGACCTCGCTGAGCCCGCCGTCAGCCGCGATTTCGTCTTCACCGTCGTCCTGCTGCTCGTCGTGACCAGCCGTGTGCTGAGCCCCCAGTACATGATCTGGATGCTGGCCCTCGCGGCGGTTGTCCTGACCGCAAAGGCCAGCGCCCTCAAGCGACCCGCATGGACGGTGATCGTGGCGGCGCTGGTCACTACCAGCTCATATGGGGCGATGGGCGCCTACGGCACCACCTTCAACGTCTACGGCTCGCCGTTCATCATGCTCGTCCGCAACAGCCTCCTCCTCTTCGCCGCCGTCGATGCCTGCTTGGCAATGGTGGCGCTCGTGAGGCAACGACGACCCGAGGGAGACCCGGACCGGATCCAGCCCGCTGCCGCGCAGAGCGCTGCGACCTGAGGACGGCCACGCGCCCGAGCGATGGAGCCGTTGCACGTCTGGCACGCCCGCCTCGACTCCGATGAGTGGCCCGATGCCAAAGCCCTGCCGGCCAAGGAGCGCGATCGCGCCGTCAAATTGCTCAGCGACAAGGCACGCAGGCGCTGGGTGGCCTCGCGCTGGGCGCTGCGCAGCGTGCTCGCGCACTACACCGAACAGGAGCCGGGCAAGGTCGAGCTGCGCTTCGGCGAGCGCGGCAAGCCGATGCTCGCCGACCCGGATGCGTCGCTTCGCTTCAACCTCAGCCACTCCGGCGAGCTGGCCCTGGTCGCGGTCGCCGAGGCACGGGAGGTCGGTGTCGACATCCAGGCGATCGGCGACAAGCCGGCCGAGTTCTACGCCGAGTGGACGCGGCGGGAGGCGGTCGCCAAGTGCCACGGCGTCGGCCTCTGGGCGCCGCTGCCGGACGCTCCGGTCGCCGTCGCGCCTCTCGACGCGGGACCCGGCTTCGCGGCGGCGATTGCGATCGCGGGCGACGCGGTGCCGCCGCTGCGCCACTTCGCCGCCGAGCCTGGCTGAGCGCTCAGTAGGTCCCGCCGAGCTTGCGGTGGTCCCAGGTCGCCGTGCGTAGCGGCTTGAAGTGGATCGCCACCCGCTTCGGCGCCTGCGCTTCGAGCGCCGCCTTGGCGTCGCCCTGCACCGAGTCGATCCCCTCGGCGTAGCGAACGGTCAGCTCTTCCGCGAAGCCGATCACGGTCTCGAAGTCGCGGTGCAGCTCCGCTTCGGCCTCGATCATCGCGCCGCGGAGCTCGCCGTACTCGTGGCCGGTCTCGACCAGGACCGTCGCGCGCGGGTCGCGTTCGAGGTTGCGCACCTTCTGCGACTTGGCGTAGGTCCAGATCCAAATCTCCCCCTCGCGCGGCACGAACCAGAGCGGCATCGAGTGGGGGAAGCCGCGCGGCCCGTTTGAGGAGACGACCGCGATTCGCTCCGCGTCGAGCAGCTCCAGCAGCTCCTCGTCGCTCAGCTTGATCTGGTCGCGGCGGCTCACAGCGCTTGGTGACTCTAAGGCTTACGATGGATCGCCATGCGGATCGCGATCCTCCTCTTCGAGAAGCTCGCCGCCCAGGACGCCGTCGGCCCATACGAGGTGTTCCGCTGCGTCCCCGGGTGGGACATCCACTTTGTCGGCCTGCGCGCGGGCGAGGTCCGCTCCGAAGGCGGCCTCGGCCTGATGGTCGACCAGACCCTCGATCAGGTCACCGAGGCCGACCTGGTGCTCGTCCCCGGCGGGCGCGGCGTCGACGCGCTGCTAGAGGACGAGGCCGTGCTCTCCTGGTTGCGCGAGATCGACGCGACGACGAAGTGGACGACCTCGGTCTGCACCGGCGCGCTGATCCTCGGCGCCGCCGGCCTGCTCGAGGGCAAGCGGGCAACCTCCAACTGGCTCGCCCTCGACGATCTGGCCAAGTACGGCGCCGATCCGGTCGGCGGCCGCTGGGTAGAAGACGGCAAGACGATCACCGCCGCCGGCGTCACCGCCGGCATCGACATGGCGCTACACCTGGTCGGCCGCGAGGCCGGTCCCGAGGTGGCGCAGGCCGTCCAGCTTGGCATCGAGTACGACCCAGACCCCCCGTTCGACTCCGGTTCCCCGGAGAAAGCCCCGGCGGAGATCGTCGAGCTGGTCCGGTCAGTCAGCCGCGCGGCCACCTGAAGTCGGCCTGCGCCCCAGAGTTGGGCTCGAGTCGTCACAGAACTTCTTGATTCTGCGCACCACGCGCGCGTCTGAGCCACGTAGCGTGGCCGCATGGAGCTTCAAGCGATCGACACAGCCCCGGCAACGCGACCGCCGGTCGGTGATACCGTACGTACGAGGAAGACTCTTAACGTACGTACGCTTCATCGACTGGAGGATCCGATGGCGCTCACCGCGTCAAAACTACGAGCTAACGTCTACCGGCTACTCGACGAGATCCTGGAGACCGGCAAGCCGCTGGAGATCGAGCGCAACGGCGAGATCCTCGTGATCGCACCAAAAGAAAAGAAGAAAAAGGGCTCGAAGCTGGACAACCTGCCGCAGCGCAAGGGGGCGATCATCGGCGACCCCGACGAGTTGATCCACATGGACTGGTCCTCGGAGTGGAACCCTGATCCATATTGACACCCATATCGCGCTGTGGCTCTACACGGGCCTGGCGGGAAAGCTCCCCGCCAGGGCTCGCACTCTGATCGAGGAACGAGCGCCCGTCCTCTCGCCAGTTGCGGCTCTCGAGCTGAGGTATCTGCACGAAGTGGGGAGAGCCCGGGATTCCGTACCAGTCATGCTGGCGGCGCTGCGAGAGGAGATCGGCCTGGAAATCGTAGATATTTCGGTTGCCGAACTGGCGCAGGCGGCTGCCGACATCCAATGGACACGTAACCCGTTCCACCGCCTGATCGTCGCTCACGCGATCGCCTCCAACACGCCATTGATCACGGCAAACAAGACGATTCTGGCGAACCTTCCGCTGGCCGTCTGGGACTGAAAGCGCACCCGGGGGCGCCGAGCCACACCGCTATTTCAGCTGGAGTTCGCGCCCGACGCGGCCGCCGGGAATCGCGACGAGCAGGTGCGCCTGTGGACGTTCGCGAGCGCTCGTCAAGACGCGACCGTACGCGCCGAGGCCGAGGGTGAAGGTGTGCGACCCACCGCCGGCGAGCTGGAAGGCGCGGTGGGCGAGCAGGCGCCGCACCACCCTCGTCCTCAGCACGCGCCTGCGGCCGTGGCGTACGGCGTAGCGCTGCGGAACCCTTGCCCGGACCAGCAGCTGGCCCGGGCAGGCGATGCCGACCGGCCATTCGCAGCGGACGCTGATCCGCACCTTGTTGCCGGCGGACTTCGTCCGCAGCACCGAGATCGGCACCGGCACGGCGACCGTGCGGCAGCCGAGCAGCTTGTCCGCGCCGGGCCCGATGTTGAGCGCGTAGACGCAGAGGCGCTGCCTGCCGCTGCCGACGACGGGGAAGCTCGAGTCGAAGCCGTGCGCGGCGCCTGCGCGTGGGAAGAGCGAGAGCAGGTCGGAGCGTTCCTGGGTCGCGATCGGGCCGAGTTCGTACCCCGAGGCGCCGCCTTCGTCGACCTTGCCGCCGAGGTAGGCGGTGATCGAGACCGGCGTCGTCGGCGCATTCGGGTCGAGGGCCCAGCCGGAGATCTGCACCTGGCCCGGAGCCGGAGAGCTGACGACGTCGAAGCTGCCCCGCGGGTTGTCGCCGGAGGACGTCCCCCCTCCCGCGGTCGCCCCTTCGACGTAGTTGTTGTCGATGTTGATCGTCACCCCGCCATAGGTCTCGTCGTGACCGCCGGCGTACTGATGGATCCGGTGGCCGACCCAGGCCGTGCTCGGCACGTAGGGATCGGATGCGGCCGAGGCGCGCCCGTTCCAGTTGGCGAACCAGAGCTCATCCGGCTCGAGGTAGGTGGTGCCGTACTTGGCGGCGAGATCGGCGACGCCCGAGGCGCCGCTGCTGTAGACGCCGGATTGGTAGCCGAGGGCGTGCAGGCGCGCCGTCCAGGCGGCGAGGAAGCTCAGGGTCGCGTTGCTTGCGCTGGACGTCCGCGAGTAGCTCTCCATGTCGAAGTAGATCGGGCTGCCTTCGCCGATCCCCTCGATCCGCGCCTGGGCGACGGCATCGTCCGCCGCTTCGGTCCCCTGGGTCGTGGCGGTCGAGATGGAGGTGCTGAGCTTGGCGCAGGAGCTGCAGCTCGAGGTCGGCGCCTGCAGGCCGACGTAGGTCGGGATCAGGCTCCATTCCGCCGCGGTCTGTTCGGCGACCCAGCTCGCGGTCAGGTTCGGCTGCGAGCAACCGCGGTTGACCCCGCCGATGTAGACGCCGATCGCCCTGTAGGGCGAGCCGGCCCAGGCCGACATCGAGCGCTTCGACGGCGCCGAGCAGGCGTCGAAGCCGAGGCCGGTGTACGCAGCGGTCGCGATGTGGGCGGGTGGGACTCGGCTCGCCTCAGCGCTGAGGCGAGCGCGGGCGCCAGGATCGACGAGGATCGCCCGCCGCCGTCCCATCGCACTCGCCGGGCAATGCTGCACGCGTCCCGGCCTGCCCAGGTAGACCGCCCGGCGGTCGAGGCGCACGCACGTATGCGGCCGCTCGGCCAGGCGAATGACCGGCCATCCCGCGGGCACGCCGACCTTCTCACCACGAAAGTGGATCGTCTTGGCGCCGGCGCTCGCAGGCAGAAGCGCCGCGAGCGCGAGCAGGCATAGAGCAACACGCCGCATCTACCCCCCAACAATCCCACCCCGCGAACGTTTCGGCCAGTTACGGCGCGGGCCGCAAGAGAACGCTCAGGCGGGCACGAGGTCGAGCTCGCGCCAGGGACCCTCGCCTGCCATCGGCTGGGTACGGCCCTCCAGCCAGTCGGCCTGGAGATCGTCGTAGTGGGGGCTGGCGGGATGGCCGGACTGGCCGGTGAACATCTGCCAGCGCGAGCGGCCGGGGTCCGTCGGGTCGCCGACCATGCGCCAGCTGGGCGCCCAGACGGCCGTGTAGGGGTCGTTGGGGTCGTAGGCGATCTGGCTCACGGTCTCCTGGGCGCCACCGGCCCGCAGACTGCGGTTGAGCAGCTTGCGCAGCAGCGGGTTCGCCTCGCCCAGCGGGTGGGGGAACTCCATCTCGTGGACGTGGCCCCAGCGCCAGCCCTCGGGGTCGGGGCCGAAGCGGTCGCCGAGGTCGTCGAGGGCGCCGGCCAGGGCCTCCAGCACGAGGCCGTCCCAGGGGCGGCCGATCAGCTCCTCGTCGCCCTCCTCCCAGAGCTTCATCAGGTGGGAGTGCCAGCGCCAGGGCGAGGTGACGTGCGGGGTGAAGCCGTTGTCGGCGCGGTCGAGCCAGCGCTCGCAGAGGTCGCGGTCGCCGATCGCGGCGCGGGCGACTTCGCGCGCCAGGCGCAGCAGAAAGGCCTGGTAGATCGTGCCGGCGATCGTGTCGGGGTCGAGCCGTCCGTCCCAGCTGCGCAGCCGCTCGAGCGCGCTCGTCTCACGCTGTCCGGCAGGGCTCAACCGGCCGAGGCGCTTCGCGGCCTCCAACCCGGGGATCGAGAGGTTGTCGGACTGCATCGCCTCGAAGCTCTCGATGTCGTGCTCGTTGCTTGCCCGTAGCAGTTCCTCGATCCGCCGCGCGCGGAAGCCGTCGAGCCAGTCGCTGGTGATGTGGTGCGGGTAGTCGTCGCCGACGATGCGGTTGTTGGCGGTGACGAGGAAGCCGCTCTCGGGGTCGACGACTTCGGGCAGCTCGTCGTAGGGAACGGCGCCCTCCCACTCGAACTCGCCCTCCCAGCCCGGCTTCGGCAGGTCCGGGCAGCCTCCCTTGCGCAGCGGCAGGCGGCCGATCAGCTTGTAGCCGATCGAGCCGTGACGATCGGCCCAGATCAGGTTGGAGGCCGGCGAGGTGTGGCCCTCCAGGCTGGCGACCAGCTCCGGGCCGGTGCGGATCCCATGCAGGTCGAACTGCCCCATGAAGGCAGTCGGCCGATCGAGCGCGATCCAGCGCAGGGCGAGCGGCTCGGCCTCGTCGGCGCCGAGCGCCGCGTTGACCAGCGGACCGTGGTGGGTGATGCGGATATCGAGCACCTCGGGCGCGTCGCGGCCCTTGACGACGATCTCCTCGCGCACGATCTCGAGCGGTCGCCACTCGCCCTCGAACAGGTAGCTGTCGCCCTCGACCCGCTCGACGAAGAGGTCCTGGACGTCGGCCATGACGTTCGTGAAGGTCCAGCAGACGTCGTTGTTCTGGCCCATGTAGATGCCAGGCATGCCCGGCAGCGAGGCGCCGCGGACGAAGCGATCGCCGAGTGTGAGGCCGACCTGGTACCAGATGCCGGGCATGCTCTGCGGCAGGTGCGGGTCGCCGGCGATCAGCGGCGATCCGGTCGCGCTCAGCGCGCCGCTGACCGCCCAGTTGTTGGAGCCACTCGCCTCGGCGGCCATGCCGATCGAGCGGCGCACGGCGTCGATCTGCTCGGCGAGGCCGAGGCCGTCGCCCGACCAGGGTTCCTGGGTGACGACGGGGTTGTCCGCCGGGTAGCCGGGATCGAGCTTCGCCGCCAGCTCGGGGCCGAGCTCACGGGTCATGTCGGCGCGCAGAAGCTCCTTCTCCCAGTTGGTCGAGAGGCCGAAGGCGAGCAGCTTGCCGAGCCCGAGGATGTCCGCCGGGCGCCAGGGCTCGAACTCGAGCCGCAGCAGCTGCATCTCGAACGGCAGCGCCCTGGCGCTCGCCGCCGAGGCGTTGACGCCCTCGCAGAAGCGCTCGAGCAGGGTGAGCAGCTCCGGGTCGAGGTTCTCCGCCTCCCGCTCGGCCGTGCGCCGCATGCCCAGCGTGCGCATCAGTCGGTCGACCGGCAGACCCTCGGCACCGGCGAACTCGGAGACGCGGCCGGAGAGAGCGCGGCGGTAGAAGTCCATCTGCCAGAGCCGGTCTTGGCCGTGGCAGAAGCCCTCGGCGAACCAGAGGTCGGCCGCGCTCCCCGCCTCGATGTGCGGAACGCCCCAACGGTCGCGCCGCACCCGCACGGTCCCCTCCAGACCCGGAAGCTCGATCGTCCCCTTCTGCTTCGGAAGCGGCCGCCGCGCCAGCCAGTGCCAGGCGGCAGCGGTCGCGGCTGCGGCCAGGCCGGTACTCACAGCCCCAGCCGCAAGTCCCGTCCGCATCGCCTTCCCACCGTTCATCCGCTCACCTTACTGGCTGCCTGGCCAGTTTTGCTTACTCCCAGAGGTCACCCGGCAGCCGGCCTTCAGCGCCCAGCTTCTGCAGGTGCGCCTCCATGACCAGGGCGGCCGCCGGACGCAGCTCGGCGGGAACATCGGCCCACGCGTCGGCCAGCAGCGCTTCCTTCGAGCGCTCACCGTGCTCAAGGGCCGCGAGCAGGCGGCGCTCGCGCATCTCGCGATGCTCGACGTACTCGGCCAGCTTCGCCGCCGGGTCGGTGACCCAAGGGCCGTGGCCGGGACAGATCAGCTCGATCGGCTCGGCCTGGAGCAGGCGCAGCGAGTCCATGTAGGCAGCCAGGGAGCCGCCGTCGGGCGGGACGAAGGTCGAGCCCTCTCCGAGCACGAGATCGCCGCTGAAGCAGACGCCGTCGCCGGTCAAGAAGCAGACATGGTCGGAGGCGTGGCCGGGAGTGGCGACGGCACGAAGCCCGCCGTGCTCCTCGCCGTCTTCCGGCAGCACGACGTCGACTCCCAGCCGTTCCGCGCCGGCAGCGTGGTCGCCGTGGCTGTGGGTGAGAAGCACAAGGCCGATCCCGCCCTGCTTCCCCCCCGCGGCACGTACCTTCTCCAGATGCCCCGCGTCATCCGGCCCAGGATCAATCGCCACACAGGGATCCGACCCATAGAGATAGGTATTCGTCCCCGCCAGCGTCATCGCCCCCGGATTCGGGGCCACAATTCTCAGAATCTCGGGGTGCCCAGGGGCTTGGGTCACGCGGCGCTTGCCGCCACCTCGGCGGCGATCGCCTCGCGCGCCTCGTCGGGCTCGAGCACGACCAAGTCCCCGGCGCCGCGGAGGATCTCACGCACCAGCCACGAGGTGCCTGCGTAGGGCAGCTCGACGACGACGGCGCCGTCGGCCAGCTCTTCGACCACGGTGCGCTCCTCGCGCAGCCAGCGAGCCCGCTCGGGCGAGACCCAGACGCGCGCAACCTGGGCGGTCGGCACCTCGCCATCGGTCATCCAGCCCTCGACCCCGGCCAGCTCTTCGACCTCTTGGCGCGGCTCGTAGGTCTCTCTGCTCGCCACCGCCTCCTTGACGCGGTCGAGCTTGAAGTGGCGAATTCCCTCTTTGGTCAGGTCGAAGCACTCGACGTACCAGCCCTCGCGCCCGTTCTCCAGCCGGTAGGGCTCGACGCGGCGTTTGGTGAACTGATCCTCGTTCTCCTTGTAGTACTGGATCTCCAGCACGCGACGCTCGGCTATCGCCTCGTTGACGACGCGCGCCACCTCGGTGTCGCCGCCGCTGCCGGAGGCGATCTCCAAGCCCTCCATGGACGGATCATGGCCGAGCGCCTTGACGATCTTCTCGCGGGCGCTCTGCAGGCCGCCCTGCGGCAGGTGGTCGCCGAAGAGGTCGATTGCCGCGACCAGCGCCTTCGCCTCCAGCGGCAGCAGTCGCGCCGGACGGGCGAAGTTGTCGCCGTAGGGCTCGGAATCGACCTCGATCTCGTCGCCGATGACTTCGGCGTAGAGCACGTAGGTGCCGCCGCCGAAGTTGACGACGTTGAGCAGGTCGATGTCCTCCTGCAGCTCCTCCCCGGTCAGTTCGAGCCGCTGGCGCAGATCGGCAACGCTGAGGCGCTCGCCTTTCTTCGCCGAGTCGATCAGCATGCCGGCCAGGGTGACGAGGCGGGCGAAGCGCTCCGGGCGGATCGCGGCCTCGCCGCGGCCGTTGCCACGCGAGCGCGGCGGCGCCTCACGCAGCGGTCGCTCGACGGTCTCGGCCACCCCGAAGTCGCCGCGGTGGCGGTCGTGGAGCAGGTCGAGCCGCTCGCGGGCTTCCTCGCGCAGCTCCTCGGGCTCGAGCACCTCGGCGTTCTGGCGCCAGCGCAACACCCAGGCGATCAGCTCGCGCGGCGAGGCGTAGTCCGTCTCAAGCACCGAGCCCTTGCCCGGGGCTTCGTCGGCCTTGCGCGCCGGGCGCAGCTTGCCGTAGCCACCGAAGTCGCGCTCGATCAGCCAGGCGATCCGGTCGCGGACGAAGATCTTCGCCGTGCCGCGGATCTCCCCCAGCTGCCAGTCCGCGCGCTGGCCGTAGTCGCGGCGGTCGAAGTCCTCGGGCGGGGAGAAGTCGTGCTCGGCCTTGGAGGCGTAGCCGACCTTGCCCTGGATGCGGGAGAGGCGGAAGACGCGGACGGCGTCGCGCTCGTGCGAGTGGCCGATCAAGTAGAACTGGCCGGAGCGGAAGACGAGGTGGTAGGGATCGACCTTGCGCTTCTCGGTCTCGTCGCGCTCCATCGTGTAGTAGGTGAACTCGATCGTCTTGCGGCGCGAGATCGCGGTCTCGATCTTGGAGAGCCGCTGGGAGAGGTCGCGGCCCCCGGCCGATGCGGTCATCGCCATCTCGACCGGCGCCCGGTCGCCCTCGCTGATCGGGTTCGGGTGACCCCAGGCGACCTGCTGCAGGGCGAGGCGCAACGGCTCGGCGTAGGCGAAGCCGCCGTCGGTGAGCAGCGAGAGCGCCGTGCTCAGCGAGGCCAGCTCCTCGTCCTCGAACTTGATCGGGTCGAGGTAGAAGTTCTCCGGCGGCAGCGAGTAGAGCTCGGCCTCGAAGAAGCCCTCGCCGGGTTTCTCCACCCCGAGCTGGATGCCGAGGCTCTCCAGCTCGGCGCGGTCGGCGTAGAAGCGGCGCGCGAAGGCGTCGTCGTTCATGTCGCTGTAGCCCTCGACCTCGCGCTTGATCTCCAGCGCCGAGACCGGCCTGCCCTGCGCCATCAGGAAGGAGATCAGCGAGAGCTGGCGGATCAGCTTCTCGGTGTCCTTTGCCACGAGCCCAGGATAGTGAGGGCGGCCTGGCGAGCCCCCCGCCCCGGCCCCCGGAACCCCGCATTTTGGCCTATTCGAGCGGGATAGAGTGCGCCCGACATGGACATCCTTCGCAACCTCTTCGGCAACGTCACCAACGGGATCATCCGCCTCGCCGTCGCCGCGGGCATCCTCTTCTGCGCCTACCTGTTCATCGTCAAGCCCGTCCTGCACACGAGCGAAGAAGCGCTCCACTCGTCCGGCCTGGACCAGATCGGCAAGACGCTGAACACGGTCAACGTCCAGGTCCAGCGGCAGATCCGCCGCTCGTTCAAGGTCACCAAGTCACAGGGCGGCAACCCGCAGCGGCTGATCAAGTGCATCAAGCACGCCGATCAGAACGTCGAGCGAATCGAAAGGTGTACGAGGCGCTTCTAGGCGCGGCGCGTCAGGCGGCTTGGCGCTGTCCGAAATAAGCCGAGCCCGATAGAGCCCGGTCGAAGCCCGACCAGGACTCGCCGGCGGGCAGCTCGCGCTCGAGGCGGTCGAAGCTGCCGAGGCGACCGCCGAGGTTGTCGATCATGTGGACGAGCACCGCCTCGCGGGTGGCGGGGACGACCGGCGAGCCGTGCTCGAGTGAGCCGTGGTGACTGAGGATGATGTGGAGGACGGCCTGGGCCAGTCCGGGATCGAAGCCGGGGATCTCCTCGATCTCGCGGCGCACGGTGTAGTAGCCGAGCGGGATCTCGCCCTGCAGGCGACCAGCGTCGGTGAGGTCGATCGCCAGCGGGTCGTCGTTGTAGGCGACGGTCTTGCCGATGTCGTGCAGGAGGGCACCGGCGACGGCGACCTCGCGGTCGATCCCGGGGAAGAAGTTGGCCGCGGCGCTGACCGCCTGGGCGACGGAGACGGTGTGCTCGAGCAGGCCGTGGCGGTAAGCCTGGTGGTAGACCTTGGCCGCCGGCGCGTCGCGGAAGCGCGCCCAGATCTCCGAGCTCTCGCCGAAGAAGCGGCCGAGCAGGTCGCGCAGCTGCGGCTCCTGCACGGTGTCCAGCAGCTGGCGCAGCTTGCCCTCGAGCTCCTCGATAGAGACGTCCGACTCGGCGGCGAGGTCGGCGGGGTCGTACTCGTCCAAGCTGGCCTCGCGCAGGCCGGAGAGCTTGATCTTCGGCCCCCAGCGCTCACTCATCTCGAAGACGCCGGCGACCTCGACCGGGGTGCCTGGCGCGGCGAGCGCGTAGAGCGCCTCGGCGTCCTCCCAGGCGACAGCCTCGGCGCCGCCGCTGGCGTCGCCGAGCGTCAGCCGCAGCCACGGCTCGCCGTTGCGCTTGCGCCGCAGCTCGCGCTGGCGCACCGCGTAGACGCCCTTCACCCGCTGGCCGTCCTCGAGCTCGCGCAGGCACACCCTGACCACGGGCACCTCGGGCTCGGTGGGCCTGGCGAGCGCGCCGCCGGTGGTGTCGATCAGCGCCTCCTGGAACATCTGCGGGTCGAGCTGGTCCATCCATTTCCAAGTTAGAGCGGAGCGCGGACGCTTCGTTACGCACGCTCAGAACACGCCGCCGAGCCAGTGGCCGAGGGCGACGGCGGCGAAACCGGCCACTAGCGAGAGACCGAGGTTGAGCCAGACGAGATGAGTGTGGCCGGCGTCGGCGAGGCGGTGCGAGTCGAGGATCCAAGTGGAGAAGGTGGTGAAGGACCCGATGCCGCCACCGGCGACGATCACCAGCGCCTGGCCTTCGAGCGCGGCGCCGGCGACCAGGCCCAGGGCGAGGGCGCCGCCGATGTTGATCGCGAGGATGCCGTGTGGAAAGGGGTGGTCGGTGCGGGCGGTGACCGCGGTGTCGATCAGGTAGCGTGCCGCGGCCGCTGCGCCGCCGAGCAGGCCAACTGCGATCCAGGCCGGTACCGTCACCTGGCCTCCTCCGGGCGTCGCTCGAGCGCGATGCCGATGCGGACGAAGGCGTAGCCGGCGGCGAGGGTCGCGCCCACGTACGCGGCCGCCAGGCCCAGGTGCCCACCGTCGACCATCTGGAACAGCTCCAGCTGCATCGTGGAGAAGGTGGTCAGCGTGCCGCAGATCCCGGTGGTGAGAAACGGGTGGGCGAGGCTGTCCTCGGGGTGGTCACGCAGACGAGCGAAGAAATAGCCGAGCAGCAGCGCGCCGGCCATGTTGACGGCGAAGGTCGCCCACGGCCATCCGCCGGGACCGTGCGGCGTCGCCTCGGCCAGGCCCACCCGGGCCAGTGCCCCGAGCACACCGCCGACGTAGATCGCGGCCAGGCGGCGAAGGTCGAATCGCGTAACTCGCATTGCGCAGGTCTCCTATCAACGTCGATGGACGTGGTAGGGACCGTCAGCGGATCGAACCGCGCTTAATGAGGGAGCGAGCCCCATCGCTCGACCCAGATCTTAGGGACTGCGCGACCCGACGCGCGCGGCTATCCCGTCGACCGTCTCCCGCACTGCTTTGATCTCGCCCTTGGAGAGAGGCAGATCATCTGCACAGCGTCGAAGCTCTTCGGCGCAAGATAGGACCCGTCGCCAAGACTGCCGTCAATCTCATCACCGCGCTCGGGATGGTTGCGTGGGTAGACATCCGCCTCACGGGATATCAGCAGCGAGTCGGGTGCATCGGGGAACTGGCCGAGGATCGCCTGACTGCCGATCACGACGATCTCGTCGCCTTCGGCTACTGCCGCCGCCGCGCGGATGACGTGCTCGAGCTCGGTGCGACGCATGCTCTTCAGCGCGTCGTCTCGATGATCCGGCGCCGCTCCTGCTCGTTCAGCACACCGGCAAACGGGCTGTTCTGGCGCAGGTCCCGGGCGTCCTGGGACTCGGCAGAGAGGGCGCGCGCGACCTCCGCAACCGGGCGTGCGAGAAGCGCGCGCCAGCGCTCGGCGTAGCTTTCGTGAATATGGCCAGCGGCGGCAAGCCGCTCGACGTTCGCACGCGCGTCTTCGAGCATCCGCTCGTCGAGGCGCTCGGCGACGACCGCGTGATAGGCGCGGCTGCGCCGCTCAGCGGTGTCGTGGCCATGAGGGGGCACAGGATGACGCGCCTCCGGGGCCATCCCCTTGCCCCCGAGTGCTTCCGCTGCGCGACGGCGCTCGGCGAGCGCGGCGGCCAGCGCATGCCTATGCGCACCCTTTTCCAGCAGCTCATCGATCGCCTCGCGCAGCTCGATGACGAACTGACGCGGCACCTCACGCCTCCCATGGGGCGTGAGGAGAACCGGGATCTCCCCCGCTGCCACCCAGCGGTCAAGCGCCGTTTGGCTCACCCCGAGGATCCGGGCCGCCCGCGAACGGGATAGCGTCGGGCCGAGCTGTGATTCCAGGTCGCGCCGCACGGGCGCCACGTCCGATGCCACCTCGGCTACTCGCGCCGCGCGGCGCAGGCGCACGATTCCATCTACAAGCTTCTTGCTCTCGGAGACGCTCGCCATCAAGCGATTGTAGCCGATTTATGTTTAGAAAAATAGCTAGATTTTCTCAATATCACTTCATTGAGATATATCGATGAAGCCTGCTACGATCGCACCGATGCCGGTGGACCTGCCCGTGATCGAGTGCTGCACCCCTTTGGCGGGCGCCTCGCTCTCCGATGAACGCGCAGCCGAGCTGGAGACGGTGATCAAGGCGCTCGCCGACCGCCACCGCCTACGGATCGTCAACCTGCTGCTGCGGGCAGACGGCGAGCCGGTCTGCGTCTGCGAGGTGCAGCCGTTGCTGGGCCTCTCGCAGGGAACCGTCAGCCATCACCTCAAGCAGCTGGTCGAGGCCGGCATCGCCAGCCGCGAAACGCGTGGCACGTACAGCTACTTCAGCCTCGTCCCGGGGGCGCTCGACTCGGTCCGGGAGGTCTTCGCGTGAACAGCCGTCCCGACCTGCTGCGCCGCTCCGCCGCCGAGGCGATCGGCACCTTCGCTCTGGTCTTCGCCGGCTGCGGCGCGATCGTCACCGACACCGTCCACGCCGGCACGCTGGGCGCCGTCGGCGTCTCGCTCGTCTTCGGCCTGGTGATCATGGCGATGGTCTACGCGACCGGCCACCTCTCCGGAGCCCACCTCAACCCGGCGGTGACCCTGGCCTTCGCCCTCACCCGTCACTTCCCCGGCCGCGAGGCGCTCGCCTACATGGCGGCTCAGCTGCTCGGCGCCCTCGCAGCCGCGGCGCTGCTGCTCGCCGTCTGGCCCAGCGAGCCGGCCTCGCTGGGCGCCACCGTGCCCAGCATCGGCACCGGCAGCGCCCTCGCCTACGAGGCGGTGCTGACCGCCTTCCTGATGTTCGTGATCATGGCCGTCGCGACCGACACCCGTGCCGTCGGCGCCGGGGCGGCGATCGCGATCGGCGGCACGGTCGGCCTCGACGCGCTCTTCGGTGGCGCGATCACCGGGGCCTCGATGAACCCGGCCCGCTCGCTGGGCCCTGGCCTCGTCTCGGGCGAACTGCACGAGATCTGGATCTACATCGTCGCCCCGATCGTCGGCGCGGCGATCGGCGCCCTCGCCTACCAGTTGGTTCGCGGTGAGCACGTCCCCACCACCGAGCTGCAGACGGAGCGTGCCTGATGGCCCGTGTGCTCTTCGTCTGCCTGCACAACGCCGGCCGCTCGCAGATGAGCGAGGCGCTTTTCGCTCGCGCCGCCGGGGGGCATCACGAGGCGCGCTCGGCCGGCACCACTCCCGGCGACCGCGTCCACCCCGAGGTGGTCGAGGCGATGGCCGAGCTCGGCATCGACCTCGCGACACGCATCCCCGCCGAGCTGCGCCGCGAGGACGCGGAGTGGGCCGACCTCGTCGTGACGATGGGCTGCGGCGACGAGTGCCCCTACATCCCCGGCAAGCGCTACGTCGACTGGGAGCTGCCCGACCCCAAGGGCCGCCCGCTCGAGGAGGTCCGCGCCACCCGCGACGAGATCGAGCGCCGGGTTGTCGAGCTGGTCGATGAGCTGAGCGACGACTGAACCGCAGCTCGCGATCTGCCAGAGTCCGGGCGCGATGAAGCTCTGCCGGTTCGCAATCGACGGCGGCTCCCCCGCGTTGGGGGTCGTCGATGGGGACGAGGTCTGCGACCTCTCCTCGGCTGACGTCCCGGCCGAACCCGCTGCAGCGCTGGCCGAGATCGGCCCGGACGCCCTGGGACAGCTGGCCGCGAACGCGCCGCGCCTGCCGCTCGCCGACGTGCCGCTGCTCGCCCCGGCCACCCCGCGCAAGTACCTGGCGATCGCGCTGAACTACCGCGACCACATCGCCGAGATGGGTATGGAGCCACCCGAGGTACCGGTCTTCTTCAACAAGCAGGTGACCTGCGTGGTCGGGCCCGGGGCCGACGTCCACATGCCGAAGGTCTCGACCTTCCTCGACTACGAGGCCGAGCTGGCGATCGTGATCGGCAAGCGCTGCCGCCACGTGCCGGCCGAGCGCGCGCACGAGGTCATCGCCGGCTACACCTGCGCCAACGACGTCAGCGTGCGCGACTGGCAGGGCAAAGCGCAGACGATGCAGATCGGCAAGTCGTTCGACACGCACGGCCCGCTCGGCCCTTGGCTGGTCACCGCCGACGAGCTGGGCGACCCCAACGACCTCGCGATCCGCTGCTACGTCGAGGACGAGCTACGCCAGGACGCACGCACGAGCGAGATGGTCTTCGACTGCTTCCAGCAGGTCTCCCACCTCTCTGAAGCCTTCACGCTCGAGCCCGGCGACGTGATCGCGACCGGCACGCCGGCGGGAGTCGGCCTCGGCCGCCAGCCGGTCCGCGAGAACCTGCTCCACGTCGGCGAGACGGTGCGGGTCGAGATCGAGGGGATCGGCGAGCTGGTCAACACCGTGGTCGAGGAGCCCGACGGGTTCCTCGCCGGCGAGTAGGGCCGGCTGATGCTGACCGAGCGGGTGCAGCGCTGGCGCGACGAGGGCGCAATCGAGGAGGTCAATGGCCGCAAGCTGTTCGTGCGGCGACGCGGGGGCGGAGGGGAGTCGCCGCTGTTGCTCTTCCTGCACGGCTTCCCCTCCAGCTCCTACGACTGGCGGCCACTGTTCGAGCTGCGGCCGGCCGGGGAGGCGACGCTGTGCTTCGACTTCCTCGGCTTCGGCCTCTCCGAGAAGCCGCGCGACCATGAGTACACGCTCGCCTGGCAGGCCGATGCGGCGGAGGAGCTGGTGCGGCGCTCGGGCGCGGAGCGCGTCTTCGTCGTCGGTCACGACATGGGCACCTCGGTCGCGACCGAGCTGATGGCCCGCGACCTGCGCGGCGAGCTCGGCTTTGCGATGAGCGGCGCGCTGCTCTTCAACGGCAGCATGCTGCTGCACCTGGCCAAGCCGACGCCGGGGCAGAAACTGCTGCGCAGCCGCCTCGGCCCGCTCTTCGCCCGCCTGACCAACGAGCGCGGCTTCCGCGCCCAGTTCGGTCGCATCTTCTCGCCCAAGCACCCGCTGAGCGACGAGGAGGCCGCCGACCAGTGGTCGCTGCTCGCACACGACGGCGGCCAGCGCATCGCCCACCTGACGATCAACTACATGGCCGAGCGCGAACGCTTCACCGAGCGCTGGCACGGCGCGATCCGCGACTGGCCCAAGCCGCTAACCCTGGCCTGGGGCATGCACGACCCGGTCGCCCGGGTCGAGGTGCTGCGCGGCCTCCAGGAGCTCCGCCCCGGCGTCGAGACGATTGAGCTTCCCGACGCTGCCCACTACCCGCAGCTCGAACAGCCCGAGCTGATCTCAGCGGCTTTGGACGCGGCGCTCAGATCGCAGGCTTGACGTCGACGACACTGGTCCCATCGGGCACGAGCCGCCCGTTACCGTCGGCATAGAAGCACCGAGAGCCGAGTGCAGTGCAGCAGAGGATGGCGAGGGTGGGAATCGAACCCACGACACCACGATTTTCAGCTTCCTCGGCCGTTTTTGGCCGTTTGCGGCTGTCGCGCTTTTCCCTGCTAATTCGCGGTTTCCGGCATTTCGGCGCCCTGGATTTTCGGCTGTTTTCGGACGGCGCGTTGACCCGGTGTTGACCTGAGAAGAAGTCAGCGAAGCGTTGGATAGGGAATCGGCTGCCAGCTTGGGGAGGCATCGACCGGCAGATCGGCGCCGAATCCAGCCGGTGGAGCAATCTGGGAGGAGACGCCAAAGACCGAGCTGAAGGCGATTTCAGATCGTTCCTCCGAATAGACGGTATAGGCAATCCAGCCACCATCGGGCGAATACGTCGGTGAGTCGAGTTCATCGCCACAGGACGACCTGACATGGTTGAGCTGCCCGGTGTCGAGCGACAGCGTGTCGATCTCCGTGCCCACCCCGCCACTCCTACACCTGCCCTCCCTGAGGAAGACGATGCTGCGTCCATCGGGTGAGAATTCTGGCTCGCTGCCCACCGTCAAGCGTTTGGCACCGCGACCACTCGGACTGCCGATGAAGATATGAGGCAGCGCCCGCGGAGCTTCGCGGTACTGCACCCAGGCGAGGTGCCGACCATCCGGCGCGTAGCTGGGGTCGAATGCGAACACCCTGCCTCGCTGGGGAATCAACGTCCTCCAGTGCCCACCGCTCAGGGCGACCCGGGCGACCTCCCGTCCTCCCTGATGCGATTCGGCCGTGAAGGCAACTGAGCGGCCGTCGGCGCTGAATGCGGGATCCTCCGCCCCGTGTTCGCCCCAGCCTTTCGTCAACTTTCGCAACCCCGAACCGTCCGACCTTATGGCCCAGATGTTGAACCAGCCTCTCGGTATGTCGCTGACGAAGGCGATCCAATGACCATTTGGGGAAAAGGCGGGGGAGCGGTTGTAGCCACGAGTCGTCAACTGACGAGCCGCCCCGGTCTGCCAGTCGAGGACCCAAATTTCGGATGATTTATTGGAGTCGGGGGAGCGCTGAACGGCGATCAGCCCAGGTTCTCCCGGGAAAGCTGCGTGCGCCTGCCGCGCTGAGGCAAAGCCGAAACAGAGCGCAGCCACAAGCAGGGCACCGCATATTGCCTTGCTCTCCAATCTGGATTTGATCCCCGCCCCGATCAATGGCTCGGTTATTCGTGGACGCGTCGCCGCTGTGGCGGTGACGTACTGCCGTCGTAGAGAGAGCGATGGCGAATCGACCGGCCGAATTTGATCTGCTTGCTCATACCCAGGCCGACACCCCCACACGCTTCGTGCTTGCCGAAGTGGACTTCTGGATACCGCAGGAAGACGGTGATGACGACCGACTTACGGTGCCAGGTCTTGGTCACGCGATCGATGCGGGGTTTCGGCTTCCCTACGCAGTACCCGGTCGAGATACCCAACGTCAGCCTGCGCGGCCCGTCGATGGAGTTCAACCCCCAACTCACCGTGCGAACTTCTTCCGGTTCGGTGTATGCCGACGCGCTGCCCTGAACCAGGCTCGTTGAGGCAACGGCCACCGCAACGGCGATCAACATGCGTGCAAATCGTTTCCCCTGCACCGCCGCGATCTTAGCTGGCCGGAGTTGAGAATCGACCGGCCTACGCCTACTCCCACTGTCGAGTTTCAGGATTCCAGGTCGAGCCGCGCGTGTCTTGCAACCCGTCGATGAAGTAGACCACTGCATCGACGACATTGGCGAAGCGCTCTGGCAGACCTGGCAGGCCGGCGCGGGTGCGGAACGCCTCCCAGGGCTGCTGGCGACTCTCGCGGAGAGTTTCGAGAAGCGGTCCAAGCGGACGCACCTCGTGACCGCGATGCTCGGCGACGCTTTGCAGTGCCCGGCGCAGGGTCACGGCCTCGACCGTGTGGATCTGAGAGAGCAGATAGATGTCGCCGTAATCGCGGTCGCGGGTGTTCGCGTCGCCGAGGAACATCATCGTGTCGGTCTTCTCGGCGATCACGCTCTCCAGTGGATAGGCCAGAAGCGGAAAGCCCTGGTCGCCGAGCAGCGTTGGGTAGTCGATCTGCTGCGGCTCGACCGGATCGCCGAAGGACAGATCGAGCCTGAGCTTGAGCTGGGCGCCGCCGAGGCTGGCTGGCAGAGCAAGGCGGATGCCCTCGTAATCGGCCCCTTCGCGGATCGTCGCGATCGAGATCGCCTCGGTGTCGAAGTCCACGCCATCGGCCATCGGGATCGAGGCGATCTCGCCAACCACCGCTTTGAGGCCGCTCTCGTCGCCGGCCAGGCCGCGCGCAAGCATGTCGGCGTCTCGCGTCCCGCGCCGCACGTCCAACACGGCGAGCAGCATCCCGCCCTTGAGGACGAGCTTGTCGGCAAACCGCGACTCGGCCAGCCGGGCGAGGAACCGCTCGTGGATGTACAGCTCGAAAAGCTGCTGCGTATTGCGGCCCTGGTCGCGGGCGAGCTTCTGAAGATCGAGATAGGCCCGCTGGGGCGTGCGCTCGGTCACGCCAGCAAAGGCTCCATCGTCTCGGCCACTACGGAGCCGACACGCAGACGACGCGCCAGCGCGAGCAGCTCACCCGGCTTGGCATCGCCGCTCTGGAGATACCTGCGGAGCGCACCCAGCGCGAGATCGCGGCCCACGCGCGAGCGCAAGCGCATGAGGTCAACGACCGTCCGCTCCTTGGAGCTGATCGCGATTGCCTCGCCCGAATCGATCTCCTCCATGTTGCGCCCAAGCGAAAACGTCGTGGCAGCGAAAACATGAACCTGCGTCGGCGGGTAGGCAATCCTCGGGCGATGCCTCCCACGGGCTATCGCCAGGTGAACCGCAGCGGGCATCTCGTCGCTCAGGTCCCAGAAGCTGGCCGCGGAGTTCAGGCAGATCGTCCCCTCCGGCGCCCGGCGGCACACGGCCACCAGATCGAGATGAGCGGTCGCCGGAGCATCGGCGACGCGGAAGACGCCGCGCGACAGCTCGATCAGCTCGCCGCTGTCCCGCAGCCGGTACAGGTCCTCCCAGCGGGCACCTCCCTCGATCAGCTCCGAGGCCGATGAGATTCCTCCGGCACGACGCGCGATGTCGATCACCTTGCTCGATCGCATGGCTGAAAGTCTACACACTTAGAAGCTACATGTGCAGGATTTCATCCATCCAGTAGCTTCGTCAGCCGCTGGCACGACAACGTCATCCATGAAGGCACGGCCAGCCCCAGATGCCGGCCGTGAGGCCCATCTTCCGGGTGCGCCACGACGGGGTCGACGGCCAGGGCAAGGTCAGCCTCCGCCACGACTCAAGGCTCCACCACATCGGCCTCGGGCGCGCCCACAAGGGCAAGCCGATCAAGTTGCTCGTTGCCGATCGCGACATCCGTGTCCTCGACGCCCATACAGGCGAGCTGATCCGCCGGCTCATCCTCGATCCCAGTCGCGACTACCAGCCGATCGGGGGAGGTTGACGTGTCTACGATGTCTCGACACATCTGTCTCCGATGTCCCGAGACATCACACGATGGCGAGGGTGGGAATCGAACCCACGACACCACGATTTTCAGTCGTGTTTCCGACCTACTTCCCACCCACGCAGCTTCGGCCGTCAAACCCGCATTGCCAAGCGGAAATTCGGGTGTACCTCCAAGGCCATCATACCGGCCTCCGAGCGCTGGCTTACCGGTAGATACGGGTGGATTCCGGCGGCTTTGGGCCACGAAGGGGCATCTCGTGGCCCAATCAGCGGTGGGCTCCAGCAGATACGTGTCCAGCCACTGCATAGATCCTGATTCCCAATTTGCGGACTCAGCGCTGGCGCGATCAGCGGGCGGAAGCACCAAGCGTGGAATCACGCCAGTCCACGCCGCCTGATTGCTTAGTTTGGGGGAGTGATTGGACCAGAGGCACTCTTAGCTGGCGCTGGCGCCATGGCGGATCTGAGCCAGCTGACCGACCTCGCGCGACGCTGGACCGATGGCAACGTCCTCGATCGGATTCTCGACCACCTCGACCGCGTTTTCGGTGAGAGCACCGGCCTTAGCGCAGCCCAGCTGGAGTCATGGAAGGACGACGAGGGCTTTTGCTCTGTCGTCTTCGCAACGGCCTACACGGCCGACTGGGAGCGCTGGCGGGGGGATATGCGAGCCGAGATTTTGCGGCTGATCAGCAATGCGGATCCCTCTGACCAAGAGCTCAATCTAGCGGACCAAGTGGTGGCCGAGATCGAGGCGTTCATGGCCGACGCTCAGCAGGGCGACGAACTGATTCGCTATGTCGGGCGCCAGAACATACTCACGAGCGAACGAGCGAATGTTCGTCTGTTGCGGGCCGACTTGGCCCCCGAGCGCGCTAAGGAGTTGCTCGAAGAGCTGGCCAAGAAATCGGCGAGTGAGGCAGCAGCGTTTGAAGACGCGATCAAAGACCGCGATATCGAGGTCGAAATCCCGGCGCTAGTGCGGGTACCGCCTCGCTGGCTACAGGAAGGCTCGGGGCTTCTCTGGGAGGTTGTGGCCGCGAGCGCCGAGGGGATCGGACGGTGGTCCGAGGCACTGGCGGCCTGGGATGAGGCCTTCGAAAGGACAGGGTCAGATCGAGTAAGAACCCGCGTAAGGGGATCTCTATGCGCCCATGTCTCCGGCGATGCTGAGCGAGGACACGAATTGCTCGCGGAGGCCGAGACACTCGACCCGACTCATCCTCTTCTTCTTTTCACGAAAGCTCAGCACGCGGACGATCCCGAGGACACCCTGGCGATTCTCGACACGATCGAGCCGCGCAAAGAGGGGCAAGCAGGGCTCCGGCAGGCACGGCGCGCCAAGCCCCTCGCGCGGCTCGGGCGCTTTGATGAGGCCAAGGCAACGCTTGAGAAATCAGCCCAGGACGAAGTCGCCGAACTAGAGCTGCGTGAGCTTCGCGCCGACGTAGCCCTTGAGGCCAACAAGCCGTCGTGGCTGAAGGGAAGACGGACGGACACGAAGGCTCTACGCGAGGCGGCCGATGCCTATCTGGAGCTGCGCGACAAGCACCGGGAACTGAAGGCCTATGAAGGTGCAGTCGCCTATCTGATGCAAGCGATCGAGGCGCTGATCTATGCCGACCAGCGACATGAAGCGGCAGAGCTAATGGCAGTCGACTCACTACTCGACGAGGAGCTCGGGAGAGGATCGACTCGGGCAATGCTCGGCGAACAGCTCGTCAAGATCGGCAGGGCTGAGCAGGCGCTGGATCTGCTCGCTGGGATTGAAGACCCCGACGATGATGCTCGCCTGATCGAGGCGATGGCTCGAACCCAACTCGGTGAGGACCAGGATGAAGACGAGCTCCAGGAGACGATCGCTTACCTGGAGGAGCTCATTTCAACTGGTCCGCATGAGCTACCGGCGGCAAACACTCGCCTGATCATGAGCTTGCGCGGGCTGGCCGAGTGGAGCGAGGACGCATACGCGCGCCTCGTAGAGCACGACGCCGGCTTCGCTGCACTGTTTAAAGCCCGTCACCTGGCCAACGGGGAAAGACGGGACGAAGCCGAGCGCGCCCTACAACCGCACATGGCCGAGCCCCGAATCCAACACGCGCTACTGGAGATCGCGACCGACCGGGGCGACGACCAACGCGTGATCCTGCGGGCCGAAGAGATACTCGAACAGGACTCCGACTTCGCCGTGCGTCTCGACGCAGCAAACGCTCTGGCCTCGGCGGGCGAGTCCCAGTCGGCAGAGAAGGAGCTCGCGGCGCTGGTCGCCACCGAAGCGGCACCACTTCCGATCAGGCTGGCCGCACTCCCGCATCTCGCCGAACTTCTCACCAAAAACGAGCGCCATCGCGAACTGCTCGACCTGACCGAGCGCTGGCTGGAACTCGATCCCTACTCGGACAACGCTGTCTGGGGGCGGGCACATTCACTGTTCCGCCTCGGCCGCCATCAAGAGTGCCTGGAGCTGCTCGAGGAAAAGGGCGGTAAGCCAGCCACCATGGCGAGGCGCCAGCTTCTGGCGCGGGCGTACGGCTTGGTCGTTGGCGGGGGTGAAGCAGCCAAGAAGATCGTCGCGCTGGCCGAAGAACACGGGGAGCCCGACGAGACGCTCGAGGCGCTGGCAATCTTTGCGGCGCTTGAGAGCGGCGGTGAGGGACTCTCCGAAGAGCTGAAGGAGCGCGTTAGTCCCGGGCGTTTCACGCAGGCCTTCCCCGAGTCGGGATTGATTCGGACGGTCAGAGCCCCACAAAGCCGCGAGGAGATCATCGCCATGCTGGAAGAGTTGGGTGGAGGCGACCAGCATGAGCGGGTCTCACGTGCGACGGAGTTGATCTTCGAGAATCCCACTGCGCCGCTTGGCTTGATTGGTCTAGCGCTCGGCAAACCGGTCGCCGAAATCTGGCGCCAGGTAAATCGGCGGCCGACGAACTTCGGTATCGCACAGCTCGACGAGGACGAGCGAGCCAACGCGGCAAACGCGCTGACGATTGGCGCAGTCTGGGATGCGAGCTCGACCTTCATCGCCGCGAGGCTTGGCCAGGAGGAACTGTTTCGCTCGGTGCTGACGAAGAGCGCCACGGCCCAGAGCGTGCTTGATGACATCCTTGCCAGCGGCGGTCAGCCGACGGCGGGCGGCGAGCATATGACGATCGGGCTCGGTGCCACCGGCGAACCATGGGCGACGACCTGGAGTGAGGAGGACGTGCGCCAAGACATCGAGATTGCCGAGCAGATGCGCGAGTCTGCAGCGACGCTCTTCATCGAGCCAGATCAGTTGCCCTCGGACTCGGGTCCGGAGGTCGAGGCGCTCAGCGAGCGTGATCTTGAGCCACAGCTATTGGGTTTCGTCGCGACGCTCAACGTCGCCCGCCGATTGCGCTTGCCGGTTTTCTCAGATGATCGATTCATCCGCCTTCGCGCTAGGCAGGCCGGCCTACGGGCGTTCGGATCTCAGGCATTGCTCGACGCATTGGCCGACCGTGGCGACATAACGACTGCGCAACGATTCGAGGGGCGGCGAAAGCTGCGCTCCTTGGGGGCGACTGGCATGTGGCCAAGCAACGAGGAGCTGGTCGAGGAGGCCCGAGCCTCAGAGTTTCGTCTGACTAAGGCATTGGCGCTTACCTTCCGGGATGCGACCCCGTTGAAGACCGATCTCGGCCGCGCCATGCTGGCCTATATCGAGTTCCTGCGCGCTGTCGAGCGCGAGGCCCCGCAGGCACTCGATGTCTGGACCGCGCGTCTGATCGACATCATGTGCCAAACGTTCACGCTGCTGTCGGCAGCCCAGCATGGAAGCCGTTACCTGGCATTGTCGTGGGGACCCGAAGAGGAGGACCGAGCCTTCATCCGTGCGCTGGCGAAGGCGATCAAACGAGCCGCGTCGGCACTTGACCACCGCCGTGGCGATCCGGTAGTGGCCGCGGCGCGCTTGTTGAACGAGGCCCTGCGCCCCCAAGTCGACTTGCCTACGCGGATCCGACTCATTGGCCACTTCGCCGATTGCCTTGAGGCGCCCGACTCTCTACATGCGCGGCTAGTGGTGCTGGAATGACGGCCGTCGACGAGCCTGCAGATAAATAAAGCGAGACGCAGGCGTCCTTGCGCCCGCTCGGTTTGAAGTCCAACCGCCGACCGGCTTTCCGAAGCCTTCCATAGGCCGAGAGGACTCAGTAAGCCGGCTCAAGCCCCGCAAGCATCGGAAAGTGGCGCACGTTTGTGGTGAGCAGGTCGGCCTCGAGCAGGAGTGCGGTGGCGGCGATCAGGTAATCGGCGTCGTCTATGCCGCTGTGGGAACGACGATGGCTCTGGGCGAGCGCGGCGGCGGCGCGTGAGACCTCCTCCCCTACCGGCACCCAGGACAGTGCCGAGAAGAACTGCTCGAGCACCTCGATCTCGCCTTTGCGAACGCCGGCCAAGAGCTCGAAGCGAACGACCTCGCTTGCGAGAAGAACCTCCTCGGTTTCGATCAAGTCGTTGAGCAGATCGACCGCGGGCCGCAGACCGCGGAGATGGTCGATCGCGACGCTCGTGTCGAGCAGCTTCACTTGACGCCGAGACGGGCCAAGCGCTCATTCAGATCGCCGCCGCGCATGGCGTCGACGTACTCGGCTCCGCTGCGCCGGCGTCCCCGCCATGACCCGGCGCTTGCACGAAGAGCATCGAGCCTCTCGTCTTTCCCTTGCCGGCCGAAGGAAGCTCTTACCGCGCGGCGGACTAGCTCTGAGCGCGATGCACCGGTCTCTCGGGACGCTCGTTCGAGGAGCTCCAACTCGTCTTCACCAAGGTAGATCTGGGTTCGACCCATAGCATCACTATACACCTAGTGGTGTCTAAATGATCAGTTGAGGGACCACACGACCCGCGATCGTGCGGGTCTTTAATCCGATGGCGCGCCCTCGCCCCCGGGCGGTGCGTTTTTTCGCTTGCTAGAGGTAAATCTGACGCTGGCCGATTTCCTCACGTCGTCAGTCGGAGATTCCTCGAACTGCTTGATTGGGCTACGAATGGGCTACCGTAGCCCAAATGACGTGATCGCCTACACGTTTCGACCTGTAAAAACCGGCTGATTTGCAGGGAGAAAAGAATGGCGAGGGTGGGAATCGAACCCACGACACCACGATTTTCAGTCGTGTGCTCTACCAACTGAGCTACCTCGCCTGGGATTGCGCCGCCGTGGCCGCGCTGCGGGAAGGCTAGCGACCGGGGCGCGGTGAGGCTGCTTGGATTGACAGGTGGCCTGGGCTCGTGCAGGAATCGCTGGCGTGCTCGTCCTCGTGGCCGGCGTCGCCTTCTCCGGCGGGACGTCGGTGGACCCGCCGGTGCCGCAGGGATTCCCCGGCGTCGTCCCGACATTCCTGACGAGCGCACGCGGTACGCCGATTGAAGGCGCTCGGGTAGCAGCCGACGACGGGGCACTGACCGCGCGGCAACGGGACCAGTGCTGGCTGGCGCGGGCTCGGCCGCTCGGCCGGGGGGCGCCGGAGTGGGCGCGCCGGATGTACCGGCGCTCGCTGCTGGTGCTCCGGGCTCTCGTCGACCGGCGCGGCGCCGTCGTCGCCGGGGCGCGCGCGGGCTGGGCCTACGTCTGGCCGCGCGACGCGGGTGCGGTGACCGTTGCTCTGGCTTCGGCCGGCTACCGGGCCGAGGCGGGCCGCGTCGCACGCTTTCTGCTCGGGCTCGACCTCGGCGCCGCAGCCCGGTTCGATCGGGACGGCGGGCCGGTCGAGGGACGCGGCGCGCAGGGGGACGCTGCCGGCTGGGTGGCCACAGCCGCGCGAGCGGCCGGCATCCACGCACCGGCCTCGGGCACCGAATCTGCGCCAACCCGGGTGAGGCGCCTGGCATGGCGCGACCGTGCCGACTACCAAGAGGGCGATGGCGGCGACTACCTCGGCAATGCGATCGCCTCCGGCCTGAGCTCCCGCCGGATCGGCTCGATGTTTGAATCCCGCGGCGAGCTGGTGCGGATCGCAGGCGATCCGCACTCCGGCCTCGATTCAACTGCCGCGTGGGCGGTTCGCCCCTTCCCCCATCCCGCGCTCTTCCCGTCGATCCGCCGCACCCTGAGGCGGCTTGCTGCCGACAGTAGCCGCTTCGGCATCGTCCCCTCTCAGAGCTGGCGCGGAGGCGAAGACCCGTGGACGGCACCGACGGCGTGGACCGCCTGGGGACTGGCCGCCCTCGCACGAACGGGGGATGATGCGCGCCAAGCACGTAGCGACCGCCGTGCTGCGCTCGGCCTCATGGCCGACCTGCGCCGCGCTGCCACGCCCCTCGGCCTGCTCCCCGAGCGTGTAGACGCTCGTACCGGCCTGCCGGCCTCGACCACTCCCCTTGCCTGGTCCCACGCCTTCGCGATCCTCGCCCTGCGCCAGATATGGCCTGGCCCCTCAGGATCAAGCGGCTAGAGCTGCGTGGCGATGATGCCCAACAGGGCGACGATCATCGCGCCGCCGAGACCCATCAGCGTGTGCTGCAGCGAGTCGAATCGCGAGTCGATTCGGGCAAAGCCGTCCTCGGTGCGGCGTTCGAGACTCTCGAAGCGCTTGTCGACAGCGTCGAAGCGGTGGTCGGTCTGCTTTTCGATTGCGTCGAAGCGCTGATCGACCGCGTCAAACCTCTGATCGACGGCGTCGAAGCGATGGTCGACGTGCGCCGAGAAGTCATCGAGTCGTTTGTCGGTCCAGCTTTCTCTCATTGCCATGCCGCCCATTATCGCAGACAAAATGTCACATGTATGTGGCAGGAGTGTAAATCTTTTGGCTGCCTAAAGGTCAGCGAATTCGATCGCGACGCGACGCTCATCACCCGCCGGAACCTTGCATCGTCCGCATCAGCTCCAGGGCGCCGGCCTTGTGCAGCGGTTCGTTGAGGTTGCCGCACTTGGGGCTCTGCACGCAGGAGGGACAGCCGGACTCACAGGGGCACTCGCCGATCAGGCGCTCGGCGTCGCCGAGCAGGCGCTCGAACTGCTCGTATCCACGCAGCGTGATGCCGACCCCGCCCGGGTGGCCATCGTAGATGAAGATCGTCGCCCGCCCGGTCTGGAAATGGACGTTGGTCGAGAGCCCGCCGATGTCCCAGCGGTCGCACATCGCGATCAGCGGCAGCACCGCGATCTGGCCGTGCTCGGTCGCGTGCAGGGAGCCGAGCAGCGCCTCGCTCGGCAGCGCGGCCCTGAGCCGGTCGGGCAGCACGTACCAGAGGGCCTGGGTGACGAAGTGTTGCTCGGGCAGCTCCAGCGCGACGATGTCGATTGGCTCCTGCTCGGAGATCGAAACGCGCTGGAAGGCGATCACCTGCTCGCTCACCGAGACTTCGCCGAAGTGCAGCTCGACGCCCGAGGTCGTGCGCTGGTCCCGCACCCGCTCGATGTAGATCTCGGTCTCCTTTTTCGGCCGCGTGTACCAGTCGCCGTCGAAGCCGCTGACGATCGCCCGCCGCCCCTCGACGTCGAGCTGCTCGACCTCGTAGGAGCGGCCGAGGTGGAGGTAGATCGCGCCGGGGTGGATCGTGGTGAAGGCGCGCTCGGCCTCGACCAGACCGAGCATCTCGCCCGAGTCGCGCTCGATCACCGCGACCGAGTCCGCCGAGGCCGAGCGGAGCGGGATCTTCGCGGCGACGAAGCCGCTGTCGGCCGGGAGCAGACGGCCGCCGGCGCGGCGCAACTCGCCCGCCGCGGTCAGCCGCTCGGCCCGCCCGCGCCAGCCCTCGCCGAAGAACTCGTCGTCCGCGTCGCCCAGCGGCAGCTCGTAGGCCGCGGCGACCATGTGCCGCGCGGCGATCTGCTCGTTCTCGTGGTCGAGGATCGCAGCCTCGACCGGCCGGCCGATGAACTCGTCCGGGTGGCGGCAGAAGAACTGGTCGAGCGCGTCGGCGCCGGCGACGTAGACCGCCAGGCCGCGACGGCGGCGGCCCGCCCGCCCCCACATCTGACGCAGGCTGGCGACGGTGCCGGGAAAGGTGACGCAGATCGCCGCGTCGAGCTCGCCGACGTCGATCCCCAGCTCCAGGGCGTCGGTCGCGACCACGGCAAGCAGCTCGCCCGCTGCCAGCCGCGCCTCGATCTCGCGCCGCTGCTGCGGCGTGTAGCCACCGCGGTAGGGGGCGATCCGCGCGGCTAGCTCCGGCTTGCCCCGCCGCTGCAGCGCTTCCCCGGCAAAGCGCTGGATCAGCTCGATCCCGCGGCGGCTTTTGAGGAAGCAGATCGTCCGCACCCCTTGCGAGACCAGCTCGGCGAGCAGGTCCGCCGCCTCGGAGAGGGCGGAGCGCCGCGTGCCGCTCGCCTTGTCGATCAACGGTGGGTTCCACATCGCGATCTCGCGCCCGCTGCCAGGCGCGCCGTCGTCGTCGATCAGCTCGAACGGCTCGCCAATCAGGCGCTCCGCCAGCTCCAGCGGGTTGGCGATCGTCGCCGAGGTGAGCAGGAAGCGCGGCTCGGCGCCGTAGGCGCGCGCCACCCGGCGCAGCCGCCGCAGCACGTTGGCGACGTGGGAGCCGAAGACGCCGCGATAGGTGTGCGCCTCGTCGACGACCACCCAGCCGAGGTTGGCGATGAAGTCCCCCCAGCTCTTGTGGTTGGGCAGCAGGCCGACGTGCAGCATGTCGGGGTTGGTGAGGACGAGGTTGTTGCGACGGCGGATCGCCGGGCGCTCCTCGCGTGGCGTGTCGCCGTCGTAGATCGCCTCGCGCAGGCCCGGTGGGCGCAGGGCGGAGAGCTTGCGCGCCTGGTCCTGGGCGAGCGCCTTGGTCGGGTAGAGGTAGAGCGCGCGGCGCTTGGGGTCGCGGGCGATGCCGTCGAGCACCGGCAGGTTGAAGGCGAGGCTCTTGCCTGAGGCGGTGCCGCTGGTGATCACCAGGTTGGAGGCGGCCGCGGCTTTCAGCGCCTCGCGCTGGTGGGAGTAGAGGCGCTCGATCCCGGCCCTGCCCAGCGCCTCGACCAGGCCTTGATCGAGCGAGCGCGGCATCGCCACCGGCTTTGCCTTGCGCTCGGGCTCGCTGCTCTCGGCGACGATGCGGCCGTCGCGCCTCGCAGGGTCGATCGCAATCGACCAGGGAGCCTCCAACAGGCTCTTAGCCACGTATCCGTCCCGCCACGCGCACGGCCTGCAGGGTGCTCCTGTCGTGAATCCGCAGGATGTCCGCTCCCTCGCGCACCGCCAGCGTCGCCGCCGCGACCGTGCCCCACTCGCGCTCGCCCGCCGGCAGGCGCCCCTCCCAGCTCCCGGCAAGCACCTCGCCGATGAAGTCCTTGCGTGAGAGCGAGACGTAGAGCGGCGGCCCAAGCGCACGCAGCTCGCCGAGCCGCCGCAGGATCTCCAGGTCCTGCGCGGTGGTGAGGTCGAAGTCGAGTCCAGGGTCGATGGCGATCTGCTCCTCCGCCACTCCAAGTCGCGAGGCCACCTCGACTCTCCCCCCGAACCAGGACTTCAGGTGCTCGACGACGTCGTCGTAAGCGCGCGCCGGCCGATCGACCCGCGGCGGGCCCTCGATGTGCATCAGCACGTAGCCGCAGCCGGACCCGGCGACCAGCTCGAGCATCTCCTCCGAGCCGCCGGAGATGTCGTTGACGGCCGAGGCTCCCGCCGCCAGCGCCCGCCGTGCCACCTCGACGGAGAAGGTATCGGCCGAGACCGGGACGCCCGCGTCGGCCAACCCTTCGATCGCCGGGACCAGCGCCGCCGCCTCCTGCTCGGCGCTGACCGGCGGCCCGCTCCGCGCCGCGACCGCGCCCACGTCGAGCATGTCGAAGCCGGCCTCGACCAGCGCCAGCCCGTCGACGACGGCCTGCTCAGGCGTCACGCTCCGCGCGCCCTCGAACATCGAGTCGGCGGTGACGTTGACGATCCCAGCCGCGACCGGGAGTTCGAGGTCGAGGGTCCGGTCGGCGAGCTTCCAGGGCACGCCGCTACCGTAGCGACCGCACCATGGCACTGAGTTGCGTCTACACCGACCTCGACGGCACCCTGCTCGGGCGGGGCGCCTCGCTCTACCGCGACGCCGAGGGCGGCTTCTCGCTGGCGCAGTCGCGCGGGCTGGAGGCCTGCCACCGGGCCGGGGTCGAGGTCGTGATCATGTCCGGCCGCCGCGAGCCGCAGGTCCACGAGGCGGCGCGGCTGATGGGCCAGACCTCCTACATCTACGAGGCCGGCTGCGCCTTTGCCATCGACGGCGAGACGACGCTCCTGACCGGCGACCTCGTCCCCGACGAGGACGGCACGATCTACGAGAAGCTCGAGCGGGAAGCCATCCCGAAGCTGCTCTTCGAGCACTTCGACGGGCGGCTCGAGTACCACTCGCCCTGGCATCACGGGCGCATCCTCTCCCACCTCTTCCGCGGCAAGGTGGATGTGGACGAGGCCAACGAGCTACTCACTGCCCAGGGCCACGAGAACCTGCGCCTGCTCGACAACGGCGCGATCGGCCGCGAGATGCCGGCGATCGACGGCCCCACCCACGCCTACCACCTGGTCCCGAAGATGGTCAGCAAGGCAAACGCGGTCGCCGCCCACGCCCGCGCCCGCGGCTTCGACCCGGCCGAGTGCATCGCCGTCGGCGACTCGGTCGAGGACCTCGAGGTCGCCGCCGCAGTCGGCCGCTTCTTCGTCGTCGCCAACGGCCCCGAGCGCGATCCCGGGCTGCGGGCCGCGCTAGGGCGCTGGGACAACGCCACGGTCACCGAGGGAGCGATGGGCGACGGCTTCTACGAGGCCGTCGTCTCCACGCTGATGGAGCGCGGCTGAGGGCGGTGACTAATATCGGGCCGATGGAGACCGCGACCGTCGCCGAGCAGGAGTACCTGGAGATCATGTTCTGGCTGGAGGAGGCCGGGCTGCCGATGACTGGCGCCAACGTCGCCCGCGCGATGCAGCTCTCGCCCCCCACCGTGCACGAGATGGTCGGCCGCCTCATCGACGACGGCTACGTCGAGCGCAACGCCGACAAATCGCTTGCCTTCACCGGGTCCGGGCGCGAGCACGCCAGCCACATCGTCCGCCGCCACCGCATGATCGAGCGCTTCCTCACCGACGTGCTCGGCATCCCCTGGGACGAGGTGCACGAGGAGGCCGAGCGGATCGAGC
>JAPVSJ010000020.1:0-37859 GCA_047519745.1 Actinomycetota bacterium | reverse complement strand
GCGCGTCGAGTTCGCCCCGGAACAGACGCCGCGCCTTCTGAATCCGCATCCGCTTGAAGTCGATATCCGACCATTCCAGCGCATACAGCTCTGACGGCCGCATCAGCGAGAACGCGGCGAACTTGGTAATCGCCCGCATCGTCGGTGCGTATTTGCCGAGCGCGTCGCAGGCGTCGAGCAGTTCATCGAACTGCTCCGGCGTCGGCGGGTCAAGGTCGCGCCGCCCCTTGGTCCGCTTTGCCAACTGCCGGGCGGGGTTCCGCTCCAACGGCAGATCGTCCGCGTTGATTGCGTGGTTGTAGAGCGCCGAGACTGCGGACAGGTAGCCATTGGGGACGGGCGGGCGCTTCGTCCACCTACCCTCGCCGCGCATCCAGTCTTTGATTTCGGCGCGGGGGATATCGAGCGGGCGACCGGCAAAGTCCGCCCTAAACCGCTTGAGCCGTTCGCGCTGGATATCGACCGTGGATTTCTTGATGTCCTCACGTTCGGCGTACTCCGTCAGGTAACGGTCCACGTAGGCATCTACAGTCGGCAGGCGACCCGATCCGGCGCGCTCGCGGCGGCGGCGTGCCTCAGCGACGGCGGCGTTCCGGTCGCGCTTGGTATCGAAGCGCCCGAGCCATTCAAACTGTTGCTTGCCAGTCTCAGGATCGCGCCCGATGTATAGCCGTCCCTCCCACGTCCTCTTTTTCGCCATCATGCACCCGCTTTCGTACCGGGCCGGGGAGCTGCCGGGCGCTCGGCGGTCAGGTGGCCGCGCTCGCGGAGCCAAGGATCGGTTTCGCTCAGCCGGAGACGCGGCCGCCCCTCCATGTAGTCGGCGACGGGTAGGCCATCGGCGATGCGCAGCTCTACCCAACGGACTGACATCGCGTAGTGCGCCGCGAGCGCCTGCTTGGACAGGTAGGACTCGGGCGCTTGTTCCGGCGACTCGGCGGCCGGAGCCTGCGGCGTCGGCTCCCACGGCGCGACCGCCGGAGCGTTCGGCCGCCAGGTAGCAGTACCCGACGGCGGCGCGTCGAGCATGGCGCTGATCGAAGCTGGATGTTTGGTAGCGGTTGGCATGTGTTGGTTCCTCTCTTTCATCATCGACGGCGCGTCAAGCGCCCCGGCCGTGTTGGCTGGCTCCCATGCCCGCCGGAGCGAGGCGGGCCAGGTAGATCGAAGTAGTGGCGAGCCGTCGATGTCCGAGCGCCTGTCGGATGTCCTCAACCGGCACGCCCCGGTCGGACCACTCGCGGGCGCGAGTGTGCCTCAGTAGGTGCGGACTCACTTCCTTTTTCAGTCCGGCCTTGGCCGCCAGCTTCGGGAGCAGACGGCGCAGGTAGGACGTGTCGAGCGGGCCGCCGCCCTTAGCCGCGCAGTTGGCATCGTCGCGCCCGTAGAACACGCCGAACATGACCGCCCGGCGGCCATCCCATCCGAGCGTTTCACGGCGCGCGAGCCATGCGGCCACGGCTTCGCGGGTCGCCGGGTCGAGGCAGTCGCGGATCACACGCGAGCGGCCGCCCTTGCCATTGCGGACGTTCACGCTGCCCGCCTCTAGGTCTACGTCCACCGGGCGCAGCTTCACGACCTCAGCGGAGCGTAGGGCGGCGTCGTGCGCGACCATGAGCAGCGCCCGCGTCCTGAGCGCCGTCTTCGAGCGGCCGCTGACGGCGGCAAGTAGCGCGTCAAGCTCTTGCTCGGTCAGCGGGTCGGGTATCGGTGCTTCACGCATGTGCATCCTTTCGTCTATGGCTTGGCTCGTCAGCGCGGCGCTCGCCAAGCGCCACGGACCCGGCCGCCAACTGCCAGCCGGGTTTCGCCGCTAGCGATCCAGAGCGCCGACGCCCGCGCTGTAGCGCACGGTGCCGTCGCGGTCGCTAACCGCGTAGGTGAATGAGCCGTCCTCATAGACCCGCCGGATGCGCACGCAGGGCGCGTAGCGATCCGGTGCCGGTCCCCACTTCCCCACGTCGAAGCAGACTCGGGGAGAGTGGTCGGCGGGGACGCTGGCGACGTGGCCGCGACCGTCTCCATAGGCAACGGCTGCGAGCGCAAGGCAGGCAGCGAGGGCGAGATAGACAACTGCGAAGTGGAACCTCATACGTTCCTTTCGTCGGCGGGCGCATACCCGCGTTTGTGTTGCGTAAGCGTGACAGAGTGACACGGTGAAGTCAAGGCTTCGCGGGCGGATCAAGCGATGCGAGTGAGGCGGGGTTGTTGGGGTCGATGGCTTCCACCTTTCCAGGGTGGAAGTCCGCGCCCGATCCCCTGTCTCATGCCGATCCCAGCGCCCTCACGTCGTGCGCAGGGTGGAAGTGTGGGGACGTGCCTTGTGAGACATCCTTGGACCCCACAACCCCGGCGGCGAAGCGCCCCGACTTCCCGATATTCCCGACAAACGTAGTCGGAAAGCCAAGAAATGCGACTGATCTAGTCGGGATTACCGCGCAATATTGGGTAACCCGTCCAAGGATGAACCTGTCACGCTTTCCGGTCGAATCGACCGCTCAACGTGTCACGTTCCTGTCGGCTGGCGCGTCCGGCTCAGGCAGGGGCGGCCGCCAATCTGTCACGACTCTGATGCAAAGTCGTGACACGCTCGCGTAGGCGTGACAGGCTCAGGCGGCCGGGCTGAGCGCGGGGACCCCACACGCCCACGATCCCGGCGCGTAGGTGCGTGGGGTTGTCTGTCGGCTCATTGTCTGGGCAGACAAAGAATTCCGAAAATGTGGGGCGCGTTGGGATATGGGGAGGGGCGGCCGCGCATCCGAAATCCACGCTGGAAGAGGGCCAAAGCCCTATATGTACGGCGCGTCCGGCGGGTCGGCGGCCGCTGCTGGCGTCCCAGACTGGCTCATCGCCATGAGCCAGCCCTCAGCGGCCGGTCCCTGGTCATCATCCGACAGATGAGCCAGTCTGGGGATATTTGGCTCTGTAGAGCCGTAAACCCCTGGCTCATCCCCATGAGCCAGTCCATGAGCCAGTCTGGAGCTTTGGCCCTTGAAGCCGACCCCGGCCGCCTAGACTGGCTCATCTGGCGGGGTACGTGAGCCAGCCTGGCCGCCGCCATGATCCAGCCCTCCCCCACGCCCCGCGCCCGGCCGCCCTCCACGCCCCGCGCCCTCCATGCGCTTGTCTGCGGAGCGCCCTTCCTGTTGTCTGGGCCGCTATCGGCAGTTTCCTTACTATAGCGGCGCGATTCCAAGGTACGGATATGGCCCTACGGCGCGGAATTCAGGGCATTTCCTTACGGTAGGAAAGTGGGATCGTGGAGTTACCTTACGGTTCACTTGCCGAGCTTTCACTGTGGTATTATCCATATATGGATTTTCAAGAGATTTCAGCCGAAGAATGGCGCGAGTTGCGCCGCCGGAAGGGATGGACTCAGCATGAGACGGCGGCGATTGCCGGACTCAGTTCGCAGGGCGTCGTCTCTCAGATTGAGAATGGACTGCGGCCGGGGGAGCAGACGGCCCGCCGTCTAGGTGAGGCATTCGGGCTGATTACGTCCAACGTCACTACCGGCAATGTGAAGGTGAAGGTGACGGCCGAATGACCGCCCCTAACTTCGACTTCGCCGCCTTCGACGCACGGCTCGTCAAGCTGGGGATTCTCAGCGCCGAGCTTGCGGAGGCAATCGGCGTCGAGGCTGCAACCGTTGATAAGTGGCGCGCGGGCCGGGGAGTTCCGGCCGCCGACTCGCTTGTGAGGCTGCGCCCGATCCTCGCCAGCGACGCCGCCGCCAGCGCGGCCGTCGAGCGCATCCGCTCTAAGCGGACGCACTCTCTGCGCGGTGACGGCGCGGAATACGCGGGCATCGAGAACGTGCCGTATGGCACCGCCGATATCGGCAAGACGACCGGCGGCCGCCCCGAATGAGCCGCGCACCTGTTCAGGACGGCCGCGCCCTCTACACCGGCACGATCAGTGCTGAGGATCAACAAGCTGACATCGCGGGCGAGCGCCCGCTGACCGGCCGCGTGCCTCTCACGCCTGCGCAGCAGCGCGCGCTTGACGAGAATCGCTACCCCGGAGACGAGGCACCGCCGGGCTACGAAGCGGGAACCGCCGTCGTCTCGCCGGAGCTGACCGGAAAACCGACGCGGCCGCCGCGCGACGAAACGCGGCCGGACGACGCGTGGGAGCGGATCGACGCTGGCGGCGACGCGTCCGCCAAGCCGCGCGAGGGCGTCAGCGCCGCCGTCGAGGTTCACCGGCGGGCACAGAAGCTGCGCGACGATTTCCACCGGCACGCTGCGAAGGTGAAGGCTCGCGCCGAAGGTGCGCGCGGAACCGATCGCGAGCGCGCCGCCGCGGCCGAAGTCATGGAGACGCTCAAAGTGGCCGCTCGGATGAAGGCGAAGGGCATCCTATGAGCGAAGACCTACAGCGCGCGCAGCAGCGGCTTACCCTAGATGCGCTTGACGAGCAGATCGACGCGCTTGAGGGCAAGGCAGTAACGCGGGCGGATCGGCTCGCGCTGTTGGACCTGCGCATTGAACAGCTCGGCGCACGGCTGGCGCTCGCGCAGCAGGACGGCGAGGCCGCCATCGAAGGCAAGGCCATCGCGGGAATGTCCAGCGACATGGAGGCCGATTTCGGCCGCTTCATTCGGCGCATCGGCGGGCACGTTCAGGGCGGCGGTCGCGCGCAGGACGTACTTGATTACGACGCCCCACACTTCGAGCGGGCAGTGTCACTGATCCGGGGCGAAGCTGAGCCGGACTCAGACGACGAGGCCAAGGCGCTGGAGCGCTGGCGGGCGAAGCATGGCTCTTGAGATAGAGGGTTGGGTGGAAGTGGACGCGGCCCTGTTCAATCCAGGGGTACTTGAGGATGCGCTACGGCGTTTCCTAACGGCCGGCGACCCGGCAGTTATTTTTCACCGCAACCCTGCCGCCCTGCTCGGCAAGGTAACGAACATTTCAGGGCGCGGGGATCGCGTCGAAATGAAGGCAACGCTTGACCCGCCCACGCCGGGCACGGTAGAAGCCGACGCTTTCAACAAGGTGAAGTCCGGCACCATCAAAGGGCTTGCGATTGAGGGCGTCTTCGCGCCCAATCACGCGACCGTCTCGGCGTTCAGTGTCGCGCCACTGACGCCCGTGCTAGGGACCGGCTGGATTACGTCTGTGAAGGAGTCCCCATGAATGACACGAGCCGCACTCAGGCGGCCCGCGGTAGTGAACTGATCGTCAACGCCCATTCTACCGCATGAGTACCGTGACTTTCGACCGCGCGGCCGCGCTCGCCACGGCCCGCGAGACGATCAAAAGCACGCAGGGCGACGAGGTCGCCAAGCGCATCGCAGCGCTGCAAGCGCTGAAGGCTGACTATCCCGACCTGCCCGACGAGGCGGTGGAGCAACTGATGGTCGAGGCGGCCGAGTCGATGGGGCGCAGGGTGCGCGGCGTCCGCGCCGACACCGTGAAGCCCGAAAATACGGTGTGGCTTTGGGACCAGTGGATTCCTCTACGCGCCATCACGATCTTGCTCGGCGAGGAGGGGCTGGGCAAGAGCCACGTCACCATCGAGAAAGCGGCCGCCGCAACCCACGGCGAGTTGCCGGGGGAGTTTGAGGGCGAACCTGTAACCGTTCTGTTTGCCACCATCGAGGATGACCCGGCCAGCGTCATCGTCCCCCGGCTCATGGCCGCCCGCGATGGCGAGGGCGCGGACCTTTCGCGGATCGAGTTCATACAGGTAAGCGAAGACGAGGCCGACGATGTTGGGTTGGTACTGCCCCGCGATGCCGATGCGCTAGGTGAGTACGCCGCCGAGGTCGGCGCGCGGCTGATCGTCATCGACCCGCTGACCACGTTCTTTGAGGGCAAAATCGACACTCACAAGGAATCTGACGTGAAGCAGGCTCTAGCGCCCTTGCAGAAGATCGCGGAGCGTCACGACTTGGCCCTGTGGGGCGTTCACCATCCGAATAAGTCCGGCTCTACGAATGAGCGCGAAGCGTCCGGCGCTTCAACCGCATTCCGCACCGCCCCGCGTTCCTCAATGGTTTTCGGGCTGGACCCCGACGACCCGACCGGAGAGGACGGCGACAGTCGCATCCTTGCCCACGGCAAGCACAACCACACTCGCGCGCAGAAGGCGTGGCGGGTTCGTATCGAGGATGCGAACGTTGAAGGCGAAGACGGCGGCGTAATCCACACGTCGCGGGCGGCATTCGGCGAGCGGTGCGACCACAAGGTGAAAGACGTACTAGGCGCGCGGGCCGCCTACGATGCCGCGCCAAGGGGTGCCGACGCGCTCCGCTTTCTGAGTACCTATCTCGGCGAGGGCGCGAAGCTGAAAGAGGAAGTCATCGCGGCGTCCGAGGCGGGCGGGATCACTTGGGCCACGCTCAAGCGGGCGGCCGGGACGTTGGGAGTTGTGAAAGAGCCGACCGCCGAGAAACCGGCGCGCAGCATGTGGCGTCTGCCCGTCGAGGACGAGGCCGGGAGGCTGTTGGTATGACCAGTCCGGCCGCCGACTCGCCCCCTGAGTATCGCCGCCGCGTCGAAGATCGCGCCGCCCGCAAGCGCGGCGAGTTCGTCGCATTCGCGGCCTGTAGTCGCGGACCCGGCCGCCTACTCAAGGTTGCCGTCCCCGATCAGCGGCGGCACCGCGTCCCCTGTCCGGTAGCGGGCTGCGTCGAGGGCGAGCATTCGACGTTCATGTCGCGCGCCCGGCGGCGCGGTGAGGTCTGTGATTTGGGCGTTGACGGCGCGGACCCCGCCCCCACGCTCCCCACTGCCCCGGATATCGACTCCACTCCCTCCCGCCGCTGGCGGCACTCAGACGACGACGTTCTCGCTGCCATTCCGACCGCGACGGCGGCCGCCCATGAGGTCGCTAAGACGCTCGGCTACCGGGAGGCTGATCCTCTTGTCCGGCGGCTCGAACGGATCAACCGCCGCGCTGAGGAGGCCGGAGAAGTCGCCCCTGTCATCGTCTCCAAGTCGGGAGCCGGTACCCCCGTTGAGGTCCGGCGCGTGGGAGACGAATCGTGACGCCGACCAAGCGCTGTACCGGCCGCTGCGGTCGGGAGCTTCCCGCCGACGCCGAGCACTTCCGCCGCGCCGTGGGCGGGCGCAACGGAATTGGGGCGCGCTGCCGCGAATGCATCCGCGCCGACGAACGCGAGCGCCGCCCCCGCGCCCGGACGACCGCCCCGACTGCCCCCGCGCGCCCATCGTGCGGCTTCACCCGCGATCCGCAAGCACGCCTCCGCCTTATCCAGCGTCTCGCCGAGAGGCGGCCGCGCGATCCCGACGCGGCCGCCAGCGCCCGCCGGATCATGGCCGCCGCCGATAGGGCGGTCGAGGAAATGCATCGCCCGACCTTCGATGCGGACGATGTACTGCGCGGGCTGGCTGAGGCTGCAATGTCCGCCGATGTCCGCAGCGTGGGCGGCGGCCGCGCGCTCGCCAAACTTCTTCTCGCCCGCCGGTCCGAAACGTGACGCAGACTCCCATGACCCCGACGACTAAGCGCTGCACCGGACCCTGCGCCCGCACGCTGCCGCTCGACGCCTTCCATCGCGACCGGACCAAGCGCGACGGTCACGTGTCTCGGTGCCGGGACTGTCTCAGCGCCATACGCCGCGAGCGCCGCCGTGAGACGGGCGCAGAACGCCGTGAGCGCGACCGCGCGGCCCTCGCCGCCAATCCCGCCGCCCAGCGCGCCTCACGGCGTTCTGCGGCCGCTCTGGCCGCCTTGACGCCCGATCCCGACCCGGAGGCCGCCGAGCGCGCCGCGCGCATCGTGGCGAAGGCTGACGAGGCGTTGAAGCGGCGGCAGGGTTGAGGCTCTATCACGGGACCACCGTTCGCAACGCGGCCGCGATCCGGCGCGAAGGTCTGTTGCCCGGAACCTACGTCACGCCGGACCTAGAGTGGGCCGAAATCTATGCGGCTCGCGGGGTTCGCCGGGATGGCATCCCCGACAACCGCACCGGCCTAATCGTCACGCTCGACGCCGAGCCGCGCGACTTGCGGCGGGACCCCGATGCGGACGGAGAGAAATACAAGTGGATGGTCCTGCGCCGCCGCCAGCCAGCGCTCGCACTGCGCCCCGTCCGTGTGAAGCTCGGGCGCATCCCCCGGCAGCCGATCACCGCGAGTTCCCCCGTCCTGCCGGAGTGGGTTGGATTCTCCGGCGCGAATTCATTCGCGTAGCCCTCAGCGTCGGCGCGTCGAAGCTCGAATGCTGGCGAGCATCGAGGCACCGGCAAGTAGCAGACGAACGGCCGTGTAGAAGACGACGCCGAGGGCGGCGGCGCTGAGCGCGAACACGGCCAGCGCGGCGGCCGCCATCGCGGCGAGCGCGAGGAACGCGAACAGCGCGAACAGTAGGAGCAGGATCAACGCGCGAGCCTCAAGCGGCCGGGAGTCTCGGCGCGAGCCTCTATCAGCTCGTGCCGGATGCACTCCGCGCCCGTTTCGATGATCCGCAGCTCGGGGTAGGCGAGCACCGCCAAGCCAAGCCCGGCGCGCTCTAGCCGAGCTTCAAGCGACCGCACGTCGTGAATCAGGTTGACCGCGAGCGCGTCAATCTCCGTGAGTGCAAGATCGCGGCGGCGGTGAGTAGATTGGCAACTAGCCGGAGGGAAGCTCATACCTTGCCTTTCGGTTAGGGCCGTCGTCGTGCGCATACACGACGGCGGCCCGTTATTGCTCTACAGGCTAGCGAGATTATGACGGCTTGGCAGCCTGCCGCAGCGGACGAATTGGACCGGAGCGGGGACGCGCCCCGGCCCGCCTATGGGAGGTCAGGCGAAGCCGGGGCGGAACCGCATCGGGTGGCAGGAAGTCCTACGCAGGCGCGAGGAAGCGCGGCTCAGCTCCCGAGTCGTCGCGCTTCAAGTATCTGTTGGCAGCCAGTACGCGAAGGTGGTAGACGACCGCCGACAGGGGCGCGTCGGCTTGAAGCCCGGCGCGAACCTCCACGGCGGTTGTGCCTGCCGTCTCGGGGGAGTCTTCGATCAGGTGCATAATCGCGTCGCGGATCGGGTTGCTTCGCATTTGCCTTTCCTTGCGGTCGGATGCCATCCTGAAACCTCTCGGTAGTTCAATCGGAATCGAGCAGTCTAGACAGTTCTATGACGATCTGGCAGGTTGCGACGTGGGAGGCGCGGCGAACCTGCCCGAGTGCCCGCCCGATCCAAGACGCCCGCCGCCGCATTCGCCGCCAACGTCGAGCGGTTGCGCGAGTCTCGCGGACTGACTCAGGAGCAGTTGGGATGGTCCTGCGGGCTGCATCAGACGGCCATTGCTCGGATCGAGAACGGCGAACGGAAACCGACGCTGCCGACGATCTTCAAGCTGGCCGCCGGGCTGGAAGTGCCGCCAGCCGAGCTGTTCTCCGGGATTGACTGAGGCCGGAAACACAGCGTCCCGCCGGGCTGGTTTGCCGGGCGGGGCTTAAGTAGCGCTCCAAACTGTGTCTGCGTCGGGTCGGACCGATCCTTGCGAGTGGGCCATGCGGCCCGGCTCAAAGGCTCCGAGGGGCAGGGACGCAAACCTGCTTGTCCTCTATGGCGGGGGTGCCCTTGTTGGCTTCTGCCAGGGGCGGCACCCGCATTGGAAACTGTCGCACGTCGCCCGGCGGCAAAAACTGCGCCGCACAGCGGAGCTTCGCCCGCCGGGTCGCCACTTCGTTTCTGCGTCACTCTCGCGGCCCTGCGCTGCGTCACGATTGCGTCACTCCCGGCCGCGAACGCCCCCGCACAGGCACGAACGATCTGCGGTGCAAGTGCGATTGCCACGCACCGCCCCGCAGATCGTCAAATCGGGGAGACAGGATTTGAACCTGCGACCGCTCGGCCCCCAGCCGAGTGCGCTACCAGACTGCGCCACTCCCCGTGGCTGCTTCGCATTCTGACGGATTCCGGCAAACTGTCGAGGCGCCGTGGGTCGCTCGTCGCGAGGGCTCGCGTACGCGGCGGTAGCTCAACGGTAGAGCCTCGCCCTTCCAAGGCGATGATGCGGGTTCAATTCCCGTCCGCCGCTTCTGCGGAGCCCGCCGTCGGGGTGGCGAGATGCGAACGTCTGTTCGTATCGATATGTTGCTTCGCATGAGGCTTTGCGGGCGCTGTAGGGAGAAGAAGCCGGCGGACGAATTCGCCTGGCGACGAAAAGCCCGTGGGCAACGCGACAACTACTGCCGGTGCTGCCGAACCGCCTACAAGCATGAGCACTACGCCCGCAACAAGCAGCGCTACATCGATGCCGCTCGCCGTCGCACCGAGAGGATCGTCGCGGAGCGCACGGCCTACCTCGTCTCGTTCTTTCGCGAGCACCCGTGCGTTGACTGCGGGGAGGGCGACCCGCTCGTTCTGGAGTTCGACCACCTCGGAGACAAGCGGTTCGGCATCGGCAAGGGCCTGCGGGAACGTCCGTGGAAAGACGTGCTAGCCGAGATCGCGAAGTGTGACGTCGTCTGCGCCAACTGCCATCGGCGCCGGACAAATCGTCGAGGCGGCTTCATCCGTTCAGTAGTACTTGCCGATACGTCGGGCGGTGCATCGGAAAAAGACTAGACAGGCCATCCTTCTCGTCAGCCTTGCCGTGTCCCTCGCGGCCGTCGGCCTGGCGGCCTGCGGCGGCTCGGACACGAACTCGGGCAGTGCCTCGGGAAGCCACACTCCGCTCGTCAACTGGCCGCTCTTCGGCCGCGTGCCGGAGCGCACGCACTACCTGCCCGACGAAGGGCGGGATCTGGACCCGCCGCTGCGCGAAGCGTGGTCGATCGACACGCATGCGCTGATCGAGTTCCCACCGGCGCTGGCGCACGGCGTCGCCTATGTCGCCAACAAGTACGGCGACGTGCGGGCGGTGCGGCTGCGCGATCACAAGGTGCTCTGGCAACGGGTCACCGACCCCCGCCTCAAAGGCCCGCCGACCTTCGTCACCGCGCCCGTCTACCACCGGGGCCGCGTCTTCCTCGCCTTCCTCGACGGCGATCTGGTCGCGCTCGACGCGGCGACGGGCAAGACCGCCTGGAAGCGCAACCTGCACGCCCACCTCGAATCCTCGCCGCTGGCGGTGAACGGCGACCTCTTCCTCGGCGACGACAAGACGAACCTCGTCTCATTGCGCGCCTCCGACGGCAAGGTCCGCTGGCAGTTCAACTCCCCCGGCGCGATCAAAGCGAGCCCGAGCTACCACGACGGCCGGGTCTACATCGCCGACTACCAGTCGGCGATGTTCTGCGCCGACGCCGACAGCGGCAAGCTCATCTGGCGGACCAACACGAGCAAGGTGGCGCCGTTCGGCGAGGGCGGCTTCTACTCCTCGCCGGCCGTCGCCTTCGGCCGCGTCTACGCCGCCCGCGATGACGGCACCGTCTACGCCTTCGACGAGAAGACCGGCAAGGTCGACTGGTTCTTCCCGACCCACAACTTCATCTACGGCTCGCCCGCGGTCGCCCACGTGCCCGGCACGCCGCCCAGCGTCTACATCGGCGGCTACGACGAGCACTTCTACGCGCTCGATGCGCGCAGCGGCAAGCAGCGCTGGCGCTTCGACGTCGGCGGAGCGGTTCCCGGCACGGCGGCGGTGATCGGCCACACCGTCTACACGTCGAGCTTCAAGACCCGGGCGACGATCGGCATCGACACGCGCAGCGGCAAGAAGACCTTCTTCCTGCGCCAGGCCGGCTACACCCCGGTCATCTCCGACGGTCATCGCCTCTTCGCGGTCGGCTACTACGCACTGATCGGGCTGGAACCGACGCGGCGCTGAGCCGACCGGTCGGGCTCTCTCACGTTTCCCCGCATAGGCTCGTTGTATGGACGTGGAGAGGCGAGATCTCAGCTTTCAGGTCGGTGGCGACGCATGCGCCGTATGGCTCTACGCGGCCGCGGGCGGGGAAGCCGTCGCGCCGGCCATCGTCATGGCGCACGGCCTCTCGGGCACTCGTCGCGACCGGCTTGGGCCGTTTGCGGAGCGCTTCGCGGAGGCCGGGATCGCCGCCCTGCTCTTCGACCATCGCGGCTTCGGCGACAGCGGCGGCGAGCCCGACCTCTTCCATCCCTCTCGCCAGCTCGAGGACTGGCGTGCGGCGATCGCCTTCGCCCGCTCGTTGCCGGGCGTCGATCCCGATCGCGTCGCCACCTTCGGCTCCTCGATGGGCGGCGGCAACGCGCTTGCCGCCGCGGCGGACGACCCGCGGATCGCCGCGGCGGTCAGCCAGGTCCCCTTCCTCGACACGTGGCGCCAGGCCCAGCGCTCCTCGCCCCGGGTCAGCGCACAAATGGTGCTTGCGGCCGTCATGGGACGTCACCTGCCCGCGATCGGACAGCCGGACGAGGCGGCGTTCATCAACGCACCCGGTGGCGAGGAGGGCTGGCGCCATGTCGTCGCCATCGGCGAGGACTCGCGCTGGCGCAACCGGGTCTCGGCCCGCTGGCTGCTCGGCCGTCCCTATCGCCCGGCCCGCCACGCAGTCAAGCTGCACTGCCCGTGGCTCGCCTGCGTCGGCGAGGCCGACCGGGTCGCCAGGCCGGGCCCGGCGATCGCCGCGGCGCGACGGGCACCGCGGGGCGAGCTGCGCACCTACCCCGGAGTCGACCACTTCGACATCTACGACGGCCCTGAGCACGAGGCCGTTGTCGCCGACGAGGTCGAGTTCCTACGCCGCCATCTTCTCTAGGCCGCTGCGGACAGGGTCGAGGCGATCAGCGAGCGCGTCTGGGCCGGGTCGACGACGTCGTCGAGCTCGAAGAGCATCGCCGCGTTGATCGCCTTCGCGTTGTCCTCGGCGGCGGCGGTCAGGTCGCGGACCCGCTGCTCACGCTCGTCCCCGTCCTCGATCGCGTCCAGCTCCTTGCGCAACGCCAGCCGCACGGCACCCTCCAGCCCCATCGGCCCGAGGTGGGCCGACGGCCAGGCGACCGTCAGAAGCGGCTCGTGCAGGCTGCCGCCGGCCATCGCCTGGGCGCCGAGGCCGTAGCCGCGGCGCAGGATCACCGCGATCAGCGGCACCCGCAGCGCCGCGGCGCCGATCAGTAGCCGCGACGCGTGGTGGACAAGTCCGGTCGCCTCGGCCTCGGGGCCGACCATGAACCCGGGCGTGTCGATCAGCGAGACGACCGGCAGCCCGAAGGAGTCGCAGAGCTGCAGGAAACGGGCCGCCTTGTCGGAGGCCTCGCTGGTGATCGCACCCGCCATGTGCATCGAGTCGTTGGCGATGAAGCCGAGCGGCCGGCCCTCGATTCGCGCCAGCGCCGTGACCATCTCGGGTGCGTAGCGCTCGCGCAGGAAGGTCACCGAGCCGGTGTCGGCGAGCGTCTCGATCACCGGTCCCACTGGGTAGGCACGTCGCTCGCGCTCGGGCACGATCTCGCGCAGAGCGGTCTGATCGGGTTCGGGGCCGGATGGAGTCGGGCCTTGGAAGTAGGCGAGCAGGCGCTTCGCCGCGGCGACGGCCGCCTGCTCGTCGGCGACCGCCAGATCGACGACCCCGTTGCGCGTCTGCATCGCCAGCGGGCCGACCTCGTCGGGGTCGACCTTGCCGAGGCCGCCGCCCTCGATCATCGCCGGGCCGCCCATCCCGAGCGAGACGTTCTCGGTGGCGACGATCAGGTCCGAGCAGCCCGCGAGCACCGCGTTGCCGGCGAAGCAGCGCCCGGCGACGACGGAGATCCGCGGCACCAGACCCGACAGCCGTGCCCAGAGCGCGAAGGCACGGGTGTCGAGGGCGGAGACGACGGGGTAGTCGGTGTCGCCGGGCCGCCCGCCGCCGCCCTCGGCGAAAAGCACGGCGGGCAGGCGCATCCGCTCGATCAGCTCGAAGAGGCGGTCCTTCTTGCGGTGGCCCAATGCTCCCTGCGTGCCGGCGAGGACGGTGTAGTCGTAGGAGAGCACCGCGCAGGCCGCACGCTCGCCGAAGAGCTCACCATTGATCCGCGCCGTGCCGCCGACCAGGCCGTCGGCCGGCGTGCGCTCGATCAGGTCCTCGAGCTCACGGCGCCCCCGCTGCGCGGCGATCGCAAAGCGCCCGTACTCGACCAGGGAGCCCGGATCGACCAGGTCGTCGATGTTCTCCCGCGCCGTCCGCCCACCGGCCTCGTGCCGCCGCCGCACCGCCTCCGGCCGCGCCTCGTCGCGGGTCAGCGCCTCTCGCCGCAGCAGCTCGGCGAGATCGTCCCGCTCCCCTCCCCCGCTTCGCTCCTCCTCCCGCACGCGGCGATCTTCTCAGAGGGTGTTTTCGGAGGCCCGCCTCGCCGGCGCCAGGACCCGATCCCTAGCCGAAGGTGAGGCCGAAGCGCTCGCAGAGGGCGGGGATCGAACCGAGGTCGGACTCGAGGCCGTAGCGGGCGTCGAGCGCGGCCAGCCACTCGAGGGCCGGTGGACCGGAGGCGCCCGCATCGACCAGCTCGTCGAAGAAGCCCTCGAAGCCGCCCGGGGCGATGATCTCGAGGATCCGACAGGGCTCATCGCCCGCGTTCCAGAAGGTGTGCCACTGGTCGCGCGGCTTGTGGACCAGGTCGCCGGTCTCGGCATAGACGACGTCATCGCCGAGCAGCGCGCCCATCCGCCCGGTGAGCACGTAGGAGTACTCGTCCTCGCGGCTGTGGCGGTGCAGCGGCGCGGCGAGCGCCCGCGGCGGCATCGGGTGTTCGACCAGGGAGAACCCGCCGTCCCGGGTCTCTTCCGTGTCGATCATGAAGCGAACGCCGATCGAGCCGAGATGGCCGGCCTTGCCGTCGCTCGGTCCGACGACCTTGGGCGTGATGCTGCTTTGCATGGTTCTAACCTTTCGTTGAACGATGTGTATAGCGATTGCCGGGACTGTAACGTCATTGAACGCTGTGTCAACTGAAAAACGGAAATACGAGCTGAAAGCTCGGGCGGAGACCCGACAGGCGACCCACGGGCGGATCGCCGCTGCCGCCGTCGCCCTGCACGAAGAGGTGGGTGTCGCGAAGACGACCGTCGCCGACATCGCCCGCCGGGCCGGCGTGCAACGGTTGACCGTCTACAACCACTTCCCCGACCTCCAAGCCCTGCTGCCGGCCTGCACTGCGCACTGGCTGACCGAACACCCCCAGCCCGATCTGGGGCCCGCTTTCGCCCTCGCGGACCCCGCCACGCGCCTGCGTGCGGGGCTGGCCTCCTTCTACGCTTGGTACCGGGAGACCGCGCCGATGCAGCGCCGTGTGTTCGGCGAACGGGCGACGGTCCCAGAGCTCGACGCCTGGATGGCGCAGTCGACGGACCCGGCGCTGGCCGAGCTCGCGGCGGCGCTCTCAGGCGGCTTCACGCGGCCCGATGCGGGGGTCCTGGTCGCCCTCGCGCTCGACTTCTGGACCTGGCAACGCCTGGACCGCGAGGGCCTCGACGACGATGCCGCCGCTGAGCTGATGGCGCGGCTGGTCGGCGCGAGCTGAGCACGAGCGGCCATATTCGGTCTCGTCAACCAACTACGCTCATCCGGATGCCTGCGCTTGGGAGATCCTCGATGCGTCGCCTGTCGGGATACGCCCTCGCCGCACTCGGCGCAGCTCTCCTCGTGTGCGCGTTGGCCACAGCGGCCACCGGAGCCGGATCGTCCGGGCGTCCGGAGCCGAGAATCCTGAGCGCGTCGTGGGGGACCGACAACGCGGTCGGCTGCCCGTCTGGCGAACAGGGTCTCGACAACATTCCCGTCACCTTCAACTGGTTCATCCGTCGCTCGTCGATTCAGACCACGGACTTCCGGGTCGTGCGAAGCGATGGAAGCATCGCGATCCCGACCTGCGCCCTTCAGTTCCCGCCGGACGAGGCGGACGAGGCCCAGACGGTGAACCTGATTGGCGACTTCGGGGACTCGGCGAGCGGCCCGACGCCGGTTGCGATTCGCGTTGTCGGGGCGCTGCAGGGCAGGGCTCCCGGAGCGATTCGATGGAAGCAGATCCCGCCCCTGCCGAAGGCCGGCGTAGAGCCGCTCTCCGGAGGCCCGTACATCGTTGACGCCTGGACGCTCACCACCGCGATCTACCGCGGCGACGCCAACCGTTGCACTATCGGCAAGACCTTCGTACGAGTGATGTGGTCCAACGGGCTCACGGCCTACCCCGCGGGTACAGAGGTTGGCGCCCCCGTCGTCGCCTCCTATCGCGCCATCTTCAAACTGCCGAACGGCAAGGTCGTCGCGATTGCCCCGCTCGACGTCGCCGATCTCCACGATCATCCGAGCTCGGCAAACGCCGACAACATGCATGACCTCTGCCTCCCGCGGGCGCCTCGTGGTGCGAGGCTCACGGGAGTGGCGATCGGCGGCGGACTGATTCAGGACCCCAACGGCGATCCGAACGTCGCTCAGAAGTTCAGAGAGACCGCTTCCTTCCCAGCAAGACCCCGAGCATGATGAACAGCCCGTAGATCGTGAGGAGAAAGAACGACCGAAAGGCGAGTGGAGCGCTGCCGTCCTGGTGGGGACTCGTATAGCCAGCGATTTCGAGGCATATGAGAAAGCCGAGCGGCGGAAGCAATGCCACCAGAGCCCAGCCCCGCGCAACGATCACACCGACGCCAAGGCCTGCGATCAACGAAACGACGCCGATCGGGCCCGGTGAGCTTAACGGCCCCGATGACCATGGCCGCACCTGATCGATCAGCTCGACGAGCGTCAGAAGCAGAGCAAGGGCCAACCCAGCTATCAGCCTGGTTGAAGCTGAGCGTTTCAGAGCGGGGGAGCCGGGATTCGAACCCGGATTCACGGTTTTGGAGACCGTGCGCATAGCCGTTAACTCACTCCCCCAGGGTCGTGAAGTCTACGGTTCAGCCTCCGTGATGGCGTCCGAGTAATAAGCGAACATACGTTCGTGCCCGACGATCACCAGAGCTGGCGCGCGGCTGCGATTGATCTCATCGGCACCGACCTCAGCGACTATGAGATCGGTAGAAGAACCGGCGCAAGCCGAAGCTCCATTCAGCGTTGGCGTCAACACGGCGCCCCGACTCGCGGCAGCCACAACTGCGAAGGAGACTGGCGACCAATGGCACCGGCCAGCTACAGCTACCTGCTCGGCATCTATCTGGGCGATGGCTACATCAACAAGGCAAGCCAGACTCCAGTCCTCGAAATCTCACTCGATTCCAGGTATCCGGGAATCGTCGAAGAGTGCTCGCACGCAATTCGCAATGCGGCCAAGGTCGACGCGCGAATACATCGCCGGCTGACTCGCAAGGGGGACTCGATCCGGCTCACCGCCGGTAGTCCAATCTGGCTGGCGGCTTTTCCTCAGCATGGGCCAGGGAAAAAGCATCTGCGCTCGATCGAGCTGGCGCCCTGGCAAGCACAGATAGTTGACCGATGGCCCGAGCCGTTTCTCCGCGGCCTCATCCACTCGGATGGCTCGCGGACAATCAACTGCTTTTCCGTGGCATTGCGAGGTGGATCGCGGACCTACGCTTATCCCCGCTACTTCTTCACGAATCTCTCGGCCGACATTCGCGACATGTTCTGCGCGAGTTGCGAGCGCCTGGGAATCCGCTGGACGCGGTCCAGCAACAAGAACATCTCCGTCGCAGATAGACGGAGCGTCGAACTGCTCGACTCGTTCGTCGGGCCAAAGTCTGATGCGGGCGGAGGGACTTGAGCACCGCTCTCAATGCCACATGGATCCACTGTCGATCGGCTAGTAGGACATAGGCGAGTCGTCCGGACCCTTGCGAACCGGCGCGCCACCAAACGGTGGGTATCCGTCACCCTGATCTTCGCGCGGAAGTACCGCCGGTACGACTGAGGGCGGGGAGTCATTCCTTCGCGGATCGTCAACGACTGCCGGCTCCCCCTCGCCGTCGTCCGGGGGGAGCTTGGGGGCCTTCGCCTGCCATGCCTTCAAGTTCTCGACCAGATCGCCGTAGAAGCTCACGACCTGTCGCCGGGTCTCGAGGACAAATGACCGCTCGCCCCTCCCCCGCTTCGTTCCGAGCGGCCGAGCGAGCGACAACGTGAACGCTCGTGGCTCCCGCTTGGAGTCGGACGGAGAGAGGAGCAACTTGGCATCGTCCCTCGCCTCGCTCAGCAAAACGGCCGTGGTCTCCTTCGTCCGGGCGAAATGCGTTTCGATGCGAAGGTCGCCCGGGGCTTTCTTCAATTGCTTGAGGATCCAGTTGACGCGGGTGAGGGGGCGACCGTCTTTCGGGGCTGTCACCTTCACGTTGGTGCGCGTCAGTCGCGCCCTGAGATCCGCTTCAACATCGATCGGACCAACCGCGTCGGGAACCCGGAATGAGCCAGTTAACTTGCCCTCGTCGCAAAGCGTCTTGAGCAGGGCGTCGCTCCAGTCGCTTCCGCTCTTAGCTCGGGACTGGGCCGACAGCACTTGGACTCCTAGATCCTGACTCAGGCCAAGACACAGGTACTCCAAAAATTGCTCCCACCGATTCACGACGTCTTGCACGCCGGCATCGGTTGCACGAATCGTCCCGTCGCGAGCGGCGTTGCGAACTGAAACCCATTGTTTACCCATGTCTTCAAAGCCAACTGCGCCGGACTTCTCATGCTCCAGGTAGGCGATCAGCTCGTTCAAGATCCACGCTTGGTCGGGGTCTTTGATGCCCCGGTGCTGATGTTGCAAAACCGCCTCGGTCAAGATCCGCCACCACGAAAGATGCACGAGCCCGACCCGACGGAGCTTGCGTCCATCGACTTCCACGGGAACGTCATGTGGGCCGGCGGTGATCTGATTGGAAATCGTCACGACCGAGTCGAATCCGTGTTCGCGGGCAAGGTCCAGGTAACTGTTGACCTGCTCCGCTCGTAGGGGCGCATTGTCGGTCTTGACCTCCACCAAGCAGCGCCAGCTGGTCTTCCCGCGTTGGACGACGATCGCGCCATCTGGGCGGAGGGTCTTCCCATCGGCAGTCTTCAGCGGAACCTCGGTGAAGGTCGAGATTCGACCGGCCGGCGCCCCAATCTCTTTGAGCAGGTTTTTCCCGAACTCGTCCACGGCGGTCATGACGGCCAGTAGCGAAGATGCTGCCCGAATCTCCTGCTCATCCTGCCCTCGGATGCCGGCAACCGGGATTAGCCGAGCCGGCATCCAGGCGTCCGCCGTCACCGCGTTTTTGCTACTGACCCCCGCCGTCTCCATACAGGACCAACCCTATGTCAGAGATCGCCAGCCGCGCAACATGGGTGGGGTCTAGCTCAGTGGCGCTTCCGCCCACAGCTCCAGCGACCCGGCCGAATTCGGTTAGGAGATGCGGCTGCTCATCTATGCGGGCGGAGGGACTTGAACCCCCACGGGCCGAAGCCCACCAGGACCTAAACCTGGCGCGTATACCAAATTCCGCCACGCCCGCTCGACGCGCTTAACGCGCGGCCAATGCCGCATCGTCGCTCATAGATTCTATGATCGTCGGCGTGGCGGTAGGAGAGGTAACGCCGGGCTACGAGCTCTGGCACCCGAATCGGGAGAAGGCCGACGTGATCACGACCAAGTTCGTGGTCGCTTTTCTGATGCTCGCGACGGCCGTGATCGCCGCCCTGGTGACGATCGGCGGCTTCTCGTTGCTCAGCGGCGGCGGCGCGATGGGCGTCCTCTGCCTGATCTTCGCCGGCCTCTACGCCCTCTTCTCCTACCTCGTCGCCCGCCGCTGGAGCCGAGGCATCCTGCCCGTCGCCGCCTCGCTCTCGACGATCCTGGCGATCTTCTGCGCGGTCGGCGCCAACAGCTGGTTCGCCCGCGACAAGGCGGGCTTCGAAGACGCGCTGATCCCCGTCTCGCTGATCGGACTGCTGGTGATCATCCTGCTGCTGCTCCAGATCCTCCTCGTCGTCGCCTGCTTCTACGGCTTCAGCCAGGACTGGCACGTCGAGGAGGAGCGTCCGATCGGCTCCGGCGAGGACTACGGCGCCGGCGCCCCGCCGAGCCCGGACGCACCGCAGCCCGCGTAGTTGGTCTTCTGTGCCGACTCTGTAAAAAGTCTGCACCAAGACTGTAAGGATTTGCAGCAGAAGCGCGATTCTGGGGTCGTTGCGACCGGCCTGAGCCGTAGCGTCGCAGCCTACAATGAATCGACTGGCGGCGGTGTCCAAATTGGCAAAGGAGGCGGTCTCAAAAGCCGCTGCCCGCAAGGGCTTGTGGGTTCGAGTCCCACCCGCCGCATCGTCCAAACGATGAAGCCGCAGCACCAAGTTGAAAAGGCCCTGCGGTTGTCAGACGAAGGCCTGAACAACTGCCAGATTGAGCGGCGGACAGGGGTCAACCGACGGACTGTCAGCGATTGGGTGCGGGGGCGAACCCGAGTTCGCCGACCGGCGGCGTCTCGCCAGCGGCCGACCGTTCCCGGCCAGGGCACCTGCGTGCGCTGCTCCGATTCCGCCTCCTACGTACCGGGTCTGATCGTTCACGCCTATGCCTACTTGCTCGGCTTGTACCTGGGGGACGGGATGCTGTCACTGCATCCGCGGGGCGTATATCGGCTGAGAGTCTTCCTCGACCGCGCCCATCCACTGATCGTCGCGGAGTGCGAGGCGGCGATGAGCATCGTCATGCCTGCAAGCCAGGTCGGCATCTACAAGCACAAGGACGCTCGCATGGAAGAGGTCAATTCCTTTTCGAAGCACTGGCCTCATCTCTTTCCCCAGCACGGTGCGGGCCTGAAGCACAAGCGCAAGATCGCGCTCGAGCCGTGGCAGGAGCGCGTCGTGGACCGCTACCCCGGACGTCTGCTTCGCGGCCTGATCCACTCCGACGGCTGCCGGGTCATGAACAAGATCCGCCATCCCAAGAAGACCTACGAATACCCCCGCTACCTCTTCTCCAATCGCTCCCTCGACATCCAGAAGATCTTCTGCGATGCCTGCGACCGCCTGGATATCGCCTGGCGCCAGGATGGGCCCTGGAACATCTCCGTGGCTCGGCGCGAGGCGGTGGCGATCATGGACCGGCACGTCGGCCCGAAGCGTTGAGACCGCACTAGACTCAGCTCCGGGATGCGGGTCCATCACCTCAACTGCGGGTCGCTCTGCCCTTATGGGAGGCGGCTGCTGAACGGCGACGGCGGCTGGCTGGAGAAGGGGCGCATCGTCTGCCACTGCCTCGCGATCGAGACGGGCGACGGGCTGGTTCTGGTCGACACCGGCTTCGGCCTCGAGGACGCGCGCAAGCCGGGGCAGCTCGGCCCCGTCTTCGGCCTGATGAACGCCGAGCCGAAGGCCGAGACGACGGCGCTGAGGCAGCTCGAATCGCTCGGTTTCGGCGCCGCCGACGTGCGCCGGATCGTCGTCACCCATCTCGACCCCGACCACTCCGGCGGGCTGCCCGACTTCCCCGAGGCCGAGGTACACGTCCTCTCGACCGAGCTCGACGCGGCGCTGCACCCCGTGCTCAAGGACAAGCTGCGCTACCTCGACGTGCACTGGCAGCACGGGCCGCGCTGGGCCAGGCACGATGCCGGCGGCGACGAGTGGTTCGGCTTCGAGAGCGTCCGCATCCTGCCCGGCCTCGACGCCGATCTGGCGCTGATCCCGCTCTTCGGCCACTCGCGCGGCCACACCGGCGTGGCGCTTCGCACCAGCGACGGCTGGCTGCTGCACTGCGGCGACGCCTATTTCAACCACGGCGAGGTCGAGACGCCGCCGAGCTGCCCGCCCGGGCTGCGCCTCTTCCAGAACCTCAACGCCGCCGACGGCAGGGCCCGCAAGTCAAACCGTGACCGCCTGCAGGAGCTGGCCGCACGCCACGGCGAAGAGATCACCCTGCTCTGCTCCCACGACCCGTACGAGCTCGAGCGCGAGCAGGCCAGGGCCGCCGCCGCAACCGCGATCGGGTGAACGCCGCCGAGCCCGAAAAGCTCTGGGAGCCGCCGGCCGAGCTGGTCGAGCGGGCGCGGCTGACCGAGTACATGCGCTGGCTGGCGGCCGAGCGCGGGCTCGAGCTCGACGGCTACGACGCGCTCTGGCGCTGGTCGGTCGAGGACGTCGAGGGCTTCTGGGCCTCGATCTGGGACTTCTTCGAGATTCAAGCCGACGGCGGCTACGACCGCGTGCTCGGCAGTCACGAGATGCCGGGAGCGGAGTGGTTCGCGGGCACCAGCCTCAACTACGCCGAGCACGTCTTCGCCGACAAGGAGGACGCCGAGCCGGCGATCCTGCACGCGTCCGAGCTGCGCGAGCTCGACCGGCTGAGCTGGGGCGAGCTGCACGCCCAGGTCGCGGCCGTCGCCGCCGGCTTGCGCGAGCTCGGCGTCGAGCGCGGCGACCGCGTCGTCGCCTACATGCCCAACGTCCCCGAGGCGATCGTCGCCTTCCTCGCCACCGCCTCGATCGGCGCCGTCTGGTCGAGCTGCTCGCCCGACTTCGGCCCGGCAAGCGTGATCGACCGCTTCGCCCAGATCGAGCCGAAGGTGCTCTTCGCCGTCGACGGCTACCGCTACGGCGGCAAGGACTTCGACCGTCGCGACGTGCTCGCCGAGCTGCAGGCGGCGATGCCGAGCCTCGTGCGCACGGTCGTCCTCTCCTACCTCGACCCCGATCCCGACCTCGGGCCCCTGCGCGACGCGACACGCTGGAACGATCTGCTGCGCGCCGGCGAGGGCGCCGGGCTGAGCTTCGAGCGCGTCCCCTTCGAGCACCCGCTCTGGGTCCTCTACTCCTCCGGCACGACCGGGCTGCCGAAGGCGATCGTGCAGAGTCAGGGCGGCATCCTGCTGGAGCACCTGAAGAAGCTCAACCTCCACGTCGACGCCCACCCCGGCGACCGCCTCTTCTGGTTCACGACGACCGGCTGGATGATGTGGAACTTCCTCGTGTCCGGCCTGCTGACCCGGGCGGCGATCGTTCTCTACGACGGCAGCCCCGGCCACCCCGACATGAGCGTGCTCTGGGATCTCGCCGAGCGCGCCGGGGTGACGATGTTCGGCACCAGCGCCTCCTACATCGCCGCCTGTATGAAGGACGGGATCGAGCCCGCCGCTGGCCGCGACCTCAGCCGGCTGAAGGCGGTCGGCTCGACCGGCTCCCCCCTTTCCCCGGAGGGCTTCGACTGGGTCTACGAGCAGCTCGGCGCCGATACCTGGCTCTTCTCGACCAGCGGCGGCACCGATCTCTGCACGGCCTTCGTCGGCGGCACGCCGCTCTTGCCGGTCTACCGCGGCGAGCTGCAAGCGCGGGCGCTCGGCGCTGCCGTCGAGGCCTGGGACGAGGACGGCAACTCGGTGATCGACGAGGTCGGCGAGCTGGTCGTCACCGAGCCGATGCCGTCGATGCCGGTCTACTTCTGGGGCGACCCCGACGGCAGCCGCTACCGGGCCAGCTACTTCGAGCAGTACCCCGGCGTCTGGCGCCACGGCGACTGGATCGAAATAACCTCGCGCGGCACCGCCGTCATCTACGGCCGCTCCGACTCGACGATCAACCGCTCCGGCATCCGCATGGGGACGAGCGAGATCTACCGCGCCGTGCTCGGCGTCGACGCGATCGTCGACGCGCTGGTCGTCGACGTCCCCCGCCCCGGCACCGAGGGCTGGATGCCGCTCTTCGTCGTGCTGCGCGAGGGCGCCGAGCTCGACGACGAGCTGCGCCGCGAGATCGCCCGCCGCGTGCGCGAGACCTGCTCGCCGCGCCACGTCCCCGACGAGGTCTTCGCGATCGCCGAGGTGCCGCACACGCTCAGCGGCAAGGCGCTGGAGGTGCCGGTCAAGCGGATCCTGATGGGCACGCCCGCCGAGCAGGCGGCCAGCCGCGACTCCTTAGCCAACCCAGCCGCCCTCGACTGGTTCACGGAGTTCGCCGCCGCAGAGTAAGGGCGCCGAGCGCCAGCAGGAGCAGGGTCGCGCCGGCGATCACGGTGATGTCGAGCGCCCCGCGCGAGCCCAGCGAGCCCTCGGTGGTGACATCGCTCAGCGCCTCGAAGGCGTAGGTGAGCGGCATCGTGTCGGAGACGATCTGGAGGATGCCGGCCATCTGGTCGCGGGCGACGAACAGCCCGCAGAGGAGGAGCTGGGGGAAGACGATCGCCGGCATGAACTGCACCGCCTGGAACTCGGTGCGGGCGAAGGCGCTGACGAAGAGGCCGAGCGACATCCCCAGCAGCGCGTTGCCCACGGCCAGGGCGACGACCGCGGCGGTCGAGCCGGCCACGTCGAGCCCCAGCGGACCGAAGGCGACGGCGCTGGTCAGGCAGGACTGGACCACGGCGACGGCGGCGAAGGCGATGCCGTAGCCGAAGAGCAGATCGAGCTTCGCCAACGGCAGCGACATCAGCCGCTCGAGCGTTCCGGTCGTGCGCTCGCGCAGCATCGTGATCGAGGTGACGACGAACATCGTGCTGAAGGGGAAGAGGCCGACCAGCGGGCCGCCGACGTGCTGGAAGGACGCCGGGTCCTGGTCGAAGGCCCCCTTGAGCAGGGTGAGCAGAAAGGGCGGCACCAGGAGCAGCAAGGCGATCGTGCGCGGGTCACGGCGAAGCTGGGTCAGCACCCGCAGCGCCGTCGCCCAGGTGACCCGCGCGCTCACGCCGCGCCCCGCTCCTCGATCAGCGCCAGGAACGCCTCGTCGAGGCGTGCGCGGCCGGTGCGCGTCCGCAGCTCGTCGGGCGATTCCGCGGCGAGCAGCTCGCCATCGCGCATCAGCAGCAGCTCGTCGCAGTGCTCGGCCTCCTCCATCACATGGCTGGAGACGAGCAGCGTCGTCCCCGCCGCCGCCAGCGAGCGGAAGGTCGCCCAGAGATCGCGGCGCAGGACCGGGTCGAGGCCGACGGTCGGCTCATCGAGCACGAGCAGGTCGGGGGCGCCGAGCAGCGCGGTGGCGAGCGAGGCCCGCGCGCTCTGCCCACCGGAGAGGCTGGAGACGACCTGGTCGGCCTGCCCGCCGAGCGCGACAGTCTCGATCGTCTCCTCGATGCGGTCGTGCGAGGCGCCGAGCACGCGGGCGAAGTAGCGCAGGTTCTCGCGCACGCTGAGGTCGCCGTAGACCGAGGGCGCCTGGGTCACGTAGCCGACCCGTGAGCGCAGCGCCGGCGAGCCGGCCGGCTCGCCGAGCACCTCGACCCGGCCGCCCTCGACCACCTGGACGCCGACGATCGCCCGCATCAGCGTCGTCTTGCCGCAGCCGCTGGGGCCGAGCAGCCCGGTCACCGTCCCGGCCATGACGGCGAAGGAAAGGTCGCGCAGGACCGGATTGCCGCCGCGGCGGACATGGAGCCCTTCGACCGCTATCGCCGGGCCGCTCACGGCCGCGAGCATACGCCGCGGCTAGGCGGGCGTGACGGGATTGCGGCGCTCGGCGAAGGAGCGGTCCTTGCTCGCTGCCATCGCGAGGCGGCGGACGATCTCGGCGCGCAGGTCCTCCGGCTGGACGACCGCGTCGACGACCATCTCCGAGGCGAGGTGGAGGATGTCGATGTCGGCCGCGTACTCCTCGCGCTTGCGGGCGACGAACTCGGCCCGCTCGGCCTCGTCCTCGATCTTCTGGATCTGGTTGTAGAAGACGGCGTTGATCGCCGCCTCGGGACCCATCACCGCGATCGAGGCGCTGGGCAGGGCGATGCAGCAGTCGGGCTCGAAGGCCGGGCCGGCCATCGCGTAGAGGCCGGCGCCGTAGGCCTTGCGGATGATGACGCTGAGCTTGGGCACGGTCGCCTCGGAGACGGCGCTGATCATCTTCGCGCCGTGGCGGATGATCCCCTGGCGCTCGACCGCGGTGCCGATCATGAAGCCGGGCACGTCGGCGAGGAAGAGCAGCGGCACGTTGAAGGCGTTGCAGGTCTGTATGAAGCGCGCCGCCTTGTCGGCAGAGTCGACGAAGAGCACGCCGCCTTTCTGGCGCGGCTGGTTGGCGACGACGCCGACGACGCGGCCCTCGAGCCGTCCGTAGCCGACGATCAGCTCTTTGGCCCAGCGCTTGTGGACTTCGAGGAAGGAGTCGGCGTCGAGCAGGACGTCGAGGACCTCGCGCATGTCGAAGGGCTGGTTCTCGTCGGCCGGGACGATCTCGGCGATCGGCGTTGCGGAGGCCGGCGCGACGGGCTCGGCCGCCGGCGGCTGCTCGCGCCAGTTGCCCGGCATGTAGGAGAGGTAGCGCTTGGCGAGGTCGATCGCCTCCTCGTCGCTCTTGACCAGGAAGTGGCCGCAGCCGGAGACACCGGTGTGCATCTTCGCGCCGCCCATCTCCTCCAGCGTCACCTTCTCGCCGATCACCATCTCCGCCATCCGCGGCGACCCCAGGTACATCGATGCGTTGCCCTCGCGCATGATCACGACGTCGCAGAAGGCGGGGATGTAGGCGCCGCCCGCAGCGCTCGGCCCGAACAGCAGGCAGACCTGCGGCACCTGGCCGGAGAGCCGCACCTCGTTGTGGAAGATGCGGCCGGCGCCGCGGCGCCCGGGGAACATCTGCACCTGGTCGGTGATCCGCGCCCCCGCCGAGTCGACCAAGTAGACCATCGGCAACTGCAGCGAGAGCGCCCGTTCCTGGATACGGAGGATCTTCTCGACCGTCTTCGGCCCCCAGGAGCCGGCCTTGACCGTCGGGTCGTTGGCCATCAATGCGACGCGGCGTCCGTCGATCGTGGCGAGGCCGGTGACGACGCCATCGGCGCCGAGCCCCTCCTCGTTCCAGTTGGCCAGCAGCGCCTCCTCAGCGAAGGAGCCCGCGTCGACGAGGCGCTCGACCCGCTCGCGCACCGGCAGCTTGCCCTGCTCGGCGGTCTTCTCGTGGTGGCGCCGCGGCCCGCCGGCCAGCGCCGCCTCCAGTGCCTTGGCGAAGTCGGTCACGGACGGGAGCCTATTCGGCTAGTCGTGGTGCCAGTCGACCGGGCCCGCCGTCAGCAGGTGGGCGCCGAGCGACCGGCCGAGCACGGCCTGCGCCGCGCGCGCAGCCTCGATCAGGCGCGGCAGATCGATCCCGGTCTCGATCCCCATCTCGTGCAGCATCGAGACGACGTCCTCGGTCGCGACGTTGCCGGTGGCGCCCGGAGGCACCGGACACCCCCCCAGCTCGCCGAAGCTCGACTCGAAGGAGTCGACGCCCTGCTCGAGCGCGGCCAGCACGTTGGCGAGGCCCTGGCCGCGCGTGTTGTGGAAGTGGGCGGTCAGCTCGACCCCGCCGAGCCGCTCGCGCGCGGCGGCGAAGAACTCGCCCACCTGGCGCGGGTTGGCCATCCCGGTCGTGTCGCCGAAGCCGATCTCCTCGCAGCCGGCGGCGGCGAGCCGCTCGGCGATCGTGAAGACCCGGTCCGGCGGCACCTCGCCCTCGTACGGGCAGCCGAAGGAGGTCGAGATCACCCCCTCGCAGCGCAGCCCAGCCCCGCGCGCGCTCGCCAGCGTCCGCTCCAGCCCGGCCAGCGACTCCTCGATCGAGCGGTTGACGTTCTTGCGGTTGTGGGTCTCCGAGGCGGAGACGAAGACGTTGATCTCGTCGAAGCGCTCGCGCAGGCCGAGCGCCCGCTCCAGCCCGCGCTCGTTGGGGATCAGGACCGAGAAGGAGACGCCCTCACGCCGCTGCACCGCCGCCAGCACCTCCTCGGCATCGGAGAGCTGCGGGATCACGTCCGGGCGCACGAACGAGGTGACCTCGAGCCGTTTCAACCCCGACGCCGAGAGCAGGTCGACCAACCGCACCTTCTCCGCGGTCGGGATCGTCTCGGGCTCGTTCTGGAAGCCGTCGCGAGGCCCGACCTCGCGGATCCGAACGGCTCGCGGCAGTGCAGACATCGCCATCGAGATTACGCCGCGGGCGAGGCGAGCTGGCCGAAGTCGACAATGCGGCGCTCGTGCGTGCCGACGCCGACCGTGCGCTCGCTCTCGAACACCTCGACGTCGAAGCGAAGCTTGCGCCCGTCGACGACCTCACGCAGGGTCGCCCGCACCCTGCAGGTCGCGCCCTCGGCCGCCGCCGAGACGTGCTTGACGCAGACCTCGAAGCCGACCGTGGCCTGACCCTCGGGCAGGTGCTCGTAGGCGAGCGCCGTGGCGCTGAGCTCCATCATCGAGATCATGCCCGGCGTCGAGAGCACGCTAGCCCCGATCGTGCCGCCAACGCTGGTCACGAGACGATCCTCGACCGTGAACTCGTCGCTGCGCTCGATTCCGGGGACGAGTGTGGACTGCGGCTCACCCATCAGACCATTCCCAGGCCACCGCTGACGCCGAGCGTCTCACCGGTTACGTAGCTGGCGTCGTCGGAAGCGAGGAAGGCGACTGCCGCGGCCACCTCGTCGGGCCGGCCGAGGCGCTTCATCTGCGTGCCCTCTTTCATGTTCTCGATCAGCTTCTCGCCGATCTCGCCGAACTCGGCGGCGCCCATCAGCAGCGGCGTCTCGATCGGGCCCGGGGCGACCGAGTTGGCGGTGATCCCATAGCGCGCGTTCTCGCGCGCGATCACCTTCATGAAGGAGATGACGCCGCCCTTGGCGGCCGAGTAGACGGCCGAGCCCTTGGAGCCCACCCTGCCAGCCTCGGAGGAGATGCTGACGATCCGGCCGTAGCCCGCCTCTTGCATCCCGGGCAAAGCCGCGTGGGTGCAGTTGAGGACGCCGCCGAGGTTGACTGCGAGCACCTTCTGCCACTGCTCGGGCGTCGTGTAGGTGAAGAAGCCGAACTCGTCCGTGCCGGCGTTGTTGATCAGTATGTCGAGCGTCTCGATCTGCTCAACCGCGGCCCTTGCCGAGTCGAGATCGGTCACGTCGAGGGCCAGCGCGTGGCCGTTGACGTCGCCGGCGATCCGACCGGCGCCCTCGCTGTCGATGTCGCCGACCCAGACCTCGGCGCCCTCGGCAGCGAGCCGCGCCGCGATCGCCGCGCCGATTCCGCCGGCGCCGCCGGTGACCAGCGCCCTTCGTCCCTCCAGCCTCATAGGCGGAGCAGCATAGACTGGCCGCCCCCGTGAGTGAACCGATCCCGATCGTCGGCGGCACCGGCGCCCTCGGCGCCGGTCTCGCCCTGCGCTGGGCGAAGGCGGGCCGCCCCATAGTGCTCGGCTCGCGGTCGGCGGAGCGGGCCGCGGAGGCGGCGGCAAAGCTGCGCGAAGCGGTGCCCGGCGCCGAGGTCGAGGGACTGCTCAACGAGGATGCCGCGAAGCGCGCCGAGGTCGTCTTCCTCACCGTCCCCTTCCGCGCCCAGTCGGAGAACCTCAACAACCTGCGCGAGGCGCTGCAGCCCGGCCAGATCCTGGTCGACTGCACGGTCCCGCTCGCCGCCGCGGTCGGCGGCAAAGCGACCCGCACCCTCGGCGTCTGGCAGGGCTCGGCGGCACAGCAGGCGCAGGAGATGGTCCCCGACGGGGTGACCGTGGTCGCCGCCCTGCACACCGTCGGCGCACCCAGCCTCGGCGACCCCGGGGCCGAGCTGGACGAGGACGTGCTGGTCTGCGGCGACCGCAAGGCCGACAAGGCGCGGGTCGCCCGCCTGATCGAGCTGATCCCAGGCCTGCGCCCGGTCAACGCCGGCCCGCTGGAGACGGCGCGGATCGTCGAGCAGCTCACCCCGCTGCTGATCTCCGTCAACGTCCGCTACAAGACCCACGCCGGGATCAAGCTCGCGGGACTCCCCGAGGGAGACCACTGGGCGTGAGGGTCGCGCTGCTCGCCGGCGGCACCGGCGGCGCCAAACTCGGCGCCGGCCTGCAGGAGGAGATCGGCGCCGACCTGGCGGTGATCGCCAACACCGCCGACGACGTCGAGCTGCTCGGCGTCCACGTCTCCCCCGACCCCGACCTCATCACCTACTGGCTCAGCGGCGAGATCGACGCCGAGCGCGGCTGGGGAATCCGCGACGACAGCTTCACGGTCTTCGAGCGGCTCTCCTGCCTGGGTGCGCCGGACTGGTTCGGCCTTTCCGACCGCGACCTCGCCGCCTGCCTCTACCGGCGCCAGTTCATCGAGGAGGGCGGGCGGCAGACCGACGCGCAGACGCAGATCTCGCGCGGGCTCGGCGTCGCCGCCCGAGTGCTGCCGATGAGCGACCCGCCGGTGCGGACCAGGGTCCTGACCGAGGCCGGCTGGCGCGGGCTGCAGGAGTACTTGATCCTCGACGGCGGCGCCGTCGAGGTGCAGGGCGTCGAGCTCGAGGGAATCGCCGAGGCGGAGCCGACCGCGGAGGTCTTGGCGGCACTGCAGGAAGCCGAGGCGATCGTGATCGGCCCGTCGAACCCGGTGATCAGCATCGGGCCGATCCTCGCCGTGCCCGGCATGCGCGAGGCGATCGCCGCGTCCGAGGCGCCCGTGGTCGCGGTCAGCCCCTTTGTCGCCGGCGCCGTCGTCAAGGGACCGACCGAGCGCTTCATGGCGGCCCTGGGCCGCCCCTCGACCGCCGCCGGAGTCGCCTCGCTCTATTCCGGCCTGATCGACGCGATGGTCGTCGACGCCGACGACCCCGATCCACCGCCGGAGGAGATCCCCACCCTGGCCGCGCCGACGCTGATGGACGGCGCCGGGGGCCGTGTCCGCCTGGCACGGATCGTGCTCGACTATGCGGCCAGCCTGGCCGAAAGGTGAAGGCGACCGCCGTACTGCCGGTGAAGCGCTTCTCCGGGGCGAAGCAGCGACTCGCCGGGGGAATCGATGACGAAAGGCGCGAGGCGTTGGTCGCGGCGATGCTGGAAGACACGCTCGAGGCGATCGCCGCGGCGCGATCGATCGAGCGGACGATCGTGGTCAGCGGCGACCCGAGAGCGCAGGAGATCGTCGCGGCGAGCGATGCGGAGATGCTTCCCGACCTCGCCGACGAGGGCCACGTGACCGCCGCGCTGGCTGGGATCGCCAGGGCCGAAGCGGATGGCGCCGAGTGCGTCGTCCTCCTGCCCGGGGACTGCCCGCTGCTCGACCCCAAGGAGCTCGACAGCCTGCTGACCGGCCTGCCGGCGCGCTTCGTCGCGATCGTCCCCGACCGCCATGGAACCGGCACCAACGCTCTCGCCCTCGCCCCGCCCGGGACGATCCGGCCGGCCTTTGGCGAGGGCAGCTGCGCCCGCCACGTCGCCGCCGCCCGCGACGCCGGCGTGCCCTATGCCGTCGAGGAGCTGCCCTCGCTCGGCCTCGACCTCGACACGCCGGCGGACGTGGTGGCGCTGACCCGTGTCCTCGACGAAGAAGACTCGGGTCGCGCCAAGCGGACGGCGAAGGCGCTGGGGATATGAGCGACGGCTTGCGTGTCATCCCCGTCGCCGACCTGCCGGAGTTCGGCGAGCAGATATCGATCGGAGCGGAGATCGCCGCCCGCGCGGAGCTGCTCGACGGCGATGTCGTCGTCGTCTCGCAGAAGATCGTCTCCAAGGTGGAGGGCCGGGTCCGACGGCTCTCCTCGGCGATCCCGGGCGCCGAGGCCCGGCGCCTCGCGGCGGTGCTGGGGAAGGAGCCCAATCTGGTCGAGCTGATCCTCGGCGAGAGCCGCGAGGTGCTGCGCGCAGAGCGCGGCGTGCTGATCGTCGAGACGCACCATGGATTCGTCTGCGCCAATGCCGGAGTCGACACGTCCAACCTGCCGGAGCCGGACACGGTCTGCTTGCTGCCGAAGGATCCGGACGCTTCCGCGCGCCGCATCAGGGCCGAGCTCCTCCCTGCCGTCGCGGTCGTGATTTCCGACAGCTTCGGACGCGCATGGCGACTTGGCCAAGTCGAGGTGGCAATCGGCTGCGCGGGGCTCACCCCACTGGACGATTGGCGCGGACGCACCGACACTAGCGGCCGTGACCTGGAAGCAACCCAGATCGCGATCGCCGACGAGGCCGCCGCGGCCGCCGACCTCGTCCGCGACAAGACGAGCCGTGTTCCGGTGGCGATCGTCCGCGGCCTGGAGCGCTTCGTCAGCGCCGAGGATGGGCCCGGCGCAGTCGCCCTCCGCCGCCCACCCGACGAGGACCTTTTCCGCTAGGAGATGCGGAGCACGGCCGCACCTTTGAGGCTCCCGTCCCGGATCGAGTCGATTGCCTCGTTGGCTGCCTCCAGCGGGTGGACCTCGACCTCGGTGCGGATCGGAACCTGCGGTGCCAGCTCGAGGAACTCCTCGCCGTCGCGCCGCGTCAGGTTGGCGACCGAGCCCAGCGTCCGCTCACCCCAGAGCTGCTCGTAGGGGAACGAGGGGATGTCGCTCATGTGGATGCCGGCGCTGATGATCCGCGCGCCCTTGGCGCTGACCCGCAGCGCCTCGGTCATCAGCGACCCGACCGGCGCGAAGACGATCGCCCCGTCGAGCTCCTCGGGGGGTGCATCTCCCGAAGCGCCGGCCCACTCGGCGCCGAGGCTGCGGGCGAACTCCTGACCCGCCTCGTCGCCCGCGCGGGTGAAGACGAAGACACGCCGCCCCTGGTGCACGGCGAGCTGGCAGAGGATGTGGGCGGAGGCGCCGAAGCCGTAGAAGCCGATCCGCTCCGCATCGCCAACGAGGCGCAGCGCCCGGTAGCCGATCAGGCCAGCGCAGAGCAGCGGCGCCGCTTGCTCGTCCGGGTATCCGGCCGGGATCGGCAAGCAGAAGCGCTCGTCGGCGACCGCCAGCTCGCCGTAGCCACCGTCGAGGTCATAACCGGTGAAGCGAGCGTTGTCGCAGAGGTTCTCCCGACCCCCGGCGCAGTAGCGGCAGGTCCCGTCGGTCCAACCGAGCCAGGGGACTCCGACCCGCTCGCCGACGGCGAAGCGCGCGGCGCCCTCCCCCACCCCGGCCACCGTGCCGACGATCTGGTGGCCGGGCACGAGCGGCAGCTTCGGCTCGCTCAGCTCGCCGTCGACGATGTGCAGGTCGGTACGGCAGACCCCGCACGCTGCCACCGAGAGCAGAACCTGGCCAGGGCCGGGCTCCGGGTCGGGCAGCTCGGCGATCCGCAGTGGCTCGCGCTGCCGCTCCAGGACCATAGCCCGCATGACGCGCCCCTACCCGATCAGCGCCGACTCGCTCGGCGGATACGTCTCGACGATCTCGTACAAGGTCGTGCGCTGGGCGGGGACGCGGCCGGCCGCGCGCGCCGCCTCGATCAGCTGCTCGGGCTCCAACCGCACGCCGTGCTGGGAGCCGGCCATGCGGGAGATGTTCTCCTCCATCAGCGTGCCGCCGAGGTCGTTGACCCCCCAGCGCAGCGCCTCGGTCGCCGCCTCGAGGCCCATCTTCACCCAGCTCGCCTGCAGGTTGGGGATCGTCCGCCCCAGCGCGAGGCGAAAGGCGGCGGTGTGCTTGAGGTTCTCCTCGGGCGAGATCTCCTCGATGCCATGGGTACGGCCGAGCATCGTGTTGAAGGGGATGAAGCTGAGCGGCACGAACTCGGTGATCCCGCCGGTCCGCTCCTGCAGCGCCCGCACCACCCGCATGTGGCGGGCGAGCTCGCGCGGCTCCTCGATGTGGCCGAACATCACGGTCGACGTCGAGCGCAGCCCGGCACGGTGCGAGGCTTCGATGATCTCGACCCAGCGGTCGGCGGGCAGCTTGTTCGGGGAGATCCGCTGGCGCACGCCGTCGTCGAGCACCTCGGCCGCGGTGCCCGGCGTCGAGCCCAGACCGCACTCGAGCAGGTACTCGAAGACCTCACCGGGCTGCTTGCCCGAGCGCTCGCACATGTAATGGACCTCCATCGGCGAGTAGGCGTGCAGGTGCAGCCGCGGCGCCACGTCCTTCGCCAACCGCAGCCACCTGCCGTACTCCTCCAGGGTCAGGTCGGGATGGATCCCGCCCTGCATGCAGAGCTCGGTGGCGCCGAACTCGACCGCCTCCTCGATCCGCGCGACGAAGTCCTCCTCGGAGACCTCGTAGGCGTCGGGCGACCGCTTCCCCTGCCCGAACCCGCAGAAGGCACAGCCGACGACGCAGATGTTGGTGAAGTTGATGTTGCGGTTGACGACGAACGTCGCCGTCTCCCCCGCCAGCTCCTCCCGCAGCTCATCAGCAGCGCTTCGCATCTCCTCGATCACCTCAGGGCGCGTCTCAGCGAAGAGAGCAGTCAGCTCATCCTCAGTCAGCTCGACCCCGTCCCGCCCCTTCTCAATCGCCGCGGGAGCGAGCTTCCCGTCGATGACCTCCTCGCTTCGCCGCCCAGACCCCCTCCGTGGAATGAAGCTCCAGTACTTCAGCTTGATCACGTCGAGAACTCCCTGCTCCATCCACTCGGAGTCCATGTACTGCGGGTAAACGCACAATCTCTCCGTCAGCGCATACCCCTTCGGCGCCAGCCCCTTCCGCACCTCATGCGGACTAGGGAACGCGTGCTCCGGGGAGATGTGGTCTCCATTGGCCGACAAGCCACCCAAATCCGTCGCCCCAGCTTCAACCAACTCAGCCCACGCGTCCGACAGGTTCGGCGGCACCTGAACCCCAACATCCGGCATCAGCCGTTTGCACTCGCGGATCAATCGTTCGATATCCCCGACGCCAACGGGGCTCGCCCACTCTGGCAGGGAGGATGGGGGTGTCCCTCCGCGCAGCGGCGTCCTGTTTTCCGCACCATCGGCGCCCGCGGACGAAGGCCCAGCGTCCCTGGCGGAAAACCCAGCAAGCGGAGGGACACCCCCGTCCTCCCCCCACCGTTCGCGCGCCGAAGCATCCGCGATGTCGGCGACCTCTTGGCCGTAATAGCGGGGGTGCGGGACGAAGTTCTGGAGGATGATCTCTTGAAGGTGGCCATATTCAGCATGAAGCTCGGCTAGTGCTTCTAGGGAGGCCACCTGCTCGTCCTGGGTCTCACCAATACCAACGAGGATGCCGCTGGTGAACGGGATCTTCAGCTCCCCCGCTGCCTCGATCGTCGCCAAGCGTTTGGCCGGATGCTTGGTTGGAGAGCCAGCATGGACAGTGTCCATGAGGCGCTCGGAGGCCGACTCGAGCATTAGCCCTTGAGACGCGGTGACCTCTCGAAGTCGAGCAAGATCATCGTGGTCCAGGACGCCGATGTTGGTGTGCGGGAGGATCCCGCGCTCCAGCGCGCGTTCGCAGGCCCAGACCACGTACGAGGTGAAGTCAGGGTGGCCCCAGCGGGCCAGCTTGTCGGCGACCACCGGATTGACCTCAGGGCGCTCACCGGTGAGCACAAGTAGCTCCTTGGCGTTGCGTTTCTGCGCCTCATCCAGTCGCTGCTCAACCTCATCGGGCGAGTAGATATGAGCTTTGTGGGTCGCGAAGGCGCAGTACTTGCAGTAGCACTGGCAGGTGCGGGAGAGGGAGAGCGTGTAGTTCCTCGAGAAGGTGACCCGGCGCACGAGGCTCAAGCTACTGCAAGCATGCCGCCGCCGGGCCAGTCGGCCCGGCGGCTTGCGCAGCTAGAGGAGGTGGACGCTCAGGCGGTGGAGCCGGCGCCGGGCTTCGGCGCCGCGGGCGCCTTGACCCGCTCGGGCGGTTCGGTCGGCGCGGGGCCGCCGGGCTCGAGCACGAGCTTGTAGACGATCGCCGCAAGCAGCGAGCCGACGATCGGGCCGACCAGGTAGGGCCAGACGCCGCCCCACTCGTTTCCGACCAGGGCGGGGCCGAACCAGCGGGCCGGGTTGAAGGAGCCGCCGGTCAGCGGGCCGCCGACCATGACGATGAAGCCGAGCGTGGTGCCGATCGCCAGCGGCGCCCAGTCCTTGACGCTCTTCTTCGAGTAGACCGCGGCGAGGATCACCAGAACGAGGCAGAAGGTGCCGACCGCCTCGACGATCGAGCCACGGAAGTTGCTGCCGAGCAGCGGACTGACCGTGGCTGCGCCGTAGTGCGTGGCCCGGCCCTCGTCGAGCAGCAGGCCCTTGGCGAGCAGCGCCCCGAGCACGCCGCCGGAGAGCTGGGCGAGCATGTAGATCACCGCGTCGACCGGGGAGATCCGTTTGATGACGGTCGCTGCCAGCGTCACGGCGGGGTTGAAATGGCCACCGCTGGCGACGCCGAACATCACGATCAACCCGAACAACAGGAAGGCGTGAACGAGGCCGATCACCGCGAAGTCCGATCCGAACTGCGGCTGACTGCCGGTGGCCAGGAACAGAATGACCACGCTGCAGATGAAGAACACCAACAGGAAAGTGCCGATCAGCTCGGCGAGATATGCCGAAAGTCCTCGTTGCTGCACTGGTTATGCCTCCTCTAGGTCCCGTATCCCTGACACTCGATTTCGGGGCGGGAGTGTATCCGTAATGGAGATTGAATAGTTTTCCCTGTCGAATGAGACGTGCTGTCGCGCTGCTGGCGGCCGTCCTGCTGCTCGCCGGCGCGGCCGGTTGTGGCGGGAACGGCGCGGAACCGGGCGCGCCGAAAGGCGTGACGCTCGTGCTCGATTTCGTGCCTAACGCCGTCCATTCGGGCATCTACGCGGCGCAGCGCCAGGGCTACTACCGCGACGGGGGAATCGACCTGACGATCCACCAGCCGGGCGAATCGACCGACGCGCCGAAACTGCTTGCCGCCGGGCGTGCCGACTTCGCCATCCTCGACATCCACGACCTGGGGATCGCCCGCGAGCGCGGCCTCGACGTGGTCGGGACGATGTCGATCGTGCAGCGCCCGCTCGCCGCAGTGATCGCCCGCGGCAACGGCCCGGTGCGGCGCCCACGCGAGCTCGAAGGCCACACGGCCGGCGTCACCGGCCTACCCTCCGACGAAGCCGTGGTCGACTCCGAGGTCGCCGCCGACGGCGGCGACCCAAGCCGCGTCAAGCGGGTGACGATCGGCTTCAACGCCGTCGCCTCGCTCGCCGCCGGCAAGGTCGACGCGGCGACGGGATTCTGGAACGCCGAGGGCGTGGCATTGCGCCGCCAGGGCGTCCCGGTGCGGATCTTCAAGGTGAACCGCTACGGCGCGCCGCCCTACCCGGAGCTGGTCCTGACCGCCTCCCGGCAGACGATCGAGAGCGACCCCGAGCTGGTCGAATCGATGGTCGCGGCGACCACGCGCGGCTACGAATTCGTCTCGGACCATCCGGCGCAGGGGCTCGACGACCTGCTCGCCGAAGTGCCCAGCCTCGACCGTGGCGACCAGGCGGCCCAGCTGCACGCGCTGCTGCCCGATCTACATTCGGCGCCGTTCGATCGGGGCGTGCTGAAGGAATGGGCGGCCTGGGACCTCGAACACGGGTTGCTCGAACGGCCGCTGGACATCGAATCAGCGTTCCAGCTGAATCGGTAACGCCTGCCAGATACGCTCCGATCGTGAGCTTGGCTGCCGACTTCCAAGAGGTACTCGACTCCCTGCCGTCCGATTGGACGGATCTGGAGCTGGATCTGCGGATCGAGGACGAGAGCCAGTATGTCGATACGGCCGTGGCGTTGAGCCAGGTCAACGCTCAGCCTTACTCGGAAGCCGATTGGCACTGGCGGCTGCTGGTGGCTCACAGCTTTGGGCACGCCGCGGCCGCCGAGAGCGTCATGGGGGTGCTGGAGAAGCTCGATGCGGATGAGGTCGCCGGTGAGATGCAGGTGCGTGAGGTGCGCGAGGGGCGGTCCGAGGTCGTGCAGATGTGGGGCCGGCCGGAGAGCGTGCGCGAGGAGTTCCGCCAGCGCCGCTCGATCTAGTGCCGTGTCAGGCAACGTTCGCCCTCTCTGGCTTGCCCTCGCCGCGCCTGGCGGCGTCCTCGACCACTCGACGTGGCTCTGCCACGCCTTCGGGTCTGCGTCCTTGCCAGGCACGACGATGACTGCGCCAGAACCGGGCAAACGTCACCGGACACGGCACTAGTGGCCAGGGTCCTGGCCATCGTCACCGACCTGATGCTCTCCAGTCGGGTCGAGGAGAGCCTGCGGAGTGCCGGTCACGAGGTCGTGGTCACGCCAAGCCTGCCGGACCCGATCGAGGCCGACCTGCTCGTCTGTGACCTCGACGCTGTGGACGCCAAGGAAGTCGCGCAAGCAGGCGTGCCGACCCTCGGCTTCTACTCGCATGTGGACGTCGAGACCAAGCACGCCGCCGACGCAGCCGGGATCGACCTCGCGGTCCCGCGCTCCCGGATGGCCCGCGAGCTCCCCCAGCTCGTCGACAAACTCCTCGCCTGAGAAT
>JAPVSJ010000019.1:0-25606 GCA_047519745.1 Actinomycetota bacterium | reverse complement strand
GTGAAGGCGTAGAGCAGCTTGGCGCCGTGGCGGATGATCCCGTTCCACTCCTGGTCGGTGCCGGGCAGGAAGCCGGGCACGTCGGTGAAGGTGACGATCGGGACGTTGTAGGCGTCGCAGGTGCGGACGAAGCGGGCCGCCTTCTCGGAGGCCTCGATGTCAAGCACGCCGGCGAGGAAGGCGGGCTGGTTGCCGACGATGCCGATCGGGAAGCCGTCAAGCCGCGAGAAGCCGCAGACGATGTTCTTGGCGAAGTGCTCGTGGACCTCGAAGAACTCCTCGTCGTCGACGATGCGGGTGATCACCTCGCGCATGTCGTAGGGCTTGGAGGCGTCGTCGGGGACGAGCGTGTCGAGCTCCTCGTCTTCGCGCTCGGGATCGTCGGAGGGGGCAAAGCGGGGCGGCGCCTCGAGGTTGTTGGAGGGCAGGAAGCCGAGCAGGTAGCGCACGTCCTCGAGGCAGCTCTCCTCGTCCTCGGAGGCGAAATGGGCGACCCCGGACTTCGAGTTGTGGCTCATCGCCCCGCCGAGCTCCTCGAACTCGACTTCCTCGCCGGTCACCGTCTTGATCACTTCCGGGCCGGTGATGAACATGTGCGAGGTCTCTTTGACCATGAAGATGAAGTCGGTCATCGCCGGCGAGTAGACGGCGCCGCCCGCGCACGGCCCCATGATCACGCTGATCTGCGGGATCACGCCCGAGCACTGCACGTTGCGGACGAAGACGTCGCCATAAGCGCCGAGCGAGACGACGCCCTCTTGGATGCGGGCGCCGCCGGAGTCGTTGATGCCGACCACCGGCGCGCCGACCTGCGCCGCCAGGTCCATCACCTTGCACATCTTCTCCGCCATCACCTCGCCGAGGCTGCCCCCGAAGACGGTGAAGTCCTGTGAGAAGACGAAGACGGTGCGGCCGTCGATCGTGCCGTGGCCGGTGACGACGGCATCGCCCCAGGGACGCCGTTTCTGCATCTCGAAGTCGTAGGTCCGGTGGCGGACGAAGGTGTCGAGCTCCTCGAAGGAGCCGGGGTCGAGCAGCTTCTCGATCCGCTCGCGGGCGGTCATCTTGCCCTTCGCGTGCTGCTTCTCGACGGCCTCCTCAGAGGCCGAGTGGATCGCTTCCTCGCGCAGCTCGCGCAGGTAGTTGAGCTTCTCCTCGTGGGTGACCGGATTCCTCTCGCGCATGCGGCGCGGGAGTCTATTTAAGACTCAGACGCGAAGCCGCGAACTCAGAATTCGGCGCAGATGGCGACTGCTTCGACAGCGAAGGTTTTGCCCGCTTCCTGGGTTTCCGCCGACGCGGTCCACCCGGTGCGCTTGCTTTCCCCATTGACGAAGGGCAAGGAGGAAGCCAGGAGCGGCGTTTTGACCGCGTCCCCGAGGATCGGTTTGGCACCGCCACCGACCACCTGCTTGCCAGCAGGGCATTCGGCCGTGACGGACTGGGGGCTGGTTTCGCTCACAGCGCCGCTCGATTTGCCGACGTAGGTGACGTTCTTGACGAGCTGCCCGAGAAAGCTCGGTGCGAGCTTGGAGGAACTCACCGCGCCGTCCTGGATCTTGGCCGTCGCTACCGAGTTGGGTCCGAGCTGGTTGGCGCCGACTGCGTTGCCGGCGAGCTTTTCCCCGGTCACCGCACCGTTCTTCAGCTTGCCGCTGGTGACCACGCCGCCGCCGAGCTGTTCGGAGCGGACCGAGCCGTTTGCCAGCAGGCTGGAGCCGATCGTGCCCGGGGCGATCTTGTTGCCGGTCACGGCGCCGTTGGCGATCTTCAGATTCGTCACCGAGCCGCCTTTCAGCTTCAGCGTCGTCACCGAGCCGTTCGCCAGGTTCTGCGTCTTGACCGACTTCTTGCCCAGCGTCGTCGTCGCCGCGTAGGCGGCGCCGCTGAGCGCGACGAAGAGGGCGATGCAGGAGATCGCGTTGGCGAAGGTCAGGTGCTTGCTCAGCTGCTTCAAGTCGGTCCCCTCCTATTGGGCTATGCGAAAGGCTTCTTCTGCGGCTCGGCGAGGCGATCGAGGAAGCGCTCCAGGTCGGCTTCTTCGAGACCGGCTCCCTCCTCGGCGCGCAGCGCGACCCGCGTGCCGAAGCCCTTCTCGGCCATCGTCACCTCGACACCCTCGACCTCGGCGACCAGCGCGGCCAGCTCCGGCTCGGACTTCATCAGCGTCCTAGAGGCCTCGATCATTGCCCCCGCTTCAACTTGGCGCCGCAGGTTCCTCCCCCACCTTGCGGCCTGGGCAAGACCTTCCAGGGGAGAACTCCCGCGTTCGGTCTCTTCATCCCCCTGAGGTGGGGTCAAAATGCCAAGCGTCGGCGTCCGCGAATGCGGCGCGCAGCAGGGAAGCGTGGGAGTTGGCGGCGCGGCAGCATGGGATCGTGGCGCGGCGGCAACTCTTGGCGCTTGGGTTCAGCGCCAAGTCCATCGAGCACCGGGTGGCGCGAGGGCGTCTGCACCCGATCATGCGTGGCGTCTACGCGATCGGCTGGCCGCAGCTGACCCGTGAGCGCCGGTGGATGGCTGCGGTGCTTGCGTGCGACAAGGGAGCGGTGTTGAGCCACCGCAGCGCCGCCGAGTTCTGGGACATCGGGCGCGAGGCACAGGGCCTCATCGATGTGAGCGTAAGGCACCCAACGAAGGTGCGCAGGCGAGGATTAAGAGTCCGTCAGCGTCCGACGTTGCGGCTGGAGGACATCGTCAGGCGCAACGGACTTCCGGTCACTGGTCCCGTTCGCACACTGGTCGATCTGGCAACCGAACTCGGTCCCCACGCCCTGGAACGAGCCGTAAACGAGGCGGACAAGCGCGATCTGGTTGATCCAGAGGCCCTGCGCACGACGCTTGACCGCTACGCGGGGGAGCCGGGCGCACCGCTCCTGCGCAAGCTCCTCGACAAGCGAACCTTCCGCCTCTCCGACTCGGATCTCGAGATCCTCTTCCGCCCCATCGCGCTCGAAGCGGGCCTCCCACTCCCACTCAGCAAACAAATCGTCAACGGCTGGGAGGTCGACTTCCACTGGCCCGACCTGGGGCTGGTCGTCGAGACGGACGGGCTGCGCTATCACCGCACGGCCTCGTCCCAAACCCGAGACGCGCGCCGCGACCGCGCCCACGCGCTTGCCGGAATGACGCCACTTCGCTTCACCCACTATGAGGTGAGGTACGAACCCGCCGTGGTCCGTGCCGAGCTGAGCCGTGCAGCGGCGCTCCCACGCAAGCTCCGCGCGTAGGAGGGACGGGGTGCCCCGTCCCTCCTAAAAGAATGCGCCCCCCTTGTATTCGCCGAAGACGTCGCGCATCGCGCCGCAGACCTCGCCGATCGAGGCGTCGGCGGCCAGTGCAGCGCGAATCGGGTGCATCAGGTTGCCCTCGCCGCGGGCGATGGCGCGAAGCTCGTCCAGTTTCTCCGCGACCGCGGGCTGGTCGCGGTTCTCCTTGAAGGCCGCCAGGCGCGCCAGCTGGCGCTGCTCGGACTCGGGGTCGACGCGGAGGATGTCGACGTCGTCGACCTGGTCGGTGACGTATTTGTTGACGCCGACGATGATGTCCTGGCCGCTCTTGTAGCGCTCGTGGTAGGAGTGCGCCGACTCCTCGATCTCCTTCTGCATGAAGTCCAGCGCCTCGACCGAACCGCCCATCTCCTCGACCTTGCCGATCAGCTCCCAGGCGCGCGCTTCGATCTCGTCGGTCAGCGACTCGACGAAGTAGGAGCCGGCGAAGGGGTCGACCGTGTCGGCGACGCCGGACTCGTGGGCGAGCACCTGCTGGGTGCGCAGGGCGATCCGCGCCGAGCGCTCGGTCGGCAGCGCCAGCGCCTCGTCGAAGCCGTTGGTGTGCAGCGACTGGGTGCCGCCGCTGACCGCGGCGAAGCCCTGCAGGGCGACGCGGATGATGTTTACCTCAGGCTGCTGGGCCTGCAGCGTTACGCCGCCCGTCTGCGTATGGAAGCGGATCTTCATCGAGTTGGGGTCCTGCGCCCCGAACCGCTCGGCGACGATCTTCGCCCACATCCGCCGCGCGGCGCGGAACTTGGCGACCTCCTGGAAGACGTTGTTGTGGCAGTTGAAGAAGAAGGCGAGCCGGGTCGCGAACTCGTCGATCTTCAGCCCCCGCTCGAGCGCCGCTTCGACGTAGGCGATCGCATTGGAGAGCGTGAATGCGACCTCCTGCACGGCCGAGCAGCCCTTCTCGCGGATGTGGTACCCGGAGATCGAGATCGTGTTCCATTTCGGCACGTTCTCGCGGCAGTACTCGAAGATGTCGGTGGTCAGCCGCATCGTCGGCTCCGGCGGGTAGATGTAGTTGCCGCGCGCCATGTACTCCTTGAGCACGTCGTTCTGAACCGTGCCGCGCAGCTTCTCGCTCGGCACCCCCTGCTCCTCGCCGACCAGCTCGTAGAGCAGCAGCAGGATGCCCGCCGGCGCGTTGATCGTCATCGAGGTGGAGACCCCGTCGAGCGGGATCTGGTCGAAGCAGATCCGCATGTCCTCGATCGTGTCGATCGGGACCCCGGTGCGCCCGACCTCGCCCTGGCAGAGCGGGTCGTCGGAGTCGCGGCCGAGCTGGGTCGGCAGGTCGAAGGCCATCGAGAGCCCGGTCGAGCCGTGCTCGATCAGGTAGCGGTAGCGCTCGTTGGTGTCCTCGGGCGAGGCGAAGCCGGCGTACTGGCGCATCGTCCAGAGCCGGTCGCGGTACATCCCCGCGTGGATGCCGCGGGTGAAGGGCGGCTCGCCGGGCTCGCCGAGCCGCTGCTCGAGGCCGGGCGCGACGTCGTCCTCGTCGTAGAGGCGGTCGATCTCGATCCCCGAGTCGGTGAAGATCCGCTCGTCGTCGGGCCCGACCAGGGGCGCGATCGTGCGGGCTGCTTCTTCGACGCCGGCTTTGTCGTTGTTGCTGGCCATCAAACGGAGGATATTGGGACCCGCGCGGCGAACGCGGCGGGACGAACGGGACGATTCAGTCCGAGGCGCCGGCGAGCTGCTCGACGCCGGCCTGCTCGATCGTCTTGCGCAGGCCCTCGCGCAGCTCGACCTTCGGCTCCCAGCCGAGCAGGTCGCGGGCGCGAGTGATGTCCGGCTGGCGCTGTTGCGGGTCGTCGACGGGGAGCTGCTCGTAGACGATCTCCGAGCGCGACTCGGTCACCTCGATCACGGTCTTGGCCAGTTCGAGCAAGGTGAACTCGTTCGGGTTGCCGACGTTGACCGGCGTGTGCACGTCGGACTCCCCGAGGCCGACGATGCCGCGGATCAGGTCGTCGACGTAACAGAAGCTGCGGGTCTGGCTGCCGTCGCCGAAGACGGTGATGTTCTGGTCCTTCAGCGCCTGGCGCAGGAAGGTCGGAATCGCCCGCCCGTCGTGCGCGCGCATGCGCGGCCCGTAGGTGTTGAAGATCCGCACGATCGAGGTGTCGACGCCCTGCTGGCGGTGGTAGGCCATCGTCAGCGCCTCGGCGTAGCGCTTGGCCTCGTCGTAGACGCCGCGCGGCCCGATCGGGTTGACGTGGCCCCAGTAGTCCTCCTTCTGCGGATGGACCTGGGGGTCGCCGTAGACCTCGCTGGTCGAGGCGATCAGGAAGCGGGCGCGCTTGAACTTGGCCAGGCCGAGCATGTGGTGCGTCCCGTGCGAGCCGACCTTGAGCGTGTGCAGCGGCAGGCGCAGGTAGTCGATCGGACTGGCCGGCGAGGCCAGGTGGTAGACGAAGTCGACGTCCTCGGGGATGTCGACCCGCTCGGTGATGTCGATGTTGCGGAAGTCGAAGGCGTCGTCGCGGATGTGCTCGATGTTCTGCAGTGAGCCGGTCTCGAGGTTGTCGACGCAGATGACCCGGTGCCCCTTGCCGAGCAGGTGCTCGCAGAGGTGGGAGCCGAGGAAGCCGGCGCCACCGGTGATCACGCAGGTGCTCATCGCGGCGGATGCTACAGGTGGCCGGCACGGCGCCACGGATAAACGCCACAGTTCGCAAATAGCGGAGATTCTCCCCGACCACCCGTCCAGGAGGGGGGAGAACCCGCCCCTGTCCCGCGCTCTACGTGGAATGTTCGGACGAGGGAGCTGAACCGGTGCAGGGGGGAATCGCAACAGCCGGGCGCAAGCGCGCCGCCGTCGAACTCGTCGCTCGCGACGATGCCGAGCTGAGGCAGGCCGCGCGCCGCTTCTCGCTCTGCGAGGACGACGCCGAGGACGCCTACCAGCGGGCGCTGGAGATCCTCCTCGTCAAAGCGCCAAGCGACCGGCCGCGCGAGCTGATCCGCTGGATGAAGACCGTGGTGAAGCACGAGGCGCTGGCGATCCGCCGCTACCGCGAGCGGATGCTCGGAGTGGGCGACGACGGGAGCGGTGACCCGATCGCGCGGATCGCGTCGAGCGGCGCCGGGCCCGGAGAGCGCCTCGAGCGAGGCGAGCAGGTCGCCCGCAGCCGCGAGGCTCTCCAGGCCTTGAAGCCAGCCGAGCTGCGTTCGCTGACCCTGCTCGCGGCGGGCTACTCCTACGCCGAGATCGGCGAGATAACGGGTTTCAGTCAGACCAAGGTCAACCGCTGCCTGGCCGAGGGCCGGCAGCGATTTCGCCACCTGCTGACGCGCAGCGAGGACGGCAGTCGCTGCGCCGAGCTGGCTCCGCTGCTGTCGGCCTATTGCGACGGCGAGGCCAGCGACGAGGGTGCGGCCGCGGTACGCGAGCACCTGCGCGCCTGCACGGCGTGCCGCGGGACAATGCGCGCCTACCGGGCGACCCCGGCGGCCGTCGCCGCCCTGGCCCCCACCCTGCCCGTCTCTCGCTCCCTGCTCGAACGGGCGCAGGAGCTCCTCGTCGGGCTGCACTCACGCCTCCCCGGCAACGGCAGCTCGGCCGACGGCGGCGTCTCGCAGATAGCCGCCGCGGGCGGAACCCGGGGCGCCGGGATGGCGGCGCTCGCCAAGCTGCTCGCGATCTGCGCGGGCACCGTCGGCGGGGCCGCCGCCTGCGTCGCGACCGGCGTGGTCCCGGCGCCGCTCGGAATCGAGTCGCAGCACACGACCGGAGCAAGGGTCGAGCGAGTGTCCAAGCGCGCAGTCGACGACGTGCCGCCCCCCGTCTATTACGAACCGGCGGCCCCGGCGCCTGAACCGAAGCCGGAACCAACGCCGCAACCTGCTCCCGAACCCGAACCGCCATCGCTGGCGCCGGCGCCAGAAACGAGCGAAGCGGGCGCGGTCGAATACGCACCGCCGGCGGAACCGTCCCCACCCCCGGCAGAAACGTCAAGCCCGTCAAGCGGCAGCGCCGCCGGCGAGTTCGGCCCGTGAGGATGGGACGGCATCGGGCAAGCGGCGGGCGGGCGGCGATGGGCGGGTGTCTCTGTCTCCTCGCGGCACTCGTCTGCTGCGCCGGCTCGGCAGTCGCGAGCCCACCCCGTCCCGCGGACCTCCGGGTCCTAGGCGACGATCCCTGGCACTCGGAGGACTACTTCACGCTCGTGTGGACGAACCCCTCGCCGGGGGGAACGCCGCCGGCAGCGATCCACTACCGGGTCCTCGACCCAGAGGGTGGGACGATCGGCGAAGGCCAGGTCAACCCGCTGAGCGAATCGGTCGGTGGGCTGACGGTGCCGAAGGTGCCCGGCTCCTACGGCGCCGAAGTCTGGTTCGTGGATTCCAGCGGCGAAGCGGGGCCGGCGGCCACCGCTCAGCTTCGCTTCGACAACACCAGGCCCGCCGCGATCGAGCCCGAGCAGGTCCCGAGCTGGATCGGCCGTACCGCCTTCCCGCTGCGAATCCGATTCGCCCACCCCGCCGGCCCGCTGCCGATCTCGGGCATTCGCGGCTATGCGGCCGCGATCGACACGGCGCCGACGGGGAGCCCATGCGCAGCCGCCGATCGCTGCAGCGACGCCGAGACGACGCTGCGGGGTGGCGTCGCCGACGACGAGCTGACGATCGGCGCCCTCCCCGAGGGCATGAGCTACCTCCATGCGGTCGCAGTCTCCGGCGCGGGGATGAAGTCGGCGACGAGCGGCCACGCGGTGCTCCGCGTCGACACCACCGACCCGGTCACCGAACTCGTCGGTGTGCCGACCGGCTGGACGAACAGAGCCGTACAGCTGACGGCGAAGGCCACCGATACCGGCTCGGGGATGGAACCGATCGGATCGGGACCGCCGCCGATCACGGCGATCCAGGTGGACGGAGGCGCACCTGCCGTCGCACAGGGCCATAGCGTCACGGCTGGCGTGATCGACGAAGGCGTGCACCGGATCGCCTACTACGCCCGTGACGCCGCCGGCAACGTCGATGACGGCGCCGAGACGAACGGCATCGCCGACCGAGCACCGCGGACCGCCAGCGTGAGGATCGACCGCACGCCGCCCAGCGTCGCCTTTGCCAACGCCGAGGACCCGCGTGACCCTGAGCTGCTGCGGGTGCGAATCTCCGACCGACTATCGGGGCCGGATTCCTCGCGTGGCCGGATTAGCGTACGGCGGGCCGGATCGGGCGACCGCTTCGAGGCACTTCCCACTGTGCCGGGGGACGCGGGCGAGCTGCGCGCCCGCTGGAACTCGGACGCGTCTCCGGTGGGCGACTACGAATTCCAGGCAACCGGATACGACGCCGCCGGCAATGCCACCACCACCAATCGCCGCCAGAACGGCGAGGCGATGGTGCTCTCGAACCCGCTCAAGGCGACGACGACGCTGCGTGCCGGCTTCCGCGGGCACGGTCTGCAACGGACCGTCCCCTACGGCCGTCGCGTTCTGCTCAAAGGCAGTCTCATCACCGGCAGGAACTCGCCCCTCGGCAACGCGCCAGTCCGCGTCGTCGAGCGCTTCGCCACCGGCGCACATCCGGCAGTCCAGACATCGACGGTGATGACGGCCCCGGACGGGACCTTCTCGATCCGCACCGACCCCGGCCCGAGCCGGACGATCGAAATCGGCTTCCAGGGCAACCCGACCTTGGCCCGATCGGCGACACAGACGCTCCAGCTCGACGTGCGAAGCAGGGTGCGCCTGCGGGCCTCGGCCAGCGTCGCAAAGGTCGGTGGAGCGCCGCTGGTCTTCCGCGGACAGCTAGTCGCCGCAGCGGGGGAGATTCCAACCGAAGGCAGACCGGTCGAGCTGCAGTTCCGGCTGCCGGGCCAGCCGTGGTCCGAGTTCCGCACGGTCCAGACCGACGGACACGGCCGCTTCCGCTACGCCTACCGCTTCAGCGACGACGACAGCCGCGGCGTCCGTTTCCAGTTCCGCGCCGTCGTGCCCACGCAGGAGGACTGGCCGTATGAGCCCGGAGGCTCACGGCCAGTCCTCGTGCAAGGTCGCTGAGGTGTCCTACGGCCTCAGCGCGGCCAGTTGATCTCCGACACGGCGGACGCGCTGCTCGACCTCGGTGCGGTTGCGCTTCAGGGTCGTCTCGACCCGGCGCTGGCGCTTGCGGGCCTCGCGCTCGACTTTGTTGCGGGTCCTGCGCGCCTCGGTGGCCGCCTTGCGGCGGGCGGTGGCACCGCGACGCTCGCTGCGCTTGACGGTGCGACGCAGCTGGGTGCCGTAGGACTTGAGCTGCTTCTGGGCCGCCGCGCGGCCGCTGAAGGGCTCGACCAGCTCGGCGACGCGGTCGCTGACCTCGAGCACGGCACCGACGGGTACGTCGACGGCGCTCTGGGCCGCGGCACGCGCCTGCTCGACGCGGGAGGGAGCAGGGGTGGAGGCGCTTTTCGCCTGCGATTTCGCTTTGGAGCTGTTGCTGCTTGCTTTAGTGGCTTTGGTGGCCATGAAGATCATCCCTTCGAGATGGTTTTGGGACGGGGGTTCGCGAGTGTAGCGAACATACGTTCTTCCGAACACTTGTTCTAAACCGACTCCCCCGATGCGTTACGGATGAGCTTCAGACCACGTTCTCCGGCAGCCGCCGCGATCGGGTAGCGGGCATCGAGTCCCAGGTCCGCATCGCTCAGTGCCAGCTCGCCAAAGGCAACGAGACCGCCCGCCTCGCGGACGATCAACTGCGCGGCGGCGGCGTCGACCGAGCGGCAGGGACGCAGGCTGAGCATCCCGTCCAGCCGCCCCGCGGCGACGTAGGCGGCGGTTATCGCAATCGAGCCGATCACCCGCAGCCGGTAGACCCCGCCATCGAGCGCCGCCGCCACGGGTTGCAGGCGCCCCGGCTCGGCCGACTCGACCCCGAGCAGCTCCAGCTTCTCGGTATCACCGGCGACCTCGATCGGGCCATCGCCAAGGGTCGCTCCCTCGCCCCTGACGGCCGCAAAAGCCTCGCCGGCGCCGAAGTCGTACACGTAACCGAACTCGACGTCAGCCATCGAAGGACCCGATGCCACGGCGATGCTGAGGCTGTGCGAGGGAAGCGTGCGGCGGGCGTTGAGCGAGCCGTCGATCGGATCGATCACGACGCGGGCCGGCCCTCCTTCGCCGAAGACGACCTCGCCCCGCTCCTCCGAGATCGCCACGAACGACGCCCCGTCACTCGCAAGCTGCTCCAGCTCGGCAAAGACCACGTCCTCGCAGCGGCGGTCGATGACGAGGCTGCGATCGCCACCCTCCCCCACCCCCTCGTACTCGGTGCGGGCCTCGCGTCCTGGCGTCTGCTCGAACAGGCGCTGCTGGGCAGCGACGATGCGCTGGCAGATTCCCAGCCAATCTGCGGAGAAGACATCCATCGTCCGCATCCTATGGAGGCCACTCGGCGTGGCCGTCCCGGTAGCGTTGGACCATGACTGACGTGACACTGGCCCTCGCCGAGCCCCAGGAGCGCGCGATCCGCCACCGCTCCGGGCCGCTCCTGCTGATCGGCGAGGCGGGGACCGGCAAGACCGAGGTTCTGGCGCAACGCTTCCAGCGGCTGGTCGCAGCCGAGACCACACCGGAAAGGGTCCTCGTCCTGGCGTCCTCCCGGGCCACCGCCCAACGCCTGCGCGAGAGGGTGGAGGAGCTCCTCGACCGCCCCCTGGAGGAGCTCTGGATCGACACCTGGGAGACGCTCAGCGAGCGACTCCTGCGCGAGTACGCGACGGCCGCGAGCCTCGACCCCTTCTTCAGCGTCCTTGGCCCAGCCGAGCGCCTCGCTCTTCTCCTCGACCGGATGGACGAGCTCCCGCTGAGAGACCACGAGATCCGGGGCAATCCAGCCGGCCTACTAGCCCGCTTACTTGCGCAGATGGACGAGGTAAAGGCCGGCTCAGAGCCTCCCGATCCTGACTTGGCCGAGCTGATCGCGGCGCATGATCGGCTCCTCGCGAACGCCTGCAGCCTCGATCGCTGCGATGTCTACCTCACCCTGAGCAAGCTTTTCGCCGAGCGTCCCGACATCCGCGCTCAGATCGCACACCGCTTCGAGTACCTAATGGTGGACGAGCTGGAGGACACGACCCCGGCCCAGCGGGCGATCCTCGTGGCGCTGCGGGAAGACAACGCGAATCAGCTGTATGCGTTGGACGCGGGAGACGATGAGGAGGGGGTGTCCGAGTGGGCGCGGCGTCCTGTTTCTCGCCCAGCCAGCTCATCGAGATCCGCACCACCGCCCGGCGAGAAACCCAGCACCCACTCGGACACCCCCTCCTCATCGTCTGTGGCCACGGTCGAGCTGACCCGGCAGTTTCGGGAGCCCGAGACGAAGTTCTGGCGCTGTACGAATGAGCGGGCGCAGGCCCAAGCTGTGGCGCGGGAGGCAGAGCATCTGCTGGCCGGGGGAAGCAAACCGGAAGAAATCTGCGTGCTTGTCGACGATTCCGCCCGGGGCGGACCTGTGGCGGCAGCGATGGAAGAGCGAGGTATCCCGTTCCATCTCTCAGGTCCGGCGGCGCTGTTTCAGCGACCCGAGGTGCGGGACGCGATCGCTTGGTTGCGGGTGCTTGCGGATCCCGAGGACTCGGCGGCCGCGGCGCGGGCTTTGACGCGGCCGCCGATCGAGCTGCGCTCGGCAGATTTAGCGCGGCTTACGACGATCGCCAGGCGGCGCAAGCTCGACCTCGTCTCGGGCTGCGAGGCTGCGCTCGAGAGTCCCCAGATCCCGCCCGAGGCAAGGGAGCGAATTCAGTCCTTTCTCAAGCTCTATGGGGCCGCCTCAGGCGCGATGGAGGAGCGGCGGGCCGATGTCTTCGTGCGCCGCCTTATCGAGGCTGTCGGGCTGCGCCGACAGCGTCTCTTCGCCGCGCAACCCGAGGTTGCCGAGCGCTTACTCGGGCTCTCGCGCTTGGCGGAGTTGGCCGCGGCTTGGGCGCGGCGCGAACCCAACGGTTCGACGCGAGATTTCATCCGCCACCTCAGCGCGGTCGCTGACGCCGGGGTCGAGCCGGCCGGAGTGGTCGAGCCGCCGGCGCCGGGAGCTGTGCAGGGCTTGACCCGCGACGGCATCAAGGGGATGGAGTTCGAGCATGTCTTCGTGCTTGGGATGGAGCGCGCGGCTGGAGTCGAGCGGATCGGGCGACCCGCCCGTAGCGGACTCGTCTTCGCCCGGGTCGAGCGTGGCGACGATGGCGAGAGCCGACCGTCGGACTTCTACGCTGCGGCGCTGCGCGACTCCGATGCCGAGGAGGAGGCCCATGCAGAGGAGCTGTTCGGCCCGGCCGAGGGCCTGCACGCGACCTACCGCATGCTGCGCGAGGAGATGCTGGAGGCCTCCTGGAAAGCGGGCCGGGAGCTCTCGGAGCCGCGCCTCGATACCGCGGTCGACGTCAACCGGGCGATCGCCCGGTATCTGGAGCTGCTGAAGCTGGCGGCGCTCGCCCAGCGACCCGGCGACGAGGCGACGGAGGAGGCGGTCGAGGCCGTCAACGGACTGTTGCGTCAGGTCGCGACCCCCGAGCAGCAGGCCGAGCTCGATGCCTCCTCGCTCGACGCCTACCTGCTCGGCTCCGAGCGTGAGCGTGAGGGACGGCGCAGGCTGATCGCCACCCGTCAGGAGCCGTCGCTGGAGGCGTTCCTGCCGCGCCGCGGCGACGGTGCACTCAGCCTCTCCGCTTCCGACCTCGACCTCTACCTCACCTGCCCGCTGAAGTACAAGTTCCGGCGGGTCTTCGGCATTCCCCAGGAGCCGACGATCAACCAGCGCTTCGGCATCCTCATCCACAACGTGCTCGAGCGCTTTCACAAGGAAGGCGATGACCAGGGCAGCGAGGAGGGCCTGCGTCGCCTGATCGGCCTGTTCGAGGCGGGCTGGCGGCGCACCGGCTTCGGCTCGAGCGACGACGAGCTGCAGTTTCGCGACCGCGCGCGGGAGGCGATGCGCCTCTACTGGGAGCGGGAGCGGGAGTCCGAGGGCGAACCGGTCTGGCTGGAGCGCAAGTTCGACTTCCGTATCGGCGAGCACCACGTACGGGGCCGGGTGGATCGGGTCGACCGCCTGCCCGACGGCGGCCACGAGCTGATCGACTACAAGACCGGCGAGCGCAAGAGCGAAGCGGCCCTGGAGAGCGACCTGCAGCTCTCCCTCTATCGGCTCGCCGCGCGCGAGGCCTGGGATCTGGATGCCAACACCGGCAGCTACTACTACGTGCTCGACGCGGACAAGGTCGCCGCGCCGGTCCTGCCCGACGACGCCGAACGGGTCGAGCGCACCGTCTTCCAGGTCGGCGAGGGCGTGCTCGGCCAGGACTTCGAGCCACGCCCCTCGCCGACCGTGTGCGGCTGGTGCGACTACAAGCTGATCTGCCCCGCGGCCGAGAGCTGAGTCAGTTCGACTCGCCGCGGCGCTGCTGCAGGAACTGCTGGAACTCGCGGGCGATCGTGTCCGCGGACGGCAGCTCCTCGCTGTCCTCACCGAGCTGCTCCACCTGCTCCACCTCGATCCGCTCGACGAGTTCGGCGATTTCCGGGTTGGCGGCGACGGCGCGGCCGATCTGCTCCTCGTAGCTCGCCGTTTCCTCCTCCAGCCCGGTGGCGTCGACGGCGATCCCGGTCAGGCCCTCGAGCCGGCGCAGCAGGGCCAGCGCCGCCTTCGGGTTGGGCACCGCGGCGACGTAATGCGGCACCGCCGCCCACAACGATGCGGAGGTCATGCCGATCCGCCGGCAGCAGTCGTGGACGACGCCGACGATCCCGGTCGGGCCCTCGTAGCTGGAGCGCTGCAGGTCGAGTTCGTCGATCAGCTGCTCGTCCGAGGCGAGACCGGTGATCGGCACCGGCAGGGTGTGGGAGACCTCGGCCACCAATGCCCCCAGGGTGATCACCATCTCCACCCCGAGCGTGTCGGCTGCGGTCGCGATGGTCTCGGAGAAGGTGCGCCAGCGCAGGTTGGGCTCGGTGCCGTCGAAGAGGACGAGGTCGCGGTCGGCGCCGGGGACGCGGATCGCGATCAGATCGTTCTGCGGCCACTCGATGCTGCGCGTCTGTCCTTCGGAGAGCACGATCGTCGGGCGCGTCGCCTGGAAGTCGAAGTAGTCCTCGGGGTCGATCTCGGCAATCGGCTCGGCGTCGAAGGAGTCGGCGACCGCGCCGAGGGCCGCCGAGGCGGCGCCGGCGGCGTCGTTCCAGCCCCGAAAGGCGCAGACGAGGACGGGAGAGCGAAGCTGGGGGACGTCCCCATTCCAGGTGAGCGAATCCACAGGTTGAGCGTAGCGCCCCGCCGCCTCTAGGCCTGCGGGGAGAGAGCCCTACGTGCCAGTCCGTAGGCGATGAAGAGGACCAGGGCGGCGAAGCTGAGTTCGAGAATCCGCTGCGGGACCTCGTTGGCGACGACAACGCCGACCAGGACGCCGAGCGGCGAGAGGGCGCCGATCACGAGGGCGTCGCGCAGGTTGAGGTTGCCGTAGGCGTTCTGGCGGGCTGCACCGACGAGGGCGACGATGACGATCATCAGCAGCGAGGTCGACTCACCCTCGACCTGGGAGAGGCCGATGAAGATCGTCAGGGCAGGGACGAAGAGAACGCCACCGCCGACGCCGACCAGGCCACCGGCGAGCCCGCCGGCGACAGCGATCAAAACGGCGAAGAACACGTCCGTGCTCATCGGACGATCAACTCGATCGCGACGCCGACGAGCAGCGCCGCGAAGAGCAGGGAGACGGCCCGCTGCGGAATGCGCTGCTGGATCGCGGTGCCGGCGACGACGCCGAGGATCGCGGGTATCGAGAGCAATAGCCCGGTAACGACGTGGACGTTGCCGTAGAAGCCCCCTTGCGCGACGGCGCCGAGCAGGCCGATCAGGACGATCGCGCCGAGGCTGGTGCCGGTCGCCAGCCGCTCCCCGTAGCCGAACCAGAAGATCAGCAGGGGCACGATCACGGTGCCACCGCCGACGCCGAAGATGCCGCTGAAGACGCCGGCCAGGGTGCCGATCGCGGCAAGCTTCAGGGTCCGCTCCGATGGCATCGCGCGATACTAGTCAGGTGTCTCCCGAATCCGGCAGAGGGGAGCGCGAGGTCGGCCTTGGGCCACTCGCGCGGCTGCGTGTCGACCCTGCCCACGCCGCGATCCTCACCGATGTCGACGGGACCCTGGCGCCGATCGTCCCCCGCCCGGAGCAGGCTGCCCTACCGCCCAGGGCATCCGAGCTGCTCGCACGGCTGAGCGAGCGCTACGGCCTGGTCGCCTGCATCTCCGGCCGGCGGGCCGAGGAGGCGCGAGCGCTGGTCGGAGTCGACGGAATCGCCTACGCCGGGAACCACGGCCTCGAGCTGCTGCTGCCCGGGGACGAGGCGCCGCGCCTGGATCCCTCTCTGCAAGGACGCGAGGAGGATGCCGCCGGCTTCGTCTCCAGGCTGAGGGACTCAACGCTGAGCGAGGTCGGCCTGCGCCTCGAGGACAAGGGCCCGATCCAGGCGCTGCACTGGCGCGGCGCCGAGGACGACCGGGCAGCCGAAGCACGGGCGCACGAGATCGCCGCCGAGGCCGGGCGAGCGGATCTGGAGCTGCGCTGGGGGCGCAAGGTCCTCGAGCTGCGCCCGCCGGGCGGCGGCGGCAAGGACACTGCGGTGGCGGCGCTGCTTGCCACCGATGGCGTGACGGCGGCCGTCTACGCCGGCGACGATCGCACCGATCTCGACGCCTTCCGGCGGCTGCGCGAGCTGTCCGAGAGCGGCGAGCTGGACGCCGCCGTCTGCGTCGGGATCGCCTCCGAAGAGGGGCCGCCGGAGATTGCCGAGGAGGCGGACTTGACGGTCGACGGACCCGACGGCTGGCTGGCACTTCTCGAGGCACTGGCAGAGTAGGACGGCAATGCCCTACACCGACCTGCTGCGAACCACCGTCTTCCTCACCGGCGCCGAGGCGACCGCCCTTGGAGCGATCGCCGCCCTCGCCGCCGGCCGCGACAACGACACGACGACGATGCTCGTCGCCGCCGCCTGGTGGCTGATCGCCCTCATCCTCGGCATGTACCTGGGTCGGCCGGCACGCGCCGCCGACGGCGTCCACGACGCCCTCGCCCGCGCCCGCACCGCCACCTCGCTGCCCGAGGACGCGCCCGGGCGGATCGTCGCCCGGCGCCTCTGGCCGATCGGCCTGACGGCGATCGCCGCCGGCGTCCTCGGCGTCATCTTCCCCGGCGTCGCGGCGATCGGCGCCGGCTACGCCCTGCTCGTTGCGCTGATGATGCGCACCCGCGAGGCCGCCGTCCTCGGCATCGAGCACCGCGACGGCGTCAAGTTCTACGTCGTCCCCAACTCCGCCCTGCAGCCGGTGGAGCTGGTGCGGACGCCTGGGCTGCGCAGCGACAGGCTGCACGCGCTCTGAGCTACTTCAGCAGCTTCTTGAACTCGCTCCAGCCCCTGGTGTTGGCAATGTCGGCAGCGGTGAGCCAGGCCCGCCGCGCGGTCGCCACGGCGTAGGCCATGTTGTCGAGCGTGTCGATGCCGTGGGCGTCGGTGTTAAGGACGATCGTGGCGCCGGCTTCCCTGGCGAGGCGGGCGTGGTGCTCGGAGAGGTCACGGCGGTTGGGGTTGCCGTTGATCTCCAGCATCGTGCCGGTGCGGGCCGCCGCCTCGACCACCGCCTCGACGTCGATGTCGTAGGGCTCACGCCGACCGATCAGGCGACCGGTGAGGTGGCCGATGCAGTTGACGTTGGGGTTCTCGATCGCGGTCAGGACACGCTCGGTCATCGCGGCTGGGGAGATCGAGAACGAGGTGTGGACGCTGGCGACGACCCAGCCGAGTGCGTCGAGCAGGTCGTCGGGGTAGTCGAGCTCGCCATCGAGGCCGATGTTGACCTCCGAGCCGGCGAGCAGGCGGAAGCCCCGCTTGCCCTTGTTCCACGCCGCGACCTCCTCGATCCGCTGCCAGAGCCGCTCGGCGGTGACGTGGTCGCCGAAGCCGTGGCTGGCCGAGTGGTCGGTGATCGCCATGTAGGCGTAACCCCGCTCGCGCCCCGCCTCGGCCATCTCCTCCAGCGTGTTGCGCCCATCGGAGAGCGTGGTGTGCGAGTGCAGGTCGCCGCGGATGTCGTCGATCGAGACGAGGTCCGGCAGCTTCCCCTCGCGCGCGGCCTTCAGCTCGCCGCGCCCCTCGCGCAGCTCCGGCTCGATGTAGGCGTATCCGAGCCGCTCGTAGACGGCCTCCTCGCTCTCGCAGAGCGCCGTCTCGCCACTCTCGGTCTCGGTGATGCCGTGCTCGGAGACGGAGAGGCCTCGCGCCACCGCCTCTTCGCGCAGCTGCACGTTGTGCACCGCCGAGCCGGTGAAGTGCTGGAGCAGGTTGCCGAATGCCCGCGGGGCGACGATCCGCAGGTCGACCGAGATGCCGTTGTGGGTCTGCGCGCGGACGCCGTTCGGCCCGGGCTTGCCCGCGGCGGCGATCAGCTCGTGACCGGCGAGGTGCTCGGCGAGCTCCTTCGGCTGCTCGGCGGTGGCGATCAGGTCGATGTCCTTGCAGGTCTCGGCCCAGCGCCGCACCGAGCCCGCGACCTCGACCCGCTTTGCGGCCGGGTGCTCGCGCAGCGCCGCCGCGAGCTGCTCGGCGATCGGCCTCACCGCCGAGAGCAGCACCCGCCCCGGTCCCTCCCCGGGCTCGCCGAGCCGCTCCAGCGCCGCCAGCACGTTCTCCTCCGCCTTCGGCCCGAGGCCCTTCACCTCGCGCACCTGTTCCGCCTCCGCCGCGGCCTTGAGGTCCTCGAGCGAGGCGACTCCCAGCTCCTCGAAAAGCAGCCGTGCGGTCTTCGCGCCGACGCCGGGGACGCGCGTGACCTCGATCAGGGTCGGCGGGAACTTCGCCTTCAGCTTGACCGCGGCGGGGATCTCGCCGGTCGCCAGCAGCGCGTCGATCTTTTCCGCCAGCGTCTTGCCGACGCCGGGGATCTCGGTCGCTCGCCCCGCCCTGGCCAGCTCGGCGACCGAGACCGGGCTTTCGCGGATCGCCTTGGCCGCGCTCGAGTAGGCAAGCACGCGGTATTTGACCGCGCCGTCCAGCTCGTAGAGGACGCCCAGCTCTTCGAGGGCGGCGGCGATCTCGGCGTTCGTCATACTCGGCCAAACATAAGGGGACGCAACATCAAGAGCTGGCGAGAGCTGCGAGCCCTCGCTATACTTTCTGAAGTATTGAGCGCTGAACTTCGACCAACGGGAGACGGATACCAGTGACCGGCAAGCTCACCGACGTGACCGACGGCAACTTCAAAGCCGACGTGCTCGAGGCCGACGGCCCCGTGCTGGTCGACTTCTGGGCCCCCTGGTGCGGCCCCTGCCGGGTCGTCCACCCGGTCCTCGAGGAGATCGACGCCGAGCGCGACGACCTGACGATCGTCAGCCTCAACGTCGACGAGAACCAGCAGACCGCGGCCGAGTATGAAGTCCTCTCGATCCCGACCCTGCTCCTCTTCAAGGACGGGGCGATCGCGAAGAAAGTCGTCGGGGCGATGCCGAAGCGCCGCCTCGAGGCCGAGCTCGAGCCGGCGCTCGCCTAGAGCGCGGCGCCCGCTCCGATGCCGTTCGTCCACATCCACTGGTTCGAGGGCCGGACCGACGAGCAGAAGGCCGAGATCGCCAAGCGGGTCGAAGCGGCGCTGGTCGACGTCGCCGGCGCCGCCCCCGAGCACTGCTGGGTGAAGTTCTCCGACTCGGCGAAGACCGACTTCGTCATCGGCGAGCCCGACGGCTCAGGCGAATAACCCGTCAACCATCCGATCCGCGCGGGCGAGCGTTGCTCACGCTACATCGCCTGGCATGACCCCGTACCGCGGTAAGTCGAGTAGATCGTCCTTCCACGTCCTTGTATCGGGACTGGTCCTGAGATAGGGCCGCCTGTTCTCCGGGCGGACCGCGCGGACCGGGACATCGTGGCCATTCCCGTCTCGCACGTGGACGTAGCCGTCTTTGCTGTCGATCCAGTCCATCATCTCCTCGACGGTTGATTCTCCGGTCTCCTCGGGACTGCCCCGGTGCTCCCACCTGACTGCCTCGATGTGCTCGTGTTCCTTCCCGTCCTTGCTCATGCGTACTTCCGTTATGTAGATCATGCACCGAGAATAGGAAGCCGAGCGCTAAGCGAAATCCGTAGAAAACCGAACTATGGGCTCCCATTACATCCATGGGCACGGCGATGTGGACTACTACGGTTGGTAGGAGCGCTCCGCACGACTACTGTCACCGTTGGATCGAGTCACGCTCGAACACTTGCTCAACGAGGAGACAGGGTGCGCCATGCTCACTGGCCCAGACGTATCCAGTTACCAAGGAGAGGCTGACTGGAAGAAGGTCGCGACCAGACACGAGTTGGCGTTCCTGAAGGTCGCCGATGGGGATATTCCAGATCCGGCTTACACCAAGGCACGCGTAGGGGCGGCTCGGGACGCGAAGCTGCTGCTCGCGCCCTACTACTTCGCGCGGGTCGCCTCGCCTCTGAACCGTGAGCGCGACGGCGCCAAGGAGGCGGCGATGGCCGTGCGCTTCGCGAAGGCGGCCGGTTGGAAATGGCCGGGGGATCTGCCTCTCATGTACGACATCGAGACCGACAACGGCCAGCCCCGGGAGAAGTGCGCTCGCCACATCGTGCAATTCGTTCGCGCCTATCACCGCAGCGAGCATCACTACCCCGGCATCTACACGATGCCGGGGTTCTGGCAACGGATACTGCCTCACCTGGGAAGGGAGGAGCAAAGAGACCTGTCCAGGTGCCCGCTGTGGCAGGCCGAGTGGGAAGTCGAGCGCCCCCGCCCGCTTCCGCCGTGGAAAGGGGCGACTCTCTGGCAGTGGACCGAGCGCGGCCGCTCGCCGGGCATCGAGGGGCCAGTCGACCTGAGTCGTTCTGTCGTTTCCGATGCGCAGGTTCGCAAACTTGCGCGGCGACCCGAGTCGCCGGTCACAGTGCCCAAATGGGTCCCCCCGCAACATGCTGAAAAGTGGAAGCGACCGTGGGAGCCCGCAGCCGCCCGCTCGGCCGCCTTCCGCGACCTCTGCTGGGGTCATGGTTACCTCTCACCGAACTTCACGCGCAAGGAAGCCGCGTGTAACGACCGCAAGCACACCCCGGTGCCCAACTCCCTTCGCACCAACGCGCAGCGCCAGGCCTTCCAGCTCGAGCGGCTCCGGCACGAGCTTGGCGACAGACCGCTGCCCATCATCGGCTGGTACCGCACTCCGGCCTGGAATGCCCACGTCGGCGGCCCTGTCAACGGCAGGCATCTAAACGGCGACGCGTCGGATTTCAGCCTCGAGACGACCAAGAGCTTCGGCATCGAGCGCTTCGACGCCGCGTGCGAGAAGGTCTACGCCAAGGGTGGCTTCGGGCGCCACGCCAACGGCGCACGCCACTGCGATGCGCGCGGCACGCGAGCACGGTGGTAAGGCGCGCGTCCATTCAGGCTCATTGCCGAATTCAATCTGTCGGCGAGCGTTCGCTTCGCTGGATAGAGATCCTCAGCTCGCGGCCGTCGAGCTTGACCGCTACGCCGTCGGTGCCGTCGTAGGCGACCTCGGTCGCAAGCACCTCGCTGCTGACGTAGGTCTCATGGGCGCGGGCCGCGACGAGCAGCTCCTCGTCGCCGCCGAGGCTGAGCGTGATCCGGTCGGTGATCTCCAGGCCCACCTCTTTGCGGGCGTTCTGGACGGCGTGGACGATCTCGCGGGCGAGGCCCTCGCGGCGTAGCTCGTCATCTAGCTCGAGCTGCAGGGCTACGGCGTGGCCTGCCTCGGCCTCGACCTCGTATCCCTCCAGGGGTTGTAGGGAAAGGGTGAACTCGTCGGCGCCCAGGGCGTGCTCGTCGCCGTCGACGTTGATCCCGACCTCGCCGCCCTCCGACATCACCTGGGCGACGTGCGTGGGGTCGAGTGCGCCGACCGCGGCGGCGACCTGCGGCATCCGCTTGCCGAAGCGCGGGCCGAGCGAGCGGTAGTTGGGCTTGACCGCATAGCTGACCAGCTCCGACTCCTCGCTGACGAAGTCGAGCTCCTTGACGTTGAGCTCGGCCTTGACCAGCTCGGCCCGGGCGGAGATCGCCTCGCGCTCGGCGTCGTTGGCGACGATCACCGCGCGGCGCAGGGGCTGGCGCATCTTCGCCTTCGCCTGGGCGCGCGCGGCGCGGCCGAGCTCGACCGTGAGCCGGACCGCGTCCATCGCTGCCTCGAGATCCGGATCGGCGAGCGCGGGATCCGGCTGGGGGAAGTCGCGCAGGTGGACCGAGTCGGGCAGCCCGCCCAGATCCTCGGCCTCGCCGCCGGCGAGGTTGAGGTGGATCTCGTCGGCGAGAAACGGGGTGAACGGGGCAAGCAGCGCCGCGACCTCCAGCAGGCAGTGGCGCAAGGTGGCGAAGGCCGCCCGGTCGCCGTCCCAGAAGCGTCGCCGCGAGAGGCGCACGTACCAGTTCGAGAGCTCCTCGACGAACTCGGCGATCTCGCGCCCGGCGGCCGTGCAGTCGAAGCCGTCCATGTGCTCGCTGACGCTCGCCACGGTCGCCTGCAATTTCGACAGGGCCCAGCGATCGAGGTCGTCGGAGGGCTCGGGTGCGCCGCGGAAGTCGCTCGGGTCGAGGTCCTCGGCGTTCGCGTAGAGCACCCAGAACGAGTAGGTGTTCCACAGCGTCAGCAGGAACTGGCGCACCGATTCGCCCACCGTCTCGACCGAGAAGCGGTAGCCGGCCCAGGGTTGCTGTGCGGTCAGGTAGTACCAGCGGAAGGCGTCGGCGCCGTGGGCCTCGATCACGTCCCAGGGCTCGACCACGTTGCCCTTGCTCTTCGACATCTTCTGGCCCTCGGGGTCGAGGATCAGGCCGAGGCAGACGCAGTTGCGGTAGCTGGAGGTGTCGAAGAGCAGGGTCGACTCGGCGAGCAGGGTGTAGAACCAGCCGCGCGTCTGGTCGATCGCCTCGCAGATGAAGTCGGCCGGAAAGCGCTCCGCGAACAGCTCCTCGTTCTCGAACGGGTAGTGGAACTGGGCGAATGGCATCGCGCCGCTGTCGTACCAGGTGTCGATCACCGACTCGACCCGGCGCATCTCACCGCCGCACTTCTCGCACTCGACCGTCACCTCGTCGATGTAGGGGCGGTGCAGGTCGTCGGGCACCTCGGTGCCGGCACGCTCGCGCAGCTCGGCTACCGAGCCGGCGCAGAAGCGCCCGTCGCAGCCCTCCGCGGCGCACTCCCAGATCGGCAGCGGCGTCCCCCAGTAGCGGTCGCGCGAGAGCGCCCAGTCGACGTTGTTCTCCAGCCATTTGCCGAAGCGCCCGTGCTTGATGTGCTCGGGGTGCCAACCGATCCCCTCGTTGTTGGCGAGGAGCTGCTCGCGGGCCTGGGAGGTGGCGACGTACCAGCTCGACTTTGCGTAGTAGAGCAGCGGCGTGCCGCAGCGCCAGCAGTGCGGGTAGGCGTGCTCGTAGACCTGCTCGCGGAAGAGCAGGCCGCGGCGGTCGAGGTCGTCGATCAGCGCGCGGGTCACCTCGGGCGCCTTGACGAACTTCTCCTCGAAGCCGGCGACGCGCTTGTCGAAGTGGCCGTCGAGCCCGACCGGGTTGTAGAGGCTGCCGTGGTCGGTCGGGTCGAACAGCTCGTTCTCCGCCGCGACGCGGTAGTCGTCCTCGCCGAAAGCCGGGGCGATGTGGACCAGGCCGGTGCCGTCCTCGGTGGTGACGAAGTCGCCGGCGATCACCGGGAAGCCTCCCTCCGGTCGATCGTTGAGCTTGAACACCGGGCCCCTGTAGTGACGGCCGACCAGCTCGGAGCCGGACAGCGTGCTGAGGATCTCCGCCCCATCCCCCAGCACCCGCTCGACTAGGGGCTGAGCCAGGATGAGGACCTCCTCGCCAACCTTCGCCCGCACGTAGGTGACATCCGGCCTCACCGCGACCGCCTCGTTGCCCGGCAACGTCCAGGGCGTCGTCGTCCAGACCAGCAGCGATTCCCCCGTTTCGCCCCCGTCCTCACCGAGCAGCGGAAAGCGCACATATATGGAGGGGTCGGAGACGTCCTGATAGCCGAGCGCCACCTCGTGCGAGGAGAGCGCGGTGCCGCAGCGCGGGCAGTAGGGCACGACCTTGTGCCCCTCGTAGAGGCGGCCGTCGTCCCAGAGCTTGCGCAGCGACCACCAGACCGACTCGATGTAGTCGTCCTCGAGCGTCACGTAGGGGTCGTCGAGGTCGATCCAGAAGCCGATCCGCTCGGTCAGCCGGTTCCACTCCTCGACGTACTCGAACACAGAGGCGCGACAGCGCGCGTTGAACTCGGCGATCCCGTACTCCTCGATCTCCTGCTTGGAGGAGATCCCCAGCTCTTTTTCGACCTCGAGCTCGACCGGCAGGCCGTGGCAGTCCCAGCCCGCCTTGCGCGGCACCCGGTAGCCGCGCATGGTGCGGTAGCGCGGGTAGACATCCTTGAAGACGCGGGAGAGGACGTGATGGGAGCCGGGTTTGCCGTTTGCCGTCGGCGGGCCCTCGTAGAAGCTCCAGACCTCGGCCCCCTCGCGGTTGGCGAGCGAGCGGTCGAAGACGTCGCGCTCGCGCCAGCGCGCCAGCACCCGCTCCTCGAGCTCGGGGAAGGACTGCCGGGGGTCGACTGGCTTGAAGCCGGGCATGGGCAGGTGATTCTAGGAGTGAGTACGCTGCGCGCCGCATGCCCGTCTTCGACCTGAACGGAAAGGTGGCGCTGGTGACCGGCGCCGCAAAGGGAATCGGCTTCGAGACCGCGCGTCAGATCCACCTGCGCGGCGGCTCGGTTGCCGTCGTCGACCTCGACGCCGGCGAGGCGCGCGAGGCGGCGGAGCGCATCGGCGAGCGGGCGATCGGCATCGCCGCCGACGTCACCGATCACGGCGCCATGCAGGCTGCCGTGGCCGAGACGGTCGAGCGCTTCGGCGGCCTCGACGTCGTCGTCGCCAACGCGGGCATCGCCCAGGCGAACATGGCGACGGTGCGGGGGATCGGCAGCGAGGAATGGGAACGGGTCTTCGAGGTCGACATGCTCGGCGTCTGGCGCACGGTGCGGGCGGCGCTGCCGCAGATCGTCGAGCGCCGCGGCCACGTCGTCGTCACCTCCTCCGTCTACGCCTTCGTCAACGGCGTCCTCAACAGCCCCTACGCGGTGGCGAAGTCGGGGGTCGAGTCGCTCGGCCGTTCGCTGCGCGCCGAGCTGATGCCGCTGGGGGCAAGCGCCAGCGTCGCCTACTTCGGCTGGGTCGACACCAAGCTGGTCCAGGACGCCTTCGAGAACAACGGCGACCGCATGCAGCAGAACCTGCCCGATTTCCTGCGCAAGCGGATCGGTGCGGATGAGGCGGGCGCGGCCGTCGTGCGCGGGATCGAAGAACGGGCGCCGCGGATCTTCGCGCCCAAGTGGTGGCGCTACGTCTCCGCCTTGCGCGGCATCCTCAACCCGCTGCTCGATCGCCGCTTCGAACGGGACGCGGCGATGACCACGACGATCCGCGAGATCGAGGCCGAAGCCGACGAGCAGGGCGCCGCCGCGGCGGTCGCGGCGCGCGATTGATGCATTGACCCCCCTCTGGTGGGGTCAATCGACCAATCGTCAGCGGGTCAACTCCTCGAGCAGGAAGACGAAGGACTCGTAGGACTCGCCGGTGGCGCGGGAGAGGCCGATCTCGCAGGTGCGGTTGCTGCTCAGGTGGGCGTCGAAGCCGCGGCCCGACAGCTCCGCGGCCTGGTCGGCGGTCGCGGCCGCGGTCAGCTCGGGGTGGCTGAAGCCGCGATCGCCGGCGAAGCCGCAGCAGGTCGCCGAAGGAGCGACGTAGACGTCCTCGGCGAGGGCACCCGCGAGAGCGCGCAGGCGCGGGGCGAGGCCCATCTGGCGGGTCGCGCAGGTCGGGTGGACGGTGGCCGAGCCGACCTTGCGGGCGACCTGCAGCCGCGGCAGCAGCCGGTCGTGCGCCCAGGCGACCGAGTCGAGGATCTGCAGCTGCGCGAGACGCGCCGCGTTCTCCTCCGAGAGGACCCCCTCACCTGGCTCGGCGATCGCGTGGGTGCAGGAGACGGCGTCAATCACGACCGGCAGCTCGCCCTCGCCACTCCATTCCCAGAGGCGCTCGACCATCTCGTTTGCCTTGTGGCGGTGAGCCTTGCCGAACCCCTTGGAGCTCCACGGCAGCCCACAGCAGCTTCCCTCCACGCCGTCGGGAATAACCACCGGCAACCCGGCCCGTGCCGACACCTCCACCAGTGCCTCAACCGGGCTCCCACCAAAGATCCGGTTGGTGCAGCTGGGGACGTAGACAGCGGCGACCGCACCTCCGAGGGGAGGGGGTGACCGGGTCC
>JAPVSJ010000018.1:0-16036 GCA_047519745.1 Actinomycetota bacterium | reverse complement strand
GCGAGCCGGTCGGCTCGTCGGCGAGCAGAAGGCGCGGCTCGTTGGCCAGCGCCCGCGCCACCGCGACCCGCTGGCGCTCGCCGCCGGAGAGGACGGAGGGCCGCTGCTCGGCCCGCTCGCTCAGCCCGACCTCGGCCAGCAGCTCCTCTGCGCGACGGCGCCGCTCCGCTCTCGGCACCCCGACCGCGATCAGCGGCAACTCGACGTTGGCACGCGCCGTGAGCATCGGCATCAGGTGGTGGAGTTGGAAGACGATGCCGATCGTGTCGCGGCGGTAGGAGGTCGGATGGGTCAGCTCGGTGACGACGGTGCCGTTGACCGTCACCCGTCCGGAGTCGGCGCGCTCGATCGAGGCGATCACGTTGAGCAGCGTCGTCTTGCCGCAGCCGGAGGGCCCCGTGAGCGCCACGACCTCGCCGGGGGCGACCGCCAGCGAGACGTCGTGCAGGGCCTCGATCCGGCCGTAGCTCTTCGAGACCCGCTCGACTTCGACGCTCGCGCCTCTCATCTCCGGCGGGTGCTCGCGTTCCTTGTCTCCCAAAGCCGCTATCGCGTCACCTTTACGGCGTAGTCGAGCCGGCGCGTTCCGAGCGGCGTGGTGACGACAGCCCGGAAGGTGAGCGGCACACCGAGCGAGCGAGCCGGCCAGCGGAAGGTGTCGTGGAAGGTTCCGCGGAAGCGGTAGTGCGAGCGGCGCGCGACCACCGAGCCGGCGAAGAGGTACTGGTAGCGGACCTCCGCCCGCAAGGGATGGCCGGCGGCATCGTGGGCTTGGATCACGATCGGCCAAGGAGCGCCGACTACGGGACGATGCGTCTGCGCGCTCAGAGTGAGCGTCGGCGACGGGCGGTGCTTGGTCGAGCCGTTGGTCGGCGATTCGCTCGACTCGCCCCCACACGAGGCAAGCGAAGCAGTCAGGGCCGCCGCGGCGGCCAAGCTGACAAAGCCCCTCGATGCTCCACCGTGCATCCACCGACCCTATCGGCGAGTGGCTCGCCTACCTGATCGCCCACTCGAAGTAGCTGACGGTGACCCCACCGGCGTTGGCGAGCAGGTCGGGGACGATTGGGATGCCGCGCCGGGCCAGGATCTCGTCGGCCTCGGGCGTGGTCGGGCCGTTGGCCGCCTCGACGATCAGCCCGCAGTCGAGGCGGGGTGCGTTCTCCTCCGTTATCTGGCACTCCAGGGCCGCCGGGACGAGCACGTCGCACGAGGTCTCCAGCATCCCGCCACGCGTCGCCTCGGCGCCGCCCGGGAAACCGCGGAGGAAGCGATTCTCGGCAACCCAGCTCAACGCCTCGTCCACGTCGATCCCATCCGGGTTGACTATGCCGCCGGTCACGTCGCAGAGCGCGACGACGGTTGCACCGCGGTCGTAGAGCTCCTTGGCGATCACGCCGCCGACGTTGCCGAAGCCCTGGATCGCCACGCGGGAAGCGGCGATGTCCCGACCGAACCGCTCCATCATCGCCTCGACGCAGATCGTCGCTCCGAGCCCGGTTGCGGCCTTGCGACCCTCGGTGCCACCGAGCACGATCGGCTTGCCGGTGACCAGGGCAAAGGTGTGCTGGACGCGATAGCCGGTGAGACCCCTGGGGTGACGTGGTAGGCCTCGGTCTCGAGAACGCTGTCCCAGCCGCCGGTTCCCCGCCGCTTGACACCGTCAGATTGGTTCGCGGACGAGCTATCCACGTAGCGAGAGCGCCTGCTCGAGGTTGCCGAGCAGGGCGTCGACGATCTGCGGATCGAAGTGGGTGCCCCGCCCCTCCTTCATCACTTCCACCGCATCGTCGATCGACAGCGCCGAGCGGTAGCAGCGATCGCTGAGCAGGGCGTCGAAGACGTCGGCCACCGCGGTTATCCGGCCCTCGATCGGTATCTCCTCGCTGCTGAGCCCCTGTGGATAGCCGCCGCCATCCCAGCGCTCGTGGTGAGTCAGCGCGATCGTCGCCGCGAGCTGCAGCAACTCGCTCTCGGAATCGGCGAGGATCTCGTAGCCGACGGTGGTATGGCGCTCCATCTCCGCGCGCTCCGCCGGCGTGAGCGGGCCCTTCTTCCGGAGGACGCCGTCGGGGGTCGCGACCTTGCCGACGTCGTGCATCGGCGCCGCCGCGCGAAGCAGCAGGACACGGTCGCGATCGAGGCCGAGCCGGCCGGCGAGGAACGCCGCTATCGACGCCATCCGGTTCACGTGCCTCCCCGTCTCCACGTCGTGCATCTCGAGCGCTTTCGCCAGGCGCTCGACGGTCTCCTGACGCGATGCGGTCAGCTCCTCGATCGCCCGCGCCTGAGTGACGGCCAGCTCCTCGCGCAGCTCTTCGGCCTTCTTCTTGTCGGTGATGTCGGTCGAGATCCCCGAGATGCCCGCGATCTGGCCTGTCTCGTCGACATAGGGGAACTTGACCGTGAGGAAGGTCCGCTCCGCCCCGCCGACGACGATCGTCTCCTCCGCCTCGTAAGTGCCACCGTCGTCGAGGATCCTGCGATCGGTCGCCTCGACGTGCTGCTCCGCCTCGAGGGGCATGAAATCCTTGTCGGTGAGGCCGATGAGGTCATTCGGCCTGAGCCCGGCGACCTCGTGCGCGACCCGGTTGGCGAGCAGGTAATGACGGTCCCGACCCTTGATGTAGATCGGCACCGGCGCCCTGTCCATCAGCGTCTGCAGCCGGTCCTCGAGGGCCTTACTGTGAGCTCGCTGGGCGATTTCCAGCTCGCGCTGGCGCAGCGCGTTCATCGCCGTGATCAGCAGCTGGCCCGGCCAGAACGGCTTGACCAGGTAGCCATGCGCCCCCAGGTCGAAGGCCTGCTCGGCGACCTCGAAGTCGTCGACCCCGGTGACCAGGACGATCGCGGTATCGGGATGCTCACGGGCGATCTCTTCAACCAGGACCAGTCCCGACTCGTTGGGCATCTGGATGTCGCAGAGGGCGAGATCGAACCGGCCCTCGGCCAGCTTCTTGCGCGCATCGGCGACGCTGCCGGCGAACACGCACTCATAGGTCTCACCGAGCGTGCGCTCGATCAGCCGCAGGACCTCGGGCCGGTCGTCGGTGGCCAGCACCCGGACGAGCCCGCGCCGACCGTCCCCGTTCGAGTCCGTCAGTGACGTTACCGGCGCCGGATCGGACGTCATCGTGCCCTGGTCTCCGTGGCTCCCGTCGCCCCGGCATCGAGCAGATCGTGGACGGCCTGGAGCAGCTCGGTGGCGTTGAACGGCTTCTCGATGAAGGCGTTCGCGCCCCGCTCGGCCAGTGCCCCGGGCGCAAGCACCTCGTGGCTGTAGCCGGACATGAAGACCACCCCGAGCTCCGGCCGGATCTGCTTGATCCGCTCGACCAGCTCGGTGCCGAGCATCCCGGGCATGATCACGTCGGTGAGGAGCAGCTGGATCGGCTGATCCGCCCGCCGGCAGATCTCAACCGCCTCCTCGCCGCCGTTGGCTCCGATCACCGAGTAGCCGCTTTTGGTCAGGATGCGCTCAGCCATCCTCCGCACGTCCGGCTCGTCCTCGACGACGAGAATGACCTCACCGCGTCCCGAGGGCCGGCGCCGAGAGCGGGTTTCGTTCTCGCTCGGGGTCTGCAAGCTGGCCGGGAAATGGATCTTGACCGTGGTCCCCATGCCGACCTCGGAGTAGATGTCGATCCGTCCCCCCGCGCCGGTGACGATGCCGTAGACCGTGGCGAGCCCGAGCCCCGTCCCTTCCGCCTTTCCCTTCGTGGTGAAGAACGGCTCGAAGGCCCGCTGCGCGGTTTCTTTGTCCATGCCGACACCCGTGTCGCTCACCTTCAACCGGACGTAGGTCCCCGGCTCGGTGCCGGGGTGCAGGTCGGTGTACTCGCCATCGAGCATCGCCCTGTCGACCTCGATGATCAGGCGCCCCCCGTCGGGCATCGCATCGCGGGCGTTGACCGCGAGGTTGACCAGCACCTGCTCGACCTGGCCGGGATCGGCTTCGAACGCGCAACGGTCCTCGCCGAAGCGCGTCACCAGCTCGACGCGCTCGCCGAGCGCCCTGCGCAGCAGGTTCTCCAGCTCGGTGATCACGTCTCGCAGGTAGAGCAGCTCCGGCTTGACGACCTCGCGCCGGCTGAAGATCAGCAGCTGGCGGGTGAGGGCGGCGGCGCGCTCGGCGGCGCGGCGTATCTCCTCCACGTCCTGGCCCGCCTGCGAGCCTTCCGGCAACTCGTCGCCGACGAACTCCGCGTAGTTGAGGATCACCCCGAGGATGTTGTTGAAGTCGTGGGCGATGCCACCGGCGAGCTGCCCGACACTCTCCAGGCGCTGTGCCTGGGCGAGCTGTTCCTGAAGCGCCCTTTCGCGGGCGCTCTCGGCGCGTTCGCTCACGTCGCGGACGGCGGCCATGGCGAGAGTCCCGTGCTCGGTATCGATGCTGGAGAGACTGATCTCGGCCGGGAACTCCGTGCCGTCCCCGCGAAGCGCGAAGAGCTCGGAGCCGGTGCCCATCGGGCGCGTCCGCGGCTCCTTGAAGTAGTCGCCGCGGAAGCCGGGATGGACCTCACGGAAGCGCTCCGGCACGAGCATCTCGACGGGTTGTCCGAGCAGCTCGCCCCGGCGGTGGCCGAACAGGGTCTCGGTCTGGCTGTTGACCAGGGCGATCTTGCCCTCGGCGTCGACCCCGACGATCGCGTCGGGCACCGCCTCGAGCAGCTGCCCGAAGGTCGAATCGCTCTCGTTTGTCTCTGCTGGATCGCTTGGAGGCACTGCCATACTCCCCCGATCCTGCTCACACGGCTCGAGCCGAGCCTAACACTCACATCCTGCGTGAGTATAGAAAACAAATTAGTATTCAATCCTGCAAAAGAACGGCCAAATCGTCCAGATTGGCGGCTCCGCCTAGGCCGGTTCGGCCATCGCCTCGACACGACCTTCGTCGACCGCCGCCTTGAGCGTCTCGTAGTCGCGTTCGCTCTGGTCGGCGTAGGCCTCGGCGAACTCGGCCATCGCCGTGTCGAAGACGTCGCTCTTGCCGAGGTAGGAGCCGATCGCGATCCGGTCGCCGCCGCGGGCGTGGGCGTGGGCCAGGGTCATGCCGCAGATCTCCGCGTAGGCGCCGAGGCCCCGCGCATCCATCTCCTCGACCCGGGCCGAGGCCTTCCAGTCCCATAGCTGGCGCACGTAGAAGTCGCGACGCTCGCCGTCGACCCCCCTTGCCCGGACCCAGCCGAGCATGAGGTCGCTCGCCGTCTGCATCAGCCGCTGACCGTGGACGACGCGCTCGCCCTGCCGGTCGAACTCGCTGGGCGCCGTGTAGGGCTCGAGCACCGAGCGCTGCGCCTCCTTGATCTGCAGGAAAAGCGGGTCGCGCCGATCGCGGCCGAGCAGCAGGGCGATCCAGGCCCGCGTGCCGACGCTGCCGACGCCGACGACTTTGAAGGCGACGTCGATCAGGCGGTAGCCGTCGATCAAGACGCGGCGCTCGACCGGAAGCGAGTCGCGGTAGGCCGAGAGAACGCCCCGCACGAGCGCTTCCACGTCCGCCCCCTCTGCCTCCTCGGCGAGCTCCTCGATCGGAACGATCAGGGGCGGGTTGCTGACGATACGCACCTTCTCGTCGACCTCTTCCGTCAGCTTCGCGAAGGCCCGGTCGCTGTCCTTGGCCTGCGCCTTGGCCACTCCCTTCTCGAAGCGACGGCGCTGCTTGTCGCCGACGACCGAGATCCAGCGCGCGGCGATGGCGTCCGCGTCGAGCTGCTGGTACCAGGACTCGAGGTTGCCCATCGCGGCCAGCCGCCGCATGGTTTCGCGGTACTCGCGCGCCGCGGCCAGGACGATCCGGCGTCGCTCGGCGTCGTCGCAGCCGCGGTCGCGGCCGGCCAGCGAGAAGCTGGCGACGAGCCGCTTAAGGTCCCACTCCCACGGCCCCGGCAGGGTCTCGTCGAAGTCGTTGAGGTCGAAGACGAGGCGGCGCTCGGGCGAGGCGAAGCCGCCGAAGTTGGAGAGGTGGGCATCCCCGCAGAGCTGAGTTTCAAGACCCGAGCGCGGAGTCGGGCCGAGGTCGGCGGCCATCACCGCGGCCGCGCCGCGGTAGAAGGTGAAGGGCGAGACCAGCATGCGGCCGTAGCGCAGCGGCACCAGCTGCCCGACGCGCGAGGCGGCCTGGCGCTCGAGCAGGTCGACCGGGTCGGGGCGATCGCTCGCCGGCGTCCAAACGCCGTGGCTGGAGCGCGGCGCGACCGTACGAGCGGCCTTGCCGGCGGCGGCGCGCTCCTCGGACGATCCCGGGTGGGTCTGGATCGAGTCGGGCATCGACTCAGGCTACGGCAGGCTCGGCAAGCGGTGGATCGGGACCCGCCTGCAGCTCGTCGAAGCGCTGGTTCGGCAGGCGCCGGGTCGTCCAGAACGAGGCGAGGACGAGGAAGCCGGCGAAGAGGAATGCCGTCTTCAGCGCCTTCAGCTGGGCGTCTTCGTAGTTTTCGACCAGGGCGTCGGTGGTCCTGGGATCGATGCCCTCCGTCTTGGCCGCCGCGCGCACCTCTTCGGAGGAGACGAAGCTGCCACCCGCGCTGAGCTGGACCTGTACCTGGTCTTCGACGTCGGCCGAGACGCGTGGATCGCCCGCGATGTTCGAGGTGAAGGCGGCGATCAGGCCGCTGATCACGATCGCGCCGAGCAGCGCCGTGCCCAGCGAGGAGCCGAGCTGCTGCGCGGTGTTCTGCAGGCCGCCGGCCTCGCTGCGGTCGGCATCCCCGACGGCCGACTGGACGACGTTGCCGAGCTGGGAGACGATCAGGCCCATGCCGAGTCCGAGCACCCCGGTCGCCGCAAGGAAGGCGCCACTGTCCAGTTCCGGCTCGATCGTCCCCAGCAGCATCGCGATCGCGGCGAGGACCACCAGCAGCCCGACGCGGACCAGGGTCCGCGGGGGAAAGCGCTTGGCCAGGGCTGAGCCGGCGAGCGCGGCGACGAAGAGCCCGGCCGACGCGGGCAGCATCTGCACGCCGGTTTCGAGCGCGTCGAGGCCCTGGACGATCTGCAGGTAGAGCGGGATCGTGAAGAAGATCCCCATCAGGATCAGGTTCTGGGCGAGCAACATCGAGACGCCGCCGCGCAGCGCGCGGATGCGCAGCATCCCGAGGTGCACCAGCGGCGCCAGGCCACGCTCCTCCCGCCGCCGCTCCCAGGACACAAAAGCGCCGAGGACCAGCGCCCCGGCGGCGATCACGAACGGGGTCAGCGAGAAGCCGAAGGGCTCGACCGGCGAGGCGCGCGGGGCGAGCCAGCCCCAGTTGCTCGCCTGCAGGACACCGAAGACGATCAGCGCCAGGCCCGAGGCGGAGAGCACGCTGCCGACCCAGTCGAGACCGCGCGCACCCTGCTCGCGCTCGGGCTCGCGGATCATCCGCGTGCCGAGCAGGATGCCGATCGCGACGACGACCTCGCCGACGAAGACGAGCCGCCAGGTGAAGTCGGTGGTCATCCAGCCGCCGAGGATCGGGCCGACGGCGATGCCGGCGCCGGCGATGCCGCCGAGCGCGCCGTAGGCGATCGCCCTATCGGCGCCCTTGTAGTTGCCGGCGACGAGGGCGACCAGAGCCGGCAGGACCAGGGCGGCGCCGATCCCCTCGAGGATCGACCAGCCGAGCATCAGGCTGGGGACGTTCCAGGAGGCGGCGGTCAGCGCCGATCCGGCGCCGTAGATGACGAGCCCGATCGAGAAGGCGCGGCGGCGGCCCCAGAGGTCTCCGAGCTTGCCGCCGGTCAGCATCAGCCCCGCCATGACAAGGGCGTAGAGGGCGATCACCATCTGGATCGTCGTCACCGTGGTGTCGAAGTCTTCGACGAGCTGGGAGATCGCGACGTTCATCACCGCCTGGTCGAGGACCATCAGGAACTGGGCGGCGCCGAGGACCGCGAGGACTCCCCACTTGACCATGAGCGAAGACTATGGCCGATCGTCGAGGAACTGCACGTCGACGCCGCAGAGCTCGTAGATCGGCTTGGCGCGGCGATCGAGGCTGAGCAGTGTGGCATCCGCGTCGCGGGCCGCGAGGGCTATGAGGGCGTCGAAGACGGGTGCTCCGCCCCGGTCCTCGCCGGCGAGAAGCTCGAGAGCTTCCCGATAGGACTCTGGACGAGGCTGAGTCGGGGGCGAATCGCCAAGGAGCCCCTCGAGGTAGTCGACTACCACCCCCGGTTCCACTCTGTAGACGCCCGCCGGAGCGCTCAGCACCGAATAGGCCTCAGCCATGGTGTGTGCCACCAGGCGACCTTCGGCCCGCACCTCGGAGACGGCGGATCCGACGACGGCGTGAAAGCGGTGCTCAACGACAAATCCGGCCACCAAAACCGAGGTATCGGGAACGATCACTGTCGTCGGGTCCGTTCCAGAGCCTCGCGAACGTCCTCCGGTCCCTGCTCCGGAATGCCGAGCTCAACCGAGAGGATGCCATCCGGCCCCCGACGCACCTTCGCCTTCCGCGGCGCCGGCGTCAGCGTGAGCCTTTCTCCGTCCAGCTCTATCTCGATCTCGTCGCCACCCAACAGATTCAGGGCACTGCGCAGGTCTTTGGGCACGACGATCCGTCCGGCATTATCAATGGTAGTTCTCATACCATTAATCGTACCATCAGCATTCCCAGCCGCTGCCGTGTCGATCAGGAGCATCACCACCCCAAGGCTTCAGCGGCGGAACTTCTCCCCCAGGCACCTCGCGGACGCGCGCTATTTGCGGCCCAGCGCCTCGTCGATGAAGGGGCCGAGCAGCTCGCCGGTCTGGGTGGCGGTTGTCTCGGGTGCGTCGCCGGGGGCGGTGACGTGGCTGATCGCAAGGCGGACAAGGGTCTCGGCGAGGAGGCGGGCTTTGCGCGCCGGCGCCTCTGGCCAACCCTCTTCGATCGTCGTCGTCAGGCGGGCGGTCGCCCAGTGGACGACCGGCATCCCCTGCGTGGTGACGAACGGCAGCAGGCCGGCGCTGCCGTCGTCGCTGAGCAGGATCCGCACCAGCGGGTCCTCACCGGCGGTGCGTAGGAAGGTCTCCAGCGCGGCGCCGACCGCCGCGCGCGGATCGTCGAGGTGCTCGCGCACGGCGGCGTCGACGGCGTCGAGGAAGCGTTCGCCCTCGTGGATGACGAGCGCCTGGGCGAACTCGTCGCGGCTGCCGAACTCCTTGTAGAGGGTCTGGCGGCTGACCCCGGCGGCGGCGGCGATCTCGGCCATGGTGATCTCCGACCAGGCGCGCCGCTGGACCTCGTCGCGGCCGGCGGCGAGCAGGGTCTCGCGCAGCAGCCGCTTGGCCGCTTGGGGGTAGGGGGTGCGTGCCTCCACGACGCCGCCAATGGTCGCAGCGGCAGCGGTCAATCGTCGTCCCCGTCGACCGGCTCGAAGTCGACCTTGTCGCGCACCCCGCAGTCGGGGCAGTGCCAGTCGTCCGGGACCTCGCTCCAGGGAGTTCCGGCCGGGAAGCCCTCGCGCGGGTGGCCGGCCTTCTCGTCGTAGACGTAGCCACAGCCGGGACAGCGAAAGGCGCTCACGCCGCGGCGCTCCCGTAGCGAGCGAACACCCGTCGCCGCGCGCGCGGCTGGATGTTGGCCCGCTCGAGGTCGCCACCGTAATGGTCGAGCAGGCGACGGTCCATCACCCGCCGCCAGAGCGGCGGGAACCAGGCGAGCACGATCATCCCCGCGTAGCCGGTGGGAAGCTGGGGCGCCTCCTCGACGTGGCGCAGCGCCTGGTAGCGGCGGGTCGGGTTGGCGTGGTGGTCGCTGTGGCGCTGCAGGTGGTAGAGCAGCACGTTGGAGGCGACGTTGTTGCTGTTCCAGCTGTGCTGCGGCAGGCAGCGTTCGTAGCGACCATCCTCTTTCCTACCGCGCAGCAGGCCGTAGTGCTCGAGGTAGTTGACGACCTCGAGCAGGGAGAAGCCAAGCACCGCCTGCAGCAGCAGGTAGGGCAGCACGACCGGGCCGAAGACGATCGCGAGCAGCGCGAACAGCCCCACGGTCATCGCCCAGGCCTGGAGGATGTCGTTGTGGACCGACCAGGCCGAGTGGCCCGTCCGGTCGAGGCGGGCGCGCTCGATCCCCCAGGCCGAGCCGAGGCTGCCCGAGACGGTGCGCGGCAGGAAAGCCCAGAAGCTCTCCCCCATCCGTGAGCTGGCCGGATCCTCGGGCGTGGCGACGCGGACGTGGTGGCCGCGGTTGTGCTCGATGAAGAAGTGGCCGTAGCCGCTCTGCGCGAGGGCGACCTTGCTCAACCACTTCTCCAGGTCGGCGCGCTTGTGGCCGAGCTCATGCGCAGTGTTGATCGCGATCCCGCTGACCATGCCCATCGTCAGCGCCAGGCCGATGCTGTCGACGGTCGAGAGGCCGCCGTCGGCCCAGAGCCAGCAGGCGAAGATCAGCCCGGCGTACTGAACCGGGATGAAGACGTAGGTGCACCAGCGGTAGTAGCGGTCCTGTTCGAGCCACTTGATGATGCTGTCGGGCGGGTTCTCGGCATCCATGCCGACAAGCGCGTCGAGCACGGGGAAGATCACGAAGACGAGCATCGGGCCGTAGAACCAGAAGACACCCAGCCCGGTGAGCGTCACCAGGCCCCAGGCGAGAAACGGCAGCGACGGGACGATCAGCCCGAGCAGCCACGCGTAGCGCTTCGGGTCGGTCCAGGCCGCCGGACTCAGTTCGACGTCTGCGGCATCGTGGTGATGGTGTCCATGCGCGGCAGCCTCCATGGGCGCCTCCTCCTTGTCAGATGGCCAGAAATCGTCAGCTTGGTTGACAAGCTAGCTTAGCCTGTCAACCATCGCAACATAATTTCCGACTCTGTCCGGCAACCGCCGTGCGCCGCCGGTCGCTACCATTCGGCCCGTGTATACGTTCCTGGCCGTCCTCCAAGTGATCATCGCCGGCATCGTGATCTTCCTGATCCTGCTGCATTCCGGCAAAGACGCGGGACTCTCCGGAGCCTTCGGGATCGGCGGCGGCGGCAGCTCCTTCGGCGGCGGCTCGATGGTCGAGCGCAACCTGGATCGCGCCACGGTCTTCTTCGCGGTCCTCTTCGTCGTCAACACCGTTGTGCTGCTGAAGATCTAGAGACCGGGAGCCCCCCGGGACCTACCAGCTCTGCGTGAGCCTGGTCGTGAACGACGAACCCGTCAGCGGCACCTTCGGAGCACCGAGGAACGAGACGGCGAGCGAGCCAGTCCAGCTCTCGCCCCCCTCGATTCCCTGCTGAAAGACGCCCTTGCCGGAGAAGGGCTCCGGCGGCGCGACGGCGGCGTCGGCCAGGGTGTCGTCGAAGCTGAAGGTCGCGGGCGGCGACGAGGTGCCGGCAAGACGGAGGATCCCGATGCGTCCTTCGCTGAGCTCCTCGGCAGCCAGGAACCGAGCCGAGCCTTCGTCGGTCATCCGCGCCGCGAACACCGCCCGCGAGAGCGGAAGTTTGAGGCTCGCGAGCAAGGTCGTGCGTTTGGGCCCGTGGCTGGGGTGGGTGGGCACCGCGGGACTGGAGGGGCTGGTACCGCCCCGGCCCGGCCCGGTCCCCTGCGCAGCCGGCCCCGGCGTCGTCGACAACCCGCCCAGCCCGGGCAGGTTCGTGCCGGGATGGCAAGCGAGGAGGGCGGCCAGGTCGACCGACCCGCCGTGGATGCGGTGGGCCTCGGCTGAGGTGTAGCCACCCTCGCCACGGAAGCGCAGCTCGCCGACGAAGACGCCGAACCTGGCCACGAGGTTGTGACTCGGCCGGCGGCAGCCGGCATGACGCGAAGCGTGGAGCTCCCTGCCGCTGGGGCGGAAACGGAGCCTGATCCGGCCGCGGTCGCCGAAGGAGGCCTTAATCGAGCTCGGGGTGACCTTGCCATGAGCCAGATAGGTAGTCGTCGAAGAGCGCCCCGCAAGACGATGGCGAAGATCTTCGCGGCCGTTGCCGACACTCAGCGCAACCGTCTGCCCGAAGGCGACCACGGTGAACCGGAAGCCGTCGCGATTGGTGAATTTGAGCTCCGCCGCGGTTTCCTTGCGCGGCGTCCCAAATGGGCTCTGCACCGCACCCAGAAGGTCCAGCTCTTCGCCTGGCTGGGAGACCCTGGCCAGGAGAGCGGCGGAAGGCGACGCCGCCGCGACGGCGGAGGCGAAGACGCACAGGGTCGCGATCGTTGCCACGACCGTCAGCAATGCGCCAAGAGGCTTCACTGCTTCACCGCTGCGGCCTGCTCGTAGAGGTCGCGCACCGCGCCGCCGAAGTAGGCGCCGAAATCGGTCGTCGGGTCGTCGCCGTAGCCGTAGTTGGTGACACCGTTCAGCACGTTGCCGTGAATCGTCCAGCCGCCGCCGGAGGCGCCACCGGTCACTTCGCAGCTCAGGGCCAGGTTGAGCGGCCCGGGCTGCAGGAACGAGATCAGGTCGTGGCCGAGAAAGGGCGTGCCGGAGCAGAGCCGCTGGCTGGCGCCGTCGAAGGGCGCTTCGACCGGGTAGCCGTGGACGTCGAAGACCTGATTCGGTGAGAGGCCGAAGGCGATTTCATCGCCGCCGACCGCCGCGCCGAGGGTCTGCCCATGTTCGTTGCGGGAGACCACGGCGGCGCCGACGTCGCCGTTCTCGCTGTTGCCGTAGATCCACGGCCTGGTCGCGCCGAGCCAACTGGCGACGAAAACGCCGAAGGGCCGTACGCCGTCGTGATAGCCGGGGACGAAGATCCAGTCCTGGTTGAACCAGTGGCCGGGACCGCCCTCGTTGACGCAGTGCCCGGCGGTGAAGACGACGCTGCGGTTCGCGCTGTCGACGGCGGTGCCCGAACAGCGGCCAAATCCAAGGCCGTGCGGGAGGACGATGAAGATCGCGCCATTCTGCCTGAAGTCCGGCGCGGTGGGGTCGGGCACCACGGCGAAGTCGGAGACGGCACCGCCGCCGTCGGAGCCCTGACCCGCGTCGAGCGCGGGTGCCGCCGAGGCACGGGACAGGCCTCCACCGCGCGGCCCGGAGGCTTCCAGCGGCCGGGCCTGGCGCATCCGCGCCGGCGTCCAGAAGCGCAGAGCCTGTCGCGGCGACATCGCCGGCGAAGCCGTCGCCGACGTGGACGCGCCCTGCGCCGGCGCGACCGAGGCGAACGTCGCGAGGCAGGCCAGCGCGAAAGCAAGCGCCGCATTGGACAGGTATGGCCTAGTGCTCATCTGGCGCCCAGCCTAAACGGGTTCGGCCGGTTTGTCGCTCACGGGGGCGCCGCCGTTGGCCCCGTTGCCGTCAGCTCGATCGAGAATCTCGACCGCCTCTTCGCGCAGCTCGGCGTCGAGCAGGGCGAAATCCTCGTCGGAGAGCTTGCCGGCGGCATGATCGAGCTCGGCGTCGCGGATCTCGCGGTACTTGGCTTCCTTCAATGCCTCCAGCTCCGTATCCGCCGCCGGGCGGCGGCGGGCCCCGCGCGCCGGCCAGATCGCGATCAGGGCGCCGGCGAGGGAGATCAGCCCGCCGATCCAGATCCAGGTGACGAGCGGGTTGACGATGACGCGGAAGGTGGCGGTGGCGTCTTCGGCCAGGTAGCCCTGGGCGATCCGCTGCGCCGTCGCCACCTGCAAGCGTTCGATCTGGGCCAGCGCGGTCGGACCCAGGCGTGGATTGGCGGCTGCCGCCCGCATCAGCTGCGACACCGCGCGGCACTGCGGCGGCGTGCCGGGCGCTCCCGAGACGCACGCTTCGAAGCCCTTGTCGGCGGCGCGGGCATGGCGCTGAATGCCGACGATGCTCGGCTGCAGGGCGGTCCAGAAGTCCCTCAGAAAGCCCGCCTGGAGGCCGATGTCGCTGTCGGATTCGCCAGCAAAGTAATTGGAGATCGTCCCCCCTTCGACCCCGGTCGGCCGGTAGAAGCGACGGGTCGGGTGCAGGAGGAAGCTCTTGCCGCCCTTCTCTATGCGCAGGGCGGCGCCGGCGGTGAAGGCGAGCGGGTCGACCTTGGCCGTCGGCCGCACGTAGGTCACCGTGTACCCGTCGACGACCGCACTCTGCCCGGGGCGCAAGCGCAGGTCCTGCTTGGTCTGGAAGCTGGAGGAGGCGGCGATGCCGATCAGCAACACGGCGACGCCGGCGTGGACGATGTAGCCGCCGTAGCGGCGGCGGTTGCGCGTGACGACCCCGACCAGCGCGGCGGGCATCGAGCCGCCGTGCAGCGAACGCCGTGCCGCCGCGCCCCGCCAGAACTCCTGGGCCAGGCCGGTCAGGGCGAAGGCGGCGAAGGCGAAGAGGGCGAGCGCCCAGGGCTTGGCGGCCGCGTCGGTAAAGAGCGCCAGGCCGAGGCCGGAGAGGGCGGCGACGATCGCCGGCACGAGAAAGACGCGCCGGGCCGAGCTCCAGCTGACCCGCCGCCAGGCGAGCAGCGGGCCGATCCCGGTGAAGAGCACGAGCACGATCGCCAATGGCGTCGTGTAGCGGTCGAACCAGGGCGCCGCCAGCGAGGACTTGTCCCCGGTGAACAGCTCGGATATCAAGGGGAAGAAGGTCCCCCAGAAGATCGCCACGACGAGCGCGACGAGGAGCAGGTTGTTGACCAGGAAGACAGACTCGCGCGAGGCGAGCGAGTCGATCCGCTTCTCGGAGCGCAGGTCGTCGAGTCGGGAGACGATCAGCGCGGTCGAGCCGATCAGGACGACGCCGATCAGAGCGAGGATGTAGGGGCCGACGGTGCTGTCGCCGAAGGCGTGGATCGACTGCAGCACGCCGGAGCGGACGAGGAAGGTGCCGAGCAACGCCAGCGAGAACGTCGCGACGATCAGGCAGGCGTTCCAGACCTTCAGCATGCCGCGCTTCTCCTGGACCATGATCGAGTGCAGGAACGCGGTTCCCATCAGCCACGGCATCAGCGCCGCGTTCTCGACCGGGTCCCAGGCCCAGTAGCCGCCCCAGCCGAGCTCGGTGTAGGACCAGCGGGCGCCGAGCAGCAGGCCGAAGCCGAGGAGGGCCCAGGCGATCAGGGCGAAGCGGCGGGTCGAGCGGATCCAGGCGGCGTCGAGGCGGCGGGTGATCAGGGCGCCGATCGCAAAGGCGAAGGGGATCGTGAAGGCGACGTACCCCGAGTAGAGCATCGGCGGGTGGATCATCATGCTCGGGTGCTGCAACAGCGGGTTGAGGCCGATCCCGTCGGCCGGCGCCGGGCTCAGCTTGGCGAACGGGTTGACGCCGCCCGCAAACAGCATCAGGCCGGTGAAGAAGGCGGCGATGCCCGCCATCACCGCGGTCGCGTAGGGGACGATCTCGCGCAGCTTGTTGCGGGTCGCGTACAGGGCCAGCGAAGAGGCGATCGAGAGCACCCAGGCCCAGAGCAGCAGCGAGCCCTCCTGGCTCGACCACATCGCCGCCAGCTTGTAGAAGGTCGGCGTCTCGATCGAGGAGTGCTGCTGGACGATGTTGAAGGAGAAATCGTCCCCGGCGAAGGCGATCTCGATCATCACGACGCAGAGCGTCAGCAGGCCGAAGAGGGCGTAGACGGCACGCCGCGAGATCTCGACCCAGCGCCGCTCGCCCTTGCGCCCGATCAGCGCCGCGACGACGGCGAAGATCGCGGTGAGGAAGGCCAGCGCCAGGACGGCGCTGCCGAGACCGGCGCTCATTCGCCGGAACTACTGGTGGTGAACTTCGAGGGGCACTTGGTGACCAGGGTGTCTCGTTCGCCGACGAAGACGCCGCGCTTCATCGTGCCCGCCAAGACGATCTCGCGGCCACCGCGGAACGGATCGGGGATGGTGCCGGTGTACGTGACCGGGATGCTCTGAGCGGCGTTTTCGCGATCGGCGATGCGGAAGCTGATCCCCTCACCGTGGTGGCGCACCGAACGCTTCACGACCCGGCCGGTCACCTCGTAGCTGCCGCCCGAGGAGACGCCGATCAGCTGCGAGGGTTCTTTCGCCTCCGAGGATGCGCTGAACGACGTGTAGACGAGCGCGACGGCGAGCAGCACGGCGACGCTGAGCGCCACCACGAGCCGGATCTTTCGCTTGCGCTGGGGATCCACGAGGTCAGGGATTATCGCAAGGCGGTGGTCGGGAGCGGTTGGGCAGGGGTCGGCGGACGCGCTTCGCGCTTGAGTGTCCGGC
>JAPVSJ010000017.1:0-43260 GCA_047519745.1 Actinomycetota bacterium | reverse complement strand
CGTGCCGGCCGCGGAGACTTCAGAGGAGCCGGAGCTGGAGCCGGAGCCGCCGCTGAAGATCGCAATCGCGGCCAGGACCACGGCGACGATCGCAAGGGCGCCGCCGGTCAGCAGGACGAGGCGCCGCCGCTCGGCTGGCAGCGTCGGTCGCGACGGCCGGCTCGCCGGCTTCTCGACCGGGGCCTTCGGCTCGGCCGGAGGTGCAGGTGGCGCGGGGGGCTCCTTCGCCTCGACCGGCGCCGGCGCTGCGGGCTCCTCCACCTTCGCCGGCGGCGGGGGCGGCAGAGGCGGTGGCGCGTCGCCGGCGGCCTGCATCTCAGCCAGGGCGTCCTTCACTTCCGCCCGCACCTGCTCGACGCTGAGCCCCTTCAGCGCGGCGATGTCCTCGTAGCCCTCCTCGCGCTGCGCGAGCAGGCGCAGCAGCGCCCTCTGGTCGTCGGTCAGAGTCACTGTAGAAATGAGCGCGAGGTCGGGGAGGTCGATGACCAAGCGGGACGGTCACGGCACGGTTCCCGCGTAGCAGCGCTACGCGGGATGCCGGGACGGGGCCGTACCCGCGCAGCGTCACTCGGCCTCATCCGGGCCGCGGTCATTTCTGCAGGGGCTCCAAGTCCCATACCCGGCGCGAAGACTATGCGACGCGCTTTAAGGGCACATGTAGGAGGCGGTAGGGTCCGCGCCGATGGCGGACGACCCCCGCGGCCTCCTTTCCCATTTCGACGCCCTGATCGGCACCGAGTGGCTCAGCGACGACCCCGACGATGCCCGAGCGCGAATTCCGATTCGCGACGATCTGCGCCAGCCGGTCGGGCTGATGCACGGCGGGGTGATGTCGAGTCTGGTCGAGAGCGTCTGCTCGCGGGCCACGGCGCTCGCCGTGATGAACGACGGCATGGCGGCGATGGGTCAGTCGATCGCCGTCAGCTTCATCCGCCCGATCACGGCGGGCCACGCCGAAGTCAAGGCGCGGGCCCGTCACCGCGGCCGCACCACCTGGGTCTGGGACGCCGAAGTCTTCGACGCCGAAGAACGGCTCTGCGCCTTGGGCCAGATGACGATCGCCGTCAGACCGTTGCCGAAGAGCGACTAACCACCGAAGCGGTTCGTAATGGGGAGGCGCCTGTCCCGCCCGAACGCCTTCGGCGTGATGCGGATGCCCGGCGCGGCCTGGCGGCGCTTGTACTCGGAGCGGTCGACCATGCGCACGACCTCGTCGACCACGTCCGCGGGCATCCCCGCGGCGACCATCTCCTCGCGGCCCTGGTCGCGCTCTACGTAGGCCTCGAGCACGCGGTCGAGCAGCTCATAGGGCGGCAACGAGTCGCTGTCGAGCTGGTCCGGGCGCAGCTCCGCCGAGGGCGCACGCTCGAGCACCGAGGCCGGAACGAGCTCCTCGCCCGCCTGTTCGTTGCGGTAGCGGACGAGGTCGTAGACGAGCGTCTTCGGCACGTCCTTGATCGCGGCGAACCCGCCCGCCATGTCGCCGTAGAGGGTCGCGTAGCCGACCGACATCTCGCTCTTGTTGCCGGTGGTCAGGACCAGCCAGCCGTGCTTGTTGGAGAGCGCCATCATCACGTTGCCGCGGATCCGCGCCTGGATGTTCTCGGCGGCGAGGTCGGGCTCGGAGGGCCTCGTCGGGTCGCGCGGCAGCGGCTCCTCGTCCTGGTCACCGCCCGCACCGTCGGCCGCGAAAGCGGGGGCAAGGGAGTCCTCGTAGGCGCCCATCGCCGCCTCGATCGGGATCTCGATCGCCGTGGCGCCGAGGTTCACGGCGATAGTTCGGGCGTCCGCCTGGGTTTCATCGCTGGAATGGGGCGACGGCATGACCACGCAGCTGACGTTCTCGGCCCCGATCGCGTCGGCGGCGAGCATGGCCACGAGGGCCGAGTCGATGCCACCCGAGAGCGCGATCCCGACGTGGCGAAAGCCGTTCTTGCCGACGTAGTCGCGCAGGCCGAGAACCAGCGCCCCGTAGACCTCGGCCGGGTCGGAGAGGGGCTCGGCGATTCGCGCCGGGCCGCCGGCCGGGATCTCGCAGATCAGCAGCTCCTCCTCGAACTGGCTGGCGCGGGCGATGACCTCGCCGCTCGGGTCGACGACGAAGCTCTGGCCGTCGAAGACCAGCTCGTCCTGGCCGCCGACGAGGTTGCAGAAGGCGAGGTGGGCGCCGTAGGCGCGAGCGCGGGCGGCGAACATCGCTTCCCGCTCGCGGCCCTTGCCGCGGTGGTATGGAGAGCCCGAAGGGTTGGCGATCAGCGTCGCGCCCTGCGCCGCCTCCTCCGAGGCCGGCGGTCCCTCCTCCCAGACGTCCTCGCAGACGGTCAAGCCGACCGCGGTCCCGGCGACCTCGATCGTCATCGGCTCGGTCCCGGGAACGAAATAGCGCTGCTCGTCGAAGACGGCGTAGTTGGGCAGCCTGTTCTTGCGGTAGACGCCCCGAACCTCGCCGCCGGCGAGGACCGCAACGGAGTTGTGGGCGTGCCGATGGTCGCCACCGGCAGCCACCGGCTCGGCAAAGCCGACCAGGCAGGTCATCTCGCCGCTGCCACGGGCGAGCTGCTCGATCGCGGCAAGGTTCGCCGTGACGAAATGCCGCTTCAGGTAGAGGTCCTCGGCCGGGTAGCCGGGCAGGCAGAGCTCGGGGAAGATCGCCAGCTCGGCGTCCTCGGCGGCGGCACGACTCATCCAGGCGGCGATCTTCGCGGCGTTGCCGTCGAGGTCGCCGACCGTGGGGTCGATCTGGGCGAGAGCTATGCGCATGCGTGCACCTGCGACTTCACGCTGGAAGTATCGCCGCCGCAGCGAGCGAGGCGCGCCCGGGCTGTCTGTAGATTTGCCGTGATGCGGGCACACCTGCGGTTTATCGGCGCTTCGCTCGCATCCCTGGCGATTCTCGCTGCCGCGCCCGTCGCGGCGCAGGCGGGGGATCAATGGACCTTCCGCCAGCCGCTCGCGCGGCCGACCGACCACCCGGACCCCGGCCGCCACTCCTACTCGGTGCCCGAAGCACCCAGCTCGCCCGCCTGCGCCGGGCGCTTCTGCGTGCACTGGGTGGACGAGGGCGTCGACGCCCCGGACCTCAGCGACGAGAACCAGAATGGCGTCCCCGACTTCGTCGAGCAGGTGCTGAGGGTCGGCGCCCACGTCCACGCGATCGAGAACGGCAAGCTCGGTTGGCGCGAGCCGCGCTCCGACCGCCGTCTGGGCGGCCACAACGGCAAGACCGATGTCTACCTGGAGGAGCTGGGACAACATCTGTTCGGCTACGCGGCGCCCGATCGCGGCCAGGCGTCCAAGGGCCACCATCTGCCTCGTCGCCTGCACGGCTACCTGGTCCTCGACAACGACTACGGCCCCTTCCAGTACCCCGGCACCAAGCCGCTGGCCGACCTCGAGGTCACCTTCGCCCACGAGTACTGCCACATCCTGCAGATGAACTACGACGCCTACCAGGACGCCTGGATGGCCGAGTCGACCGCGGTCTGGATGGAGGACCAGGTCTACAACGGCATCAACGACTACCTGCGCTACGTGCGCCGTTGGGTCAACCTCTACGACACGCCGCTCACCGCCAACTCGATCAGCGAGTACGGGGCGACGGTCTGGAACGAGTGGCTGGTGCGTCGCTACGGCCGCACGATCCTCCGCAACGCCTGGTCACGCGCCGCGCACACGCGACCGGGCGGGTTCTCGGTCGACAGCTACGACTCGGCGATCCGCGCCGCTGGAAACTCGGACTTCAGCCACGACTTCGCCCGCTTCGCCCGTGACGTCGCCGAGTGGAACACCGGCAGCCGCTTCCGCGAAGGCAGGCGCTACCCGGACGCGCCGCGTCGCGCCAGCCTGCCGCTCGACGGGCGCCCGCTGGAGCGCTCGCTCAACCACACCACCTTCCAGCTGCTGCGCGTTCACCCGCAGGGGGACCGGGCGGCGGTCGTCCACGCCGAAGGGCCTGCGGGCGTCGCGGCCGGATTGGCGCTGGTCGGTCGCGTCGGCAGCGAGCGCCACGGGCGCGTCGTGTCCAGGCTGCTCTTCCGCGCCCACGGCGGCGCGATGACGGTGCGGCTTGCACGACCCCGGCGCTTCGAGCGGATCACCGCGGTGCTGATCAACGCCGACACCAGAGCCGAGGGCTTCAGCGCCCGCCGGCTCGACTGGAACTACTTGACCGACACGGCGCCGTTCCGCGTCCGCACCGGCTCGCCCTGAGCGTCCCTGGGCTCTGGCGGGGCGGTGGCGACCGCTTCGGCAATCGCCCCTTCGAGGTCGAGGCCGAAGCTGTCGAGGTCGGCCATCGCGTCGTAGTCGCCGACCAGGCCGAAGTCGATCTTGCCGTCGTAGGACATGATCCCGACGCAGAGCGCCTGGCGACGGGCGAGCGGAACGAGGGGGAAGATCGAGCTCATCCGGCGGCCCATCAGGTAGAGCGGGAACTGCGGGCCGGGGACGTTGGTGACGACGAGGTTGAAGAAGCGCTGAGCGGGCTGCAACCGTGCCGCCTGGGAGGCGATCGTCGTCGGCGCGAAATCGGTCAGTTTGGTCAGCAGCTCGGCGCCGACCGCCTGGCCGGAGCCCTTGAGGTCGCCCATCGTCTCGGTGATCAGGCGCAGGCGCTCGACCGGGTCCCGCGACCAGACCGGCAGCGGCGCCATCATCGCCGAGATGCGGTTGCCGAGCGCGCCGTGCTCTTCGTCGGCGCGGACGCTGACCGGCACCATCGCCCGCATCTCGAGTCCATCGGTGTCGTGTCCGCGGGCGCGCAGGTAGTTGCCCAGCGCTCCGGTGACGACGGAGAGAACGACATCGTTGACCGTGCCGCCGTGGGCGTTCTTGACCCGCTTGAAGTCGCCGAGGTCGCCGCGGACGAAGGCAAGGCGCCGGTGCGGGCCGATCTCGACGTTGAAGGGCGTGCTCGGTGCTGCAGCCGCCACCTCGAGGAACCTGCCGGTGTCGACCAGCCCCCTCAACACCTGGCGCGGCCCGCGCAGGGCGGCCCGCGCTCCGCGGACGATCTCACGCGGGCTCGTCACCCGCTCGTGCAGGGCGTCGACGAGCAGGTCGAGGCTCGTCGGCTCGGGCCGGGGCGCCCACTTGGGCGGTCGCACGGGAGGATGGTCGGGCTCCTCCTCGAGGTCGAAGAGGACCGTGGTGATGTCGACCCCGGAGACGCCGTCGACGAGCGCGTGGTGGCTCTTGCCGACCACGGCGAAGCGGTCTTCGTCGAGCCCCTCGACCAACCACAGCTCCCAGAGCGGCTTGGTGCGGTCGAGCTGCTGGGAGAAGATCCGCGCGGCGAGGTTGCGCAGCTGCTCTTCGGAACCGGGCGCCGGCAAAGCGGTGCGACGCACGTGGTAGTCGAGGTTGAGGAAGGGATCGTCGACCCAGACCGGCCGGCCCTGCTCGAAGGGGACGAAGCGCAGCTTCTGGCGGAAGCGGGGGACGAGGTGCAGGCGCGACTCGATGTGATCGCGGAACTCCTCGTGGGAGGGAGGGGCGCCCTCGAAGAAGATCGTCGAGGCGACGTGCATGTGGGCGCCCGCGCGCTCCATGTGGAGGAAGGACGCGTCGAGTCCGCTGAGTCGATCGCCGTTCATCGGAGTCATCTTCGCATGGAGGGGCTATCCCGGTAGGGGTTCCACTTAACTTCTTTCGGTGGATCGCCTATGGGCTGACGCCCGCAGCCCACACCGAAAAAGTACAAGACGTTCCACCCCTACCGGGATAGCCCCTCACCCTGTGAGGCCTAGCTGCATCTGGGGCTCCGACTCAACGGCCGTCTCCTCATGAGAGAAACTGGCGACTCTGACGCCCAGGAGGCGGACGGAGCGGGGTGGGGCGTAGGCGCGTAGAAGGTCCAGTGCTATCGGGACGACCACCTCGGGGTCGTTGGTGGGGGCCTCGACCGTGTGGGAGCGGCTGGCGTTGGTCCAGTCGTCAAGGCGGACCTTGATCCCGATCGTGCGGCCTTCGAGATCGCGCGCCTGCAGGCGCCGGCAGAGCTCCTTGGCGAGCGAGGCGACGTGGCCGGCCATCTCCTCGCGGTCGGCGACGTCGACGTCGAAGGTGATCTCGGTCGACTGCGACTTCGTCTCCCGCTCGACGGAGATCGGCGTCTCGTCTTCGAAGCGCGCCCGGGCGGGGAGCCAGTGGCCCATGCGCGGCCCGAAGGCCCGCTCCAAAGCGACCGGGTCGTGCCCGCGCAGCTCGGCGAGGGTGCGGATGCCCATCTTCTCCAGCTTGAGCACCGTCTTCGGCCCGATCCCTGGGACCAAGCCGGGAGGGTCGCCCGCAAAGCGCTCCAGCGCTTCAGCCCGGGAGAGGACGACCAGCCCGGCGGGCTTGCCGAGCTCGCTGATGATCTTGGCCAGCAGGCGGTTCTCGGAGATGCCGACCGAGCAGGTCAGGCCCAGCTCTTCGCGGATCTCGGTGGCGATCCGCCGCATCGTCGCCTTGGGGGCGAAGAGCCCGGTCAGGTCGAGGTAGGCCTCGTCGAGCCCGACGACCTCGACCGTCTCCGCATTGGCGCGCAAGATCGCCATCACCTGTCCCGAGGCCTCGCGATAGGCGGTGAAGTCCGGCTGCAGATACACAGCGTCCGGCAGCCGCCGTCGTGCGATCGCGGCCGGCATCGCCGAGTGGATCCCGGCCAGCCTGCGCGCCTCGTAGCTGGCCGTGGTCACGACCGCCCGCGGCCCGGACCCACAGACCACGACCGGCTTCCCCTTCAGCTCCGGCCGCCGCCGCAGCTCGACCGACGCATAGAAGGCGTCCATGTCGAGGTGCGCGATCGTCCGCTTTTCAGACACACGTCGATAGTAGGACCGCCCAGGGACGCGAACTGAACAACGGACGAGAACTTCAGCGAGCTGCTGCGCACATCGCCTATTCGCCGGGCCCTAGCGCGACTCCCACCCACGATCCTCGAGCAACCGGGCGGCCATGCCACTGTCGGCGAAACGCCCCTGCAGGGTCGAAGCTCGATCCATGCGCCGCACGATGACGCCATCCTCGACCGACTCGAAAGCAACGTCCACTCCAGGGCTGAGGCCAGCGCGCTGGCGCAGATCCTTGGGGATCACGACCTGACCCTTGGCACCAATCCGTCGCGTCACAGGATCCGAGTATGACGGCGGGAAGCACACGGCACCCGGGGGCCAAGGCGGTTCCACGGAACCGCCTTGCGGGTAGCATCGGCCCAATGGCCGACATCACCCACATGGAGATCGCGGACATCGACGCGATCGACGGCTTCTTCGAGGGAATCAAGTTCCATAAAGCCGCCGCAGGGCTTGGTGTCAGCTCCTTCGGCATGTCGATTATCGATTTGGCGCCCGGCGCGAACGACTACCCGGAGCACGATCACTCGGAGGAGGGGCTAGGCGGCCAGATGTTCGCCAAACGCCCCCAGCAGCTCGGCCAGGAGGAGGTCTACGCGGCGCTCCGAGGCTCGGGCACGCTCGAAGCCGACGGAGAGCGGTACCCGATCGACGCCGAGCACATCGCCCGCGTCGCCCCCGAGGTCAAACGCAAGGTCACCCCGGGCCCCGACGGCATCCGCCTGCTCGTCATCGGCGCCACGCCCGGCGAGCCCTACGAGACCGGCGGCACGCTCTAACCAGCCTAGAATCCCGACCGTGACTTCACCCGAGGCGAAGAACCTGGAGGCGATCTCCAAGGCGATCGATCAGCACAACGGCAACTGCCCGTTCCCGGCGGCCGAGGTGCGGATGAATCCGTTCGAGGTCGAAAGGCTGGGCTGGGAGGAGATCCGCGGGCTTCCGGTCGTACCGGACTCCGGAATCGGGACGGGAGCGTTCCGGATCGTCTGCTCACGCGATATGGAGGGCGCCGGCCTTGAGGAGACCGAGGCAATCGGCCGTGAGCTCGAACCCGTCGCTCCGGCGAACAACTAGCTCGACGGCAGCAACACGGCAGGCTTGGAACTTGCCAGCGCAAGGGCGTCGCTTTGATCTTCCAGCCAGACGCGGGCAGCCGGATCGATCCAGCCCGCGATGACGAGCATGTCTTCCAGACGCGAAGGGACATCCTGGCTGAGCAGCGAGTCATGGTGGGCCACTCGGTTTCGAAATCGCTGCAGCTCTTTCATCCGCCTGCTTATCGCCGTCCGAACGAGTAGGTGGCTGGCCGGGAACGCCAACCGGAGATGATGTCGCCAGAGCTCTTCGTAGGGTCTTCCAAACAGGCCCGCCCAAAAGGCAAAGGGGAGCCCCGCAATAACCCGTCCGCGCGTGATCGACTTACCGCGCTCCAAGCGCTGGATCGCGGTGATGACTCGCTTCACTCCCTCTGGTCGGAGCACGTCGAAGTCGAGAAGCCACGTCTCCGTAATCGGAGCTTCGGGCTGGATCTTGCCGAGCACACCGTCGACGGCGTTGCGTAGCAACACCTCGAAATGGTGGATCAGCTTCAGTGACGCCGCGCTGAGCTCCGCATGCCATTCATAGAGAGCAACTGCAGACCGATGGTCGCCACCACATCTAGCCAGAAGACGTTCGTAGCGAGGCTCTGAAAGCCAAAGGAATGCCTGTTTCTGATTCACCCTGTATCCGCCTACACGCTGCGCTATATTGTCTGAGTCGCCCCGGTCCCGCCTCTGATGCTTCAGCGTTATGCGGCCGGGGCCTTAGCTTTCTTGCTGCTGTCCACAGGGAAGACAGCACGCTTACTGACAAAAAGTATCCCAGGCGATTCGGCGGAATACCAGGATCAGACCGAGAAGAAGTCGATGCCGCTTTCGCTCAGCAGGCGCTGGGCTTCGATGTTCAGCTGGGTCAGTTCGCCGGTCCAGATCAGGATTCCCATCGCGATGAGGATCAGGCCACCGACGGCGACTATCGCCTGGTAGTGGCGCTTGACCACGGCGAAGGCGGTCGTCATCCGAGAGAAGGCGAGCGCGGTGAGGAGAAAGGGGATCGCCAGGCCTGCCGAGTAGACCGCAAGAAGTAGAGCGCCATGGGCGGCCGAGCCGGAGATGGAGGCGGCGGCGAGGATCGCTGCCAGAGTGGGCCCGATGCATGGGGTCCAGGCGATCGCAAAGGCGGCGCCGGCGACGATCGGGCCGCCCTTGCCGGCGCGTTCGAGCAGGCCGTCGACGTGCCACTCGCGGTTGAGGCGGGCGACGACGAAGGAGGCGACGAAGAGCACGCCCATCGCGATGATCAGCGCCGCCGAGATCTTGGTCAGCAGCTGCTTGTGATCTCCCAGGGCGGCGCCGACCGCGGTAGCGGTCAGGCCGAGCAGGATGAAGATCGCCGAGAAGCTGGCGACGAAGAGCAGGCTCGGCCCCAGCACGCGGCGCCAGTCGGCTTTCTCGAGCTCGACAGCCGAGACTCCGCTGACCGCAGAGAGGTAACCCGGGACGAGGGGAAGCACGCAGGGGGAGAGGAAGGAGACGATCCCCGCCGCGAGGGCGGCGAAGATGCCGACGCCCGCGGTCGGGTCGCTGCTCAGCTCGGCGACGATCACGACCCTCCAGGGTACTGGGACAGACATCCAGCCTCGTGCCTAGACTCGGCGCACGCTGGCCGCGCGCTCGACATCGCCGCTGTTCAACGCAGCCGGCAGGGCTCGGCGGCTGCGGGCCTCGCCGTTGCTCGCCTTCGGGCCGAGCGCAGCCGGGCCGGCGCTGCGTAGGGGCGCGCTGGTGGCGATCCCGGTCGGCGCAGCCCTGCTATGGGAGCTGGGGACCGGTGCCGAGAGCAAGGGGGCGATCGCGACCGGCGCCCTCTTCGTCGGCTTCCCCGGGCTTGACGCACCGGCCCGAGCCCGGGCCGCCTGGCAGGCGGCGGTCACCCCGCTCGTTGGAATCGCAGCCGCGCTCGGCGTGCTCACCGGCCCCTCGGCGCCGCTGTCCATTGCCCTGATGCTGCTCGTCGGAGCCGCGGCGGGCTATTGCTTTGCCGTCTCGCTGCGGTTCTCGATCGCGGGGCTCTCCGTGGCGCTGGCGCTGGTCGTCTCCCAGGGTCTCGGGATCCCCGCCTCCCACGCCGCAGAGGCGTTGCTTTTCACGGCCTTGGGAGGACTGCTCCAGGCGGCCTTCTCACTCTGCGTGTTCGTCGCAGGCGATCGAGAAGAGGAGGGGGGAGAGGCGGGGTGGAACACACCGGCGGCACTGCAGGCCTTCTCCGCCAACCTGACCTTGCGCTCCACCAGCGCCCGCCATGCGCTGCGCTTCGGCTCCGCCCTCGCCTACGGGCTGCTCACCGTCCAGTACGCGCTGTTCACCGCCGCGATCACCACCTATGCCGTCCTGCTCGCCGACACCCTGGGCGAGCCGGCATGGCACGCGGCCGGGCAACGCGCGATCGCGACTGCGATCGGCATCGCCATCGCCGGCGCTTCCTTCCTGCTCTGGTCGAATCCGGGAGAAGAGGCGCAGCCGCTCGCACCGCCGGACCTGGCCCGGTAGATTTCTTGGCCAGCCAGCCAAACGCCGCGCGCCCGCGGCACGGAAACAGGAGCAGACTTTGAGCAACCGCACGTTCGTGATCGGGGTCGGGATGACCAAGTTCGAGAAGCCCGGCACCAAGGAGGGCGACTACCCGGACTGGGCCAAGGAGGCGGGGGAGAAGGCGCTTGCCGACGCGGGCATTCCCTACACGGACATCGAGCAGGCCTACGCCGGCTACTGCTACGGCGACTCGACCTACGGCCAGCGGGCGCTCTACCAGCTCGGCCTCACCGGGATCCCGGTGGTCAACGTCAACAACAACTGCTCGACCGGCTCCTCGGCGCTGTTCCTCGCCCGCCAGGCGGTCAAGGGCGGCCTGGTCGAGTGCGCGATGGCGCTCGGCTTCGAGAAGATGGAGCCGGGCTCGCTCGGCGTCAAGTACACCGACCGGACCAACGCGCTCGACAAGCACGCGATGCGGATGTTCGAGATCCGCGATCCCGAGCAGTCGCCGCCGGCGCCGCAGATGTTCGGCAACGCCGGTCGCGACCACATGCAGAAGTACGGCTCCAACCCCGACCACTACGCCTGGATCGGCTGGAAGAACCACAAGCACTCGGTCAACAACCCGTACGCCCAGTTCCAGGACGAGTACACGATCGAGGACATCAAAGCGGCGAAGATGATCCACGAGCCGCTGACCAAGCTGCAGTGCTCGCCGACCTCCGACGGCTCGGCCTGCGCGATCGTCGCCTCCGAGCGCTACGTCGAAGAGCACGACCTCGGCGGCCAGGCGATCGAGATCGCCGGCCAGTCGATGGTCACCGACCTCAGCTCGACCTTCGCCGAGGACACCGACTGCATGAAGATCGTCGGCTCGGACATGTCGAAGCAGGCGGCGGACGAGGCCTATGCCGAGGCCGGCATCGCGGCCGACGAGGTCGACGTCTGCGAGCTGCACGACTGCTTCAGCGCCAACGAGCTGATCACCTATGAAGCGCTCGGCTTCGCGGCCGAGGGGGAGGCTCACAAGCTGGTCGAGGAAGAAGCGACCACCTTCGGTGGCAAGGTCGTCGTCAACCCGTCCGGGGGGCTGATCTCCAAGGGCCACCCGCTCGGCGCGACCGGGCTGGCGCAGTGCTCGGAGCTGACCTGGCAGTTGCGCGGGGAAGCCGACAAGCGACAGGTCGAGGGTGCGAAGACCGCCCTGCAGCACAACATCGGCCTCGGCGGCGCCGCCGTGGTCACCGTCTACAAGCCGGCGGCCTAGGAGGGCGCACCGGCAGGAGGAGGGCCCGATGGCGAAGGAGAGACGCTCACTCAGCGGCAAGGTCGTGGCGATCACCGGGGGCGCCCGGGGGATCGGCAAGGCGACCGCGACGGCGCTGGTCCGCAGGGGCTGCCGCGTCGCGATCGGCGACCTCGATCTGGCGCTGGCGGAGCAGACCGCGGCGGAGCTGGGCGGCGGCACAATCGCCGTCGCCCTCGACGTCACCGACCGAGCCTCCTTCAGCGCCTTCCTCGATGAGGCCGAGCGCCAGCTCGGCCCGCTCGACATCCTCGTCAACAACGCGGGGATCATGCCGGTAACGCAGTTCGCCGAGGAGAGCGACGCATCGATCCGCCGCCAGCTCGAGATCAACGTCTACGGCGTGATCGTCGGCATGCAGCTGGCGATCGAGCGGATGCGGCCGCGCGGCGCGGGCCACGTCGTCAACCTCGCCTCGCAGGCCGGCAAAGCGGGCGTGCCCGGAATCGCCACCTACTCGGCGACCAAGCACGCCGTGGTCGGCCTGAGCGAGGCGATGCGCCAGGAGCTGCGCGGCAGCGGCATCGAGATCGCCTGCGTGATGCCGACCGTGGTCAACACCGAGCTGACCCACGGCGTCGAGAACAAGCTGGTGCGGCCGGTCGAGGCGTCGGATGTCGCCGACGAGATCGTCGACGCGCTCGAAGTGCCGCGCTTCGACGTCTTCGTGCCGCGCGCCAACGGCATCATGTTCAAGGTCATCGCGACGCTTCCCCGACCGGCTCGCGAGTGGATCGGCAGAGCGATGAAGGTCGACAAGCTGATGATCGACGTCGACCACGGCGCCCGCCACGGCTACGAGGAGCGGATCTCGCAAAACGACCCAGGCATCGAGCCTGAGGCCGAGCCGACGACCCAACGCGACGCGGCCTGAACCCAGAGGAGGGTTCGGGCGTATACAGGGCCAAGATGGGTCGAATCTACGACGCAACCTGGGGACGCGGATTCGCGGCGCTCTACGACCGCGGCCTCAGGGCAACCGAGCAGGGTGGCCTTCGGGAGATGCGCCGCCAGGTGCTCTCCGCCGCTAGCGGCCGCACGATCGACCTCGGCGCCGGCACCGGTGCGAACCTCGATCTCTATCCAGATGCCGTCACCGAGCTGGTCCTAGCCGAGCCCGACCCGCACATGAGCAAGCAGCTCCGCCAGAAGCTGGCGCAGTCGGGTCGCGTCACCGAGCTGGTCGAGGCGCCCGCCGAAGCACTGCCCTTCGAGGATTCGAGCTTCGACACCGCAGTCTTCACCCTCGTCCTCTGCACGGTCCCCGACCCGGCCGCGGCCCTGACCGAGACCGCTCGCGTCCTCAAACCAGGCGGCAAGCTGCTCTTCGTCGAGCACGTACGCGCCAACGATCCGGGCCTGGCGCGCTGGCAGGACCGCCTCGAAAAGCCCTGGCGCTTCATCGGCGACGGCTGCCACTGCAATCGCGACACGGTGGCAAGCATCGAAGCTGCAGGGCTGACGCTGGAGCGGGTCGAGCGCGGCAAGCTGCCCAAGGCGCCACCGATCGTCAGGCCACTGGTCCGCGGCAGCGCAATTCTTACGCCCTGAAGCATTAGTAGCGTTGTCACGCTCGCATGACTCGCGATCTCGACTTTCCCGTTGGTCCGGTCGCTGATCGGTTGACTCTTTGGCCAGTAGATGACGGTAGATACGGCTTGGACGCCGTATTCCAGGGAGCCTCTGGCTACGAACGCTGTGAAGAGCACCGCACGGCGCTCACCGCGGCCGGCGTGAAGTGCTCGCACGTACAGAACCTCGACGACTCATGGTCGCTGCGCTTCGGGCCGCTCACGGCGCAGGAGGTAGGCCGAGCGATAGGCGCCTTCGTGCGCTGAATCGCTGCTCAGCCAGATTCCGATCCAACGCACGATAATGGTGGTTATGTCAACTCAGGCCAAGATGACCTAAGCGGCGCCTTCGATCGCTTCTTCGAGGGCTTCCGAGGAGCCGGGCGTGCCCAGGGGTTCCAGGCCCTTCGTGCCAGGTCCTTCGACCGCGAATGACGGCGTCCCGGTGAATTCCAGTTCTTCGGCTTCTTCGGTCGTGCTCCCGACCTCGGCGAGCGTCGCGCTGCTCTTGCGGTCCTTGTTCCATTTGGCGATGTCCGACACCCCGGCGGCGCGGGCGATTTCGGTGAGGAATTCGTCGGTTACATAACCCGAGTCCTCTGCGCCCTGGTTGCGGTAGAAGAGCTCGATGAAGGTCCAACCGACGCCCTGTCGGCCGGCTGCGATCGCCGCCGCGCCGGCCGGAGTCGATTCCTGGCCGATGATCGTGTAGTTGCGGAACTCGAGCTTGGCTTCGCCGCCGCGGACCTTGGAGTCGATCACGGCGGGGATGATTTCTTCGGAGAAGCCTTTGCAGACCGGGCACTGGAGGTCGCCGAACTCCAACAGCGTTACTTTCGCCTTCGGGTCGCCGAGGACCATGCCGTTCTGTGGGATGCCCTGGAGCTGGCTCTTCACCAGGCCGACGTCCTCGAGGTTGGTGTCGCCGCCGCTGGTCTTGTTGGCGCTGACGACGATCAGCACCAGCACCACAGCGGCGACGAGGAAGGCCGCGGCGCTGCCGGCCTGCAACAGGCGTTTGCGCCGTTCCTCCGGGCCGCTCATGCCGGTCTGCCCACGTAGCCGACCATGCGGATCGCGTTGAGGCCGAAGAGGATCGTCATCAGCGCCGCGCTCGCCACGCACCACTCGCAGATCGCTTCGATCTTGAACAGCTCCAGATACGTGAGGAAGACGCTGTAGCCGAAGCCGACCAGCGAGATGCCGAAGCCGGCCATCCGGGCCGTGTCCCCGCGCAGCAGCGACGCCGCCAGCAGGAGCACGTAGCCGACGATGCCGAAGACGGCGATGTTGGCGCCCAGCAGGTGCGAATAGGTGCTGTCGGCGACGGTTTCGCAGCCGCTCCCCCCGGCGAGGCATACAGGCGAGCCGCCGCCCGAATCGGCGATCGCGATGTAGGTGGCGACGCCGATGCCGAAGGCGGCGACGAAGGTCGCGAACATCCGCAACGTTCCCTCGGTCGGCAGCCTCATCGCCGCAACCGTATTCGACCTCCCTTCGGCCGAGCTGAGCCGGGCTCTCAAGGCAGCTCCGCGCAGAACGCCGCGATCTCGCGCGAGAGCTTGCCGCCCTGCCAGGCGAGCGGCGATTCGCCTTCGGCCTCTCCGCTCAGCCGGGCCTGCGGCAGGCGTTCCGCGTATGCCTCGGCGACGTGGCGGGGATGACCGGGGTCTGCCGCGTCATGACTGGCGATGACCAGGGCCGGAACCTCGATCGACTCCAGCTCCCTCAGCTCTCCGAATGGGCGGGCGCGCGGCACCGCGCGCAACGCGTCGGCCACCGCCGGCATGTGGTGGTGCAGGAGCATCCGCTCGCGGGTGAAGCGCAGCACCGAGTCGCGCCAGGCCGGATCGGCGCCCTGGTTGGCGTCGATGTAATCGACGAAGCCGTCGACGCCGCCGTCCTCCAGCGCCATCGCGAGGCCGTCCCAGTAGGCGAGCGACTCGGCGGAGATCTCACCCGTGTAGGTCGGGCCGATGACGACGAGGCCGGCGAGGCGCTGCGGATGGCTCAGCGCATAGGCGACCGCGGTGTGAGCGCCCATCGAGTGCCCGGCGAGGACGAAATGTCCCTCGCCAACGGCGGTCGCGACAACCGCCTCCAGATCACCGACCAGCTCCGGGTATCCATAACCCTGCCCCCCGGGGGCGGGATCGGACTCGCCGTGGCCACGCGCGTCGTAGGAGACGACCGCATGACCTGCGCGCTCGAGCGCCCGCGAGCCATGCACGACGTAGCGACGGGTCGCGGTGATCCCGTGGCAGAGGACGATCGGAGGTCCCTCCCCCGCCACCTCGCCTCGGATCGCCGGATGCTCACCGGCGGCAAAGTGCCGCGGCTCGGCCGGCATCAAGCGGCTAGGGCGGCGACTGCCTGCTCGAGGTCGTCGACGCTCTGAAAGGTCGAGCCGGTCCGCGAGACATGGCGGTAACGGACGATGCCCTCGCCGTCGATGACGAAGATCGCGCGCATGATGTAGCGACCCCCGGGCACGTCTTCGAGCTCCGTGAACCGGGCCAGCGGGCCGAGCCAGGCGGTAACGCCGTAGCGCTTGCTCACCGACAGGTCGGTATCGGCGAGCAGCGGCACGTTGAGGCTCCGCTCTTCGACCCAGTGCTCGTGCGAGTCGACCGACTGCGGTGAGATGCCCAGCACCTCGGCATCGAGCTGGTCGATGCGGTCGCTGTTGTCCCGGTATGAGCAGAACTGGGCGGTGCACACGGTCGTCGCGTCGCCCGGGTAAAAGGCCAGAACGACGTTCTTGCCGCGGTAATCGGAGAGCTTGTACGTCTTGCCGCCGGTGCCCGGCAGCTCGAAATCCGGTGCCGCGTCTCCCACGTCGAGCTTCGCCATGCGCTCAGACTAGACCGTCAGCCCTTTTCGATCGTGATCTTTTCAATAAGGACGGTCTGCTTCGGTTTTTCCGTTTCCGGATTGCCGAGCTTGCCGATCCTTTCGACCACGTCGAAGCCCTTGTCGACCTTGCCGACCAGCGCGTATTCGGGCGGCAGCCCGGCATCGGCCGAGAGCACGACGAAGAACTGGCTGCCCGAGCGCCCGGGCGGCTCCGCCGAGCTCTTCGCCATCGCGACGACGCCTTTCGTGTAGGCGAGGTTCGCGGGCGGCTTCTCGTCGACGCTGTAGCCGGGGCCGCCGGTGGTGGCGTTGACGGGGCTACCGCCCTGGATGACGAATTCCGGCATGACCCGGGGAAAGGTGAGGTCGTCGTAGAAGCCTTCGTGGGCGAGGAAGGCGAAGGAGTTGGCGGTCTTCGGCGCGCGCGTGGTGTCGAGAGCGATCTCGAACGTGCCGCAGCTCGTTTCGACCACCGCGGTCGCTTTCTCGCCCTTGGCGAGGACCTGCTTCGGCGCCTTGAAGCTGACCGTCTTCGGCTGCGGCGCTTCGACCTGCTTGCAGCCCGAGCTGCTCGCCGCGGTGGTCGAGTCGCTCCCGCCGCCGCCACGTGAGATCAGGATCGCGGCGACGACACCTGCGGCGATCAACGCGAACACGCCGAGCGCGATCCACTTCCTGCGTTCCTCCCTAAAGCCCTCCATCGCGGCGAGATCCTAGATGATCGGTAGGTGCCCACGTCGTCGCTGATCGCGCTTGCCGCCGCCGTGCTGCGCGTGCCCGCCCGGCCCGAGCGGGTTCTCGAGATCGGCTGCGGTGACGGCGAGGCCGTGCTGTTCCTGGCGCGCGAGTACCCGTCGGCACGGGTGCGCGGCGTCGATACCTCAGCGGAGGCGGTCCGCGAGGCCGTCTCACGCATCGGCCTTGACCCCGAGGGGCGGGTCGCCTTCAAGCAGGGCAAGCCTCGCGCGCTTCCCTTTCCCGATGGCTTCTTCGACCTCGTTACCCAGGCCGGCGGGAGCCTGCATCCGGGCGAGATCGCGCGGGTCCTGTGCCCGAACGGCTACCTGGTCCTGATCGGCGAGTGGCGCTGGCTGGAGTGGCGCCTGGGCGGCCGTGGCTTCGTCCCGGTCGAGAGCGGCGAAGCGGAGGGAGAACGCTTCCACGTCCTGCGCCTCGATGCCGGCGCGCCCCTGCCCGAATAGTCTGCCCGACGCGATGCGAGTCGATGGGATGCCCCTGGCGTTGCTGGTCAATCCAGCCTCGGCGCACGGGCGCACGCTGAAGCTGCTGCCGCGGCTCGAGCGGGAGCTGGACGCACGGCGCATCCCCTTCCGGGTCGAGCACACCCGCGGCCTCGAGGACGGGGTCGAGCGGGCCCTGCGGGCCGCCGAGGCGGAAGAGGTTCCGGTCGTGGTCAGCGGCGACGGGCTGATCGGGGCGATCGGCGGTGCCCTGGCCGGCTCGGAAGTCGCGCTGGGGATCGTGCCCGGCGGGCGAGGCAACGATCTGGCGCGGGTGCTCGGCATCCCCACCGACCCGGCGGCTGCCGTCGCGGTGCTCGCGGCCGGCGAGACGCGCCGCATCGACGTCGGCGAGGTCAACGGCAAGCGCTTCCTCGGCATCGTCAGCGTCGGCTTCGACTCCGAAGCGAACCGGCTCGCCAACGAAACCAAGTGGCTGCGCGGCAATCTCGTCTACGCCTACGCCGGCCTGCGCACGCTGATCGGCTGGAAGCCGGCCCGCTTCACGATTCAGGTCGGCGAGCAACGCGAGCGCTTCACCGGCTACTCGGTCTCGGTCGCCAACAACAAGGCCTTCGGCGGCGGCATGTTCATCGCCCCCGACGCCGAGCTGGACGACGGCGCGTTCGACGTGGTCAGTGTGGGCGAAGTGGGCAAGCTCCGCTTCCTGGGTAACCTGCCGAAGGTGTTCAAGGGCACCCACGTCGAGGAAGACGAGGTGCGGGTGTTTCGCGCCTCGCGCCTCGAGCTGAGCGCAAGCCGTCCGTTTCCCGTCTACGCCGACGGCGAGCACCTCACCGACCTGCCCGCCAAGCTGCGAGTGCTGCCGCGGGCGTTGAGCGTGATCGTCCCACCGCAGGCCGAGGAGTGAGCGAGGACGGCAGCGCGGCGCTGTTCGGGGCCAAGCGCCTCGCCGCCCGTGCCGTCGGCGCCGCCAGCCGCGCCAGCGGTCGCGGTGGCGGAACGACGCTGCCGGGACGTCTGCTGCTGCGGCTCGACCGCCGCTCGATAGCGCGCCTCGGCTCGCGGCTCGACCGTGGCGTCACCCTGGTCAGCGCCACCAACGGCAAGACCACGACGGCCGGCATGCTGGCGGCCCTGCTCGCCGCCGACGGCCGCGTGCCCGTGCACAACCGGGCCGGCTCGAACATGACCTGGGGAATCGCCACGGCGCTGCTCGAGCAGCATGGCCGCGAGGGACTCTTCGAGGTAGACGAGGCCTGGCTGCCGCGGGTGGCGGACGAACTCGATCCCTCCCTGGTCGTGCTCGGCAACCTCTTCCGCGACCAGCTCGATCGCTACGGCGAGACCGAGGCCCTGGCCGATGCCTGGGCGAAGACGGTCGGCCAGCGGGCCGGTCATACGCGCTTCGTCCTCAACGCCGACGACCCGCTGATCGCCGACCTCGGCCGCGACGAAAAGGGCGACCGACGCGAGGGAATCGTCTATTTCGGCATCGACGACGAGGCCCAGGCGCTGCCCGAGCTGCAGCACGCCTTCGACGCGAAGCACTGTCGCCGCTGCGGCCGGCCGTACGCCTACGATCGCGCCTTCCTCGCCCACCTCGGCCACTACTCCTGCCCCAACTGCGGAGCGAAGCGACCGCAGCCGCAGGTGACGGCGACCCGGATCGAGCTGCACGGGATGCGCGGCTCTTCGCTGACGGTCCAGACGCCACAGGGCGAGCTGGCGGTGGAGCTGCCCCTGCCGGGCCTCTACAACGTCTACAACGCGCTCGCGGCGATCGCCGCGAGTCTGGAGCTGGGGATCGCAGCGGAGCGGATTCCTTCGGCGTTGGAGGGAATGCGCGGCGCCTTCGGAAGAGTCGAGACGATCGCGATCGGCGACAAGCAGGTCTCGATCCTGCTGGTCAAGAACCCGGCCGGGGCCAATGAGATCCTGCGCACGTTGAAGCTCGAGGCGGCGGGCGGCAAGCTCGACCTCTGGATCGCGCTCAACGACCGCATCGCCGACGGGCGCGATGTCTCCTGGATCTGGGACGCCGATTTCGAGCTTTTGGCGGGCAGCGTCCGCCAGGTCGTCTGCGCCGGCACGCGGACGCCGGAGATGGCCCTGCGACTCAAGTACGCCGGCTGGCCGGAGGAGTCGATCGCGGTCGAGCCGGCGATCGAGCCCTCGCTCGACCGGGCCGTAGCCGAGGCGCCCGAGCAGCTCTTCGCTCTGCCCACCTATACGGCGCTGCTCGAACTGCACAAGGTGCTCTCGGGGCGCGGCCTAACGCGGGAGTTCTGGCGATGAGCGCGGCGCTCGACACCGGGGTGATCTGGCACGACGTCGAGTGCGCCTCCTACAGCGCCGACCTGCCTCTCTGGGAGAAGCTCACGGCAGCGGGGAGCGGTGCCGTCCTCGACCTGGGCTGCGGCACCGGCCGGGTCACGTTGCACCTCGCTCGCCGCGGTCACGAGGTCATCGGTCTCGATCGCGACGCGACGCTGCTGGCGGCACTGCGCGAGCGGGCCGGTGAGCTGGCGGTCGAGGTCGTCCATGCCGACGCCCGCGAGTTCGTGCTCGAACGTCCTGTGGCGTTGGCGCTGGCGCCGATGCAGACCCTGCAGTTGCTCGAAGGCAGCAACGACCGCGTCGCCTGCCTGCGCCGCGTGGCCGCCGCCCTGGCGCCCGGAGGACGCTTCGCGGCTGCGATCCTGGAGGAGATGCCACCGCCCGACGACTCGCCGCCACCGCTGCCCGACGTGCGCGAGGTCGATGGCTGGGTCTACTCGAGCCTCGCAGTCGAGGCTGCGGTCGGGCCGGACGAAATCGTCATCCACCGCCTCCGCCAGACTGTCTCCCCGACGGGCGAGCTCGATGAGGAGCCGAATCGGGTCCGGATCGAGACCTTCTCGGCGGCACAGCTCGAGGACGAGGCGGCGACAGTGGGGCTGGCGCCGGTCGAGCGCCACCGGATCGGACCGACCGACATCCACGTCGGCTCGACCGTCGTCGTCCTCGGCAAGGGAGCGGAGTAGCGATGGAGCTTCGCCTGCTCGCCCTCTACCCGGAGCAGATGAACATCTACGCCGACCGCGGCAACATTCTCTTCCTGCGGCGGCGCTGCGAGTGGCGGGGAATCGGCTTTGCCTATGCCGCCGCGGGACCCGGCGAAGCTGTCGACCCTGGCGCACACGACCTGCTCTACCTCGGCGGCGGCCAGGACCGCGACCAGCGGATGGTGGCCGCCGACATGGTCGCGAGCAAGCGCGAGGCGCTGGCGGCGGCGGTCGGCGACGGCGCCGTCCTGCTCGCCGTCTGCGGCGGCTACCAGCTGCTCGGGCACAGCTACCAGCTCGGCGAGGAGCGCCTGCCGGGCCTCGGGCTGGCCGACCTGGAGACCGTACGGGAGCCGGGCGAGCGTCTGATCGGCAACGTCGCGATCGAGGCCGACCTCGGCGACGGCCGGCGAACGATCGCCGGCTTCGAGAACCACGGCGGCCGGACTTACCTGGGCGCGGGCGCCACCCCGCTCGGCCGCGTGCTGAAGGGATTCGGCAACAACGGCAAGGACGGCCTCGAGGGCGTCCGCCGCGACAACCTGATCGGCACCTACCTGCACGGCCCGCTGCTGCCCAAGAACGCCTGGCTGGCCGACCGCCTGATCGCCCTCGCACTCGAGCGCCGCTACGGCTCAGCGCCGGAGCTGGAGCCGCTCGACGACACGCTGGAGCTGGCCGCCGAGAGCTGCGCCCGCCAGGTCGCTCTGCGCAACTGAGTGTCGGAGGATCGGTTCGGGTAGGTGATGGAGATGTCGCCCGACCCAAGACCCGGACGCGGTCGAGCTCACGACCGCTACGTGACTCGAACCTCGACCGCGCTCGCGGTGGCGCTTGTCGCGATGCTGGCGCTGGCGCTGCTTCCCTCCGGGGCGAGCGCGGCGCCGAGCTGCGTTAAGGGGCCCGAAAGGGTCGGCGACACGGTGCTGGGCACGCCCTGCGACGACACGATCCATGTTCCCGCGGGCGTGGATGCCGTTCAGGGCGGCGCCGGGAACGACACGATCGTCGCTGCGCCGATCGCCGCCGGCGCTCAGTGCGAAGAGACCTGCGAACACCTCGGCGTCGGCAGTCAGACCTTCGACGGCGGCCCTGGCAACGACGTGATCTTCGGCGAGCGCGGCAACGACACGCTGAACGGCGGCGGTGGCGAAGACAGCCTCTACGGCGGCATCGGCGACGACGTCCTGCGGGGCGGTCCCGGCAACGACCTGCTCTCCGGCGGCTTCGGCGCCGACTCGATCGACGGCGGGGAAGGCAGCGACTTCGTCCGCGGCGACGCGACCCTCGACCGCATCTTCGACAGCGGCAGCATCTTCGACGACGACACGCTCAGCTACGCGACCGGGGTGACGCCGGGGTTCTTCAACCACCCGGGCGTGAGCGAATACACCGGCATTCCGGGCCGGGACGAAGGACGCGGCGTCTACATCGACATGGCCGAAAACATCGCCGACGATGGCGTGGCTCCCGACGGGGGCGGCATCGACGGCGCGGAACCGGGAGAACTCACCGCGACCGACTTCGAGACGATCGTCGGCAGCCCATTCTCCGACTTCATCGTCGGCACGTCGTCGCGACAGACGATCTACGGCGGCGGCGGCGCCGATGTGATTCTCGGCGGGGGCGGCGGAGACACCGTCCACGGCGGGGCGGACGGCGACAGCTGTGAAAGCGAGAGCGGCGGCACGATCGACTGCGAGACCAGCGCAAAGACCGTCACGTCCCGCGATACGAGCAAGGTCAGCGTAGGGATCATGGCGCCGGGGACCGCGGATCCGGGCATCTACCTGACGGGCAGCCAAAGCGCCGATGAAGTGCTCGCCACCTATGCGACCGCGCCGACTCCGCGGGTGGTCTTCTCGCTAAACGGGACCAGCTTCGACACGACTTCGTCGGAAGCCGGCGGCTGCAGTCTGATCGACCCAACCGACGCCACGTGCCCGCTGCCGGAAGTCCCCCAGGTCGAACCCCCCGACGCGCTTCTGTTGGCCGGCATGGACGGCAACGACACGATTCAGGTCGACGGGTTGCCCGACACGACCTCGATCGTCGAGCTCGGCGGAACGGGCGAAGACTCGCTCACCGGGGGCGACGAAAACGAAGATGTGCTGGCGGATGGGCCGGACAACGACAGGCTTTTCGGCCTCGGCGGCGACGACGCGCTGCTCAACAACGGCGGCAGGGACGAACTCGACGCCGGCGCCGGCAGCGACCTGCTCCTCTCCAACTCGCTCTGCGACGGCGACACGCTCTACGGGGGCGAAGGCGAATATCGCGACAACGCCTCCTGGACGAAACTGAGCGAAGCGGTGGAGGCGCGGCTCGACACCGGCAAGGCGGGCGAACCCGCCGGCGAACAGCCGAGCTGCTCAGGCGGGACGCTCGACAGCCTGGCGAGCATCGAGGACCTCGAGGGCAGCGCCCATGACGACGTCTTCTACGGCGACGAACACAACAACCAATTGCTCGGCCACCGCGGCGCCGACAGCTATTACGCGCTGGCCGGCGACGACACGATCCTCGCCAACTCCGAAGACACCGACGCGGCGATCGACTGCGGCGAAGGCAGCGACACGGCTTTCATCGACATTCCGACGCCTGCCTACGCGGACCCGGCCCCGGTCGGCTGCGAGAACGTCTACGAAGCCCCGCCAAACGACTTCCAGCCACCCGGGACGCCGCTCGGTCCGCCGCCTTCCGCCCCCGCGCCGCCCCCACCGCCGGCGAAGTCCGCGCGGCTGGATCGAAAGCCGCCGCGGACCGAGCTGCTTCGCGGACCCGCCAGGGTGGTCTACACCAGGGGCAGATGGCGTCGCGTCGCCTTCGCCTTCGGCTCGAACGAGTCCGGGTCGACCTTCCGCTGCAAGCTCGACCGCCAACCGTTCAAGCCGTGCCGCTCGCCCCGGCGCTACCGCCTGCGCCTCGGCCGCCACGCCTTCCGCGTCTTCGCGATCGACCGGGCCGGCAACCGCGACCGCACCCCGGCCCTGTTCTCCTTCTCGATCCGCCGCCGCTAACGGCCGCTGGAACCGAAGCCGCCGTCACCGCGGGCGGAATCGGCGAGCGCCTCGACCTCGACCGGCTCGGCAAGGGCAACTGGCGCAATCACCAGCTGAGCGATCCGATCCCCAGGCGCGACCCGAAAGGTCTCAGCCGGATCGGTATTGAGCAGCAGCACCCGGACTTCCCCCCGATAACCCGCGTCGATCAACCCGGGACTGTTGACCAGCGCGATCCCGTGATCCCGCGCCAACCCCGACCGCGGCAGCACCAACCCAGCATGCCCCCCGGGAACCTCCACGGCCACGCCAGTACCAACGCTCCACCTCTCCCCCGGCCCCAGATGAGCCGCCTCACACGCATAGAGATCAACCCCAGCATCCCCCTCATGCGCGCGGGTAGGAATCGTTGCCTCGTCCTTCAGCTTCGCGACTCGAAGTTCCACGGTCGCGCACCCTATCGGGCTGACGAGAGGGCGGTGGGGGTGTCCCTCCGCGCAGCGGCGTCCTCTTTTTCGCCCACCGGTCGGCTAGTGACGGGAAACGCAGCACGCGAAAAACCCAGCAAGCGGAGGGACACCCCCACCGCCCTCCCCTACGCAGCGTCAGCAGTACGAAGATCGTCGAACCGGTGAAGCTCTGCCACCGGCACCCGAGCATGCACCAGCACGCCATCCTCACGCTCGGTCCGCTTGAGGTCGCCAGCCACCTCGTGCAGCTCATGCAGCCGCGCCCCCTCGCTGTAGGGAATCAACAGCTCGACCTCGGCCAGCGTGTCGCGGAACGCCTGCTCGACACCGTCCCGCAGTGTCTCGATCCCCTCCCCCGTCAGGGCGGAGACCAGGACGGCGCCGGGGTGGCGCAGCAGCGCCTCGCGACGCTCGTCCTCGTCGAGCAGGTCGGCCTTGTTGAGGACGAGCAGGCGCGGCTTGTCGCCCGCCCCGATCTCCTCGAGCACGGCGTCTACCGCCTCAAGATCGGCCAGCCGCCGCTCCGCCGGCGCCGCCGCATCGACCACCTGCAGGATCAGGTCGGCGAGGACCGTCTCCTCCAGGGTCGCCTTGAAGGCCTCGACCAGCTGGTGGGGAAGCTTCTCGATGAAGCCGACCGTGTCGGTGAAGAGGAAGTCGCGGCCCGAGAGGGCGACGCTGCGCGTGGTCGGGTCGAGGGTGTGGAAGAGCCTGTCCCCCACGCCGACCTCCTCGCTACCGGTGAGAGCATTGAGCAGGGTCGACTTGCCGGCGTTGGTGTAGCCGGCGAGGGCGACCCGGGGCAGCGACGACTGTTCCCGCCGCGCCCGCATCACGCCGCGATTGCGCTCGAGGCGACCCAGCCGGCGGCGCAGCGCCGCGATCCGGTCGCGGGCGAGGCGGCGGTCGGTCTCGATCTGGCTCTCGCCCGGGCCCCTGGTGCCGATCCCGCCACCGAGGCGCTCGAGGTGGGTCCAGAGGCCCCGCATCCGCGCCAGGTTGTACTCGAGCTGGGCCAGCTCGACCTGGAGCTTGCCCTCGGCGGAGTGGGCGTGGTCGGCGAAGATGTCGAGGATCACCGCGGTCCGGTCGATCACCGGTACCCCCAGAGCCGCCTCGAGGTTGCGCTCCTGGCGTGGCGCCAGCTCGTCGTCGCAGGCGACGAGGTTGGCGTCGCAGGCGGCGATCTGCTCTTTCACCTCGGCCAGCTTGCCGCGACCGAGGTAGCGGTCGGGATCGGGCTTGGCGCGCTGCTGGACGGCCTCGCCGGCGGTCGCGACGCCGGCCGTACGCAGCAGCTCCTTCAGCTCGGCGAGCGGGTCGCCCTCCTCGCCCCCTTCGACGACGCCCAGCGCCAGAGCCCGCTGCCGGGCGCGTGGATTGGAGACGCCTGCGCCGTTCGCGGCGTAGCGCGTCTGCTTGTTGCGCCCGTTCCTGGATCGATCCACTCGGCTTGATTGTAGGCGTCGGGGTGGTGCGGGTAGGCTTAGCGGCCGTGAAGGTCTTCGTAACCGGGGGAACGGGGTTCATCGGCGGCACGGTCGTGCGCCAGCTGCGCGAGCGCGGCGACGACGTCGTCTGCCTCGTCCGCAGCCCCGAGAAGGCCGCGAAGCTGACCGCGCTCGGTTGCGAGCTCGTCAGCGGCAACCTCGGTGACCAGGCCGCGATACGCGCCGGCATGGAGGCCTGTGACGCCGTCGTCCACGCCGCCGCGATGTACGAGGTCGGGATCCCCGCCAAGCAGCATCCGGCGATGTGGGAGGCGAACGTCGCAGGCACCGAGAACGTGCTCAAAGCCGCGAGCGAAGCCGGCGTCGCCAAGCTCGTCTACGTCTCCACCTGCGGCGTCTTCGGCAACACCCACCACAAGGTCGTCGACGAGACCTATGAGCACCCGGGCAGGGAGTTCACCTCCTACTACGAGGAGACCAAGCTGGAGGCCCACCGGATCGCCAAGCGAATGATCGAGGACGGGCTGCCGGGCGTGATCGTCCAGCCGGGCGGCGTCTACGGCCCCGACGACACCTCCCAGGTGGCCGACCTGCTGCAGGAATTCTTCGCCGGCAAGCTGCCGCTCCTGCCCTTCCCCGAGTTCGGCATCTGCATGACCCACGTCGAGGACATCGCCGCCGGCATCCTGCTCGCGCTCGACAAAGGCCGGGTCGGCGAGACCTACGTGCTGAGCGGCCCGGTGACGACGATGCGCGAGGCGGTCGAGACCGTCGCCGCAGTCAGCGGCCGCAAGGCCCCGAAACACGCGATGCCGACCGTTCTGATGAAGGCGCTGACGCCGGTCGGGCCGCTGGTCGGCAAGCTGATGGGGCAGCCGCCCAATCTGCGCGAGCTGATCTCCTCGGCCGACGGCGTCACCTTCTGGGCCAGCCACGAGAAGGCCAGCCGCGAGCTCGGCTACGCGCCGCGCGGCATGGAGGAGGGCTGGCGGCAGACGCTCGCGGCGGACGAGCGGTTTCCTGATCCGGTTGCTTGAGAGAGAGTCGCCGCGATGCGCGTGATCGACGTGATGCACCTCGGGCGTCCGCATGTGATCGGCTGCTGGGAGGTGGATGGCCTGTTGGTCGATCCCGGGCCTGAGTCGTCGTTACCGACGCTGCTGGAGGCGCTAGGCGACGAGCGGCCGCGGGCGCTACTACTGACCCATATTCACCTCGATCATGCTGCTGCTACCGGTGCGCTGGTGCGCCGGTGGCCGGACCTGGAGGTCTACGTCCACGAGCGTGGCGCGCCGCATCTGATCGACCCGACGAAGCTGCTGGCCAGCGCTGAGCGGCTCTACGGCGACCAGATGGAGCGGCTCTGGGGCGAGATCGTGCCGGTGCCCGAGGCTAACGTGAAGGCGCTCTCGGGCGGTGAGCAGGTTCTCGGAATGCGCGTCGCCTACACGCCCGGCCACGCCTCCCACCACGTCTGCTACTTGCACGAAGAGAGCGGCACCGCCTTCGTCGGCGACGTAGCGGGGGCGCGGATCGCGGGGGTGGATCTCGTCGTCCCCCCCACCCCGCCGCCCGACATCGACGTCGAGGCGTGGGAGACCTCGCTCGGGATCGTCGAAGGCTGGCAACCGGAGAGGCTCGCCCTGACCCACTTCGCCGCGATCGACGACCCCGAGCCTCACCTCGCCCAAGTCAGAGAACGCCTGCGCGAGGAGGCCCAGCTGGCGCGCGAACTGCCCGAGGAAGCCTACGAGCAACGCCACCGCAACCGGGTTGTCGAGCACGCCGACTCCACCGACTCAGCCGAAGAGCTGATCCAGTGTGTCCCGCCCCAGTACCAATGGCGCGGCCTGGATCGATACTGGCGCAAGCGCGAGGAGCGCGAAGCGGCCTGAGTCAGGCCGGCTCGGCCGCCGCTGCGCCAAGCACGCCGGCGAACAGCTCGATCGTCTCGTCGATCGGGTCGAGGATCGGGTCCTCTCGCCAGGGGTCTCCTAAGCGCTCCCTCACCACGGTCCGCGAGCGGAGCGCAGCCACAGCGATGTCCTCCGCGTGCTGCCGAACACGACGGTGGGCGATGCCGAGATCGTCCCCCAGACGGTCAAGATGACGCCCTCTGATTCGGTCGGGGCGATACTCGCCGCCGTACTTCATGCCCATCTTGCGACCGAACCGGCGCCCATAGGCACGGGTCGAGATCAGGTCGTATAAGGGCGCAAGCCTCGGCGCGCCGGGACCCTCGAGCAGCAGCGAGTAGTTCTTGGAGTGGGCATCGGCGTTGCCGATCAAGACGTTGAAGAGCAGCGCGTCGAGAAACCGCAGCAATGCCGCGCCGGGTCCGGCCGCATGAGCGCGGATAAGCGCCCCACACTCGGCGACACCAGGTCCCCCTTCCGACTCGTACTTCGCGTCGGGCGGCCGAGCCGTGGCCTGGCAAAAATCCTCCTGATGAAGCCGCCGCACCCGCGATCCCTCGCGAAACCGGTCGTAGCGCTCCACGAGCAGGGCCTGGCGGTCGCCGGCGCGTAGGGGCTCAACCGTTGCGACGGTGAGGCCTACCTCTTTGGCCAGCGCCATGCAATAGGCCTCGTTTGCCACGAGTCCGGGGAGCTGTGATGGCGGCACCTTGATGATGTGGGTGCTGGGCGGGCGCCCCCGCGTAATACCGATGGCCCCGTCCTTCAGCAAGACGCCGAGCTTGTCCCTCGTTCCGGCCAGCGATAGGCGAATGCCTTCTTCGTCATCCTCGCCCGCCATCAGGGGATGTGTCGGAAGCTCCTCGAGCAGCAAGGCGAGCACACCCTCTGAAAGCCAGCGGGGCGACGGCGAGGAGAAGAACGGTGGGGCGGTACCGACCTCGACGAGCGACACCGCACCGGCGCACTCGCCGCCGATCTCGCGTAGCACGGAAAACGGGTTATCGGCAGAGATGCCGAAGGCGCGCGCGATCGCCCTCAGGAACGCCCCCTCCGGCAACAGGCCGGCGAAGAAGGGGCGGCAGTCCTCATCGGCGTAGGGCTCCTCCCTGAGTGGGAGCGAGAGCGAAAGCGGCATTGCAGCCGTCGCAAGCCAGTCGCGATCGTAGGCGAACCGCAGTTTCGCCCCGTCGAGACGCTCCAGCGTCCCGGCGCGGTCTTCGTGGAGGTAGACGTCGAGCGCGGTCATCGCGATTCGACGAATAGATTCAGTCCCAATGCCGCAAGGACGCGCCGGATCCCGCCGTACTGCGCCGTCTCCTTGCCCCGCTCGAGTTCACTGACGAATCGTAGGGTCACGCCTGAGACATCGGCCAGCTCGCCCTGAGTCAGTTCGAGCTCATTGCGCCGGCTGCGAATCGACGCCCCGAGGTCCTGCTCGTTTGTGATCTGCTTTTTCATTTTCCCGTACGGGAAAATAATGGCAGATCGCGCGGACAGAACATATCAATTTTCCCGTACGGGAAAATCAGCCCATATTTTGCCTCTCTAAGGCCTTGATTTTCCCGTACGGGAAAATCAGCCGATTAGGCGAGGTGCTCGCGCATCCGCTCGACCGCCTCGGTGATGCGGTCGTCGGGGGTGGTGAGCGCGATGCGGAAAAAGCCCTCGCCGCTCGGCCCGTACATCGAGCCGGGCGAGACGACGACCGCGGCGTCTTCCAGCACCAGCTCGGCGAAGGAGGTCGACGTGTGGCCGTCGGGCACGGGCGCCCAGACGTAGATCGTCCCCTGCGGCGCGCTCACCTCGACGCCGATCTCGCCCAGCGCCGAGACGACGAGGTCGCGGCGGCGGGCGTAGGTCTCGTTCATCCGCTCGAGCGGCTCGCCGGGGCCCTCCAGCGCGGCTATTCCGGCCTTCTGCACCGCCTCGAACAGGCCCGAGTCGACGTTCGTCTTCAGTCGCCAGTAGGTCTGCACCGCCTCGGCGTTGCCGAGGATCGCGGCGCAGCGCCAGCCGGTCATGTTGAAGCCCTTGGAGAGAGAGAAGACCTCGACGCCGACCTCCTTGGCGCCGGGCGTGGCGAGGAAGCTGGGCGCGACGTAGCCGTCGTAGGTCGTCTCCGAGTAGGCGTTGTCGTGGACGACGAGGATCTCGTGCTCGCGGGCGAAGGAGACGACCTGCTCGAAGAAGCCCTCGGGGACGACGGCCCCGGTCGGGTTGTTGGGGTAGTTGACGAACATCAGCCGGGCTTTGGCGGCGATGTCGGGCGGCACCGCCCCGAGGTCGGGGGCGAAGCCGAGCTCGGGAACCAGGGGCAGCAGCTCGGGCGTCGCGCCGGCGAGGATCGGGCCACCCGTGTAGACCGGATAGCCGGGATCCGAGGCGAGGGCGACGCCGCCGGGGTCGAGGAAGGCGAAGCAGAGGTTGTAGATGCACTCCTTGGCGCCGATCGCCGGGATCACCTCGCTGCCGGGGTCGATCTCGATTCCGAAGCGCTTGTCGTAGAAGCGCGCGAAGGCCTCGCGGAAATCGTCGCGCCCGCGGTTGCTCGGGTACTGGTGGGTGGCCGGGTCGGCGACCGCCTCCTGCATCGCCGCGACGATGTGAGGGTAGGTCGGTTCGTCGGGATCGCCGATCCCGAGGCTGATCACATCGATGCCGGCGGCGCGCTTCTCGGCGATCCGCCGCTCCAGTTCCTGGAACATGTACGGAGGCATCGCCTCCAAACGTTTAGATGGATCCGAGATCGCCACGGGCGCGGAAATCTAGCTGTCCAGCTCGGACAGCGCCTGCATCAGCTCCGGTGAGATCTCGCCGGAGCAGATCGGCTCGGCCCAGCCGCTCAGCCGCACGTCGAGCTCGTCGGAGATCTCGACCTCGAGCTCACCACCGTCCAGCTCCACGGTGATCGGACTCGGCGCACCACGTAGGAAGGCGGACACCGCGGCGCCGCTCGCACCGGTGCCAGAGGAGAGCGTCTCCCCCACGCCGCGCTCGAAGATCCGCGCCCGCACCCGGCTGCCATCGACCTCGAAGAAGGAGACGTTGGTGCGGTTGGGGAAGAGCTCGCTCGCTTCGATCGCCGGGCCGATCGGATCGAGATCGAGCTCCTCGAGCCCCTCGCCGACCTCGATCGCGCACTGCGGGTTGCCGATCGAGACGTGCTGGAACTCCCACTCGCGGCCGCCCGCGCTGAGCGAGCCCCTGCCGTCCGCGCCGCCCGATGGAAAGTCCTTGGAGGTGGTCGAGGCCCTGCCCATCTCGACCGAGCAGGTCAGCTCGGAGGTGATCGTCGGCGTGATCGGCCCGGCGGCGGTCCGGATCGTGAAGACGTCGGCGTCGGTCCAGCCATGCCGGCGCAGGTAGAGGATCGCCTCGCGGGCGCCGTTGCCGGAGAGCTCGGCCTCCGAGCCGTCAGGGTTGAAGATCCGCAGCTCGGCGACGAACTCGGGATCGTCGCTGCGCGAGAGCAGCAGGACCCCGTCGGCCCCGATGCCGAAGTGCGGATCGCAGATCCACTCCACACGCGAGCCGGTCAGCTCCCAGGGGAGCGCATCGGCCTCGACGATCACGTAGTCGTTGCCCAGCGCCTGCCACTTCTCGAATCGCATCGTCGGAGCCTATTGAAGGGCCGCGACTTCCGAGACTGGTCAGTTGTACCCCCTATAGGGGGTACAACCGTTCAATCGTCGAGGCGATCGGCGATCTCGGCGGCTATGTCGGCGTCGGAGCGACCGGTGCGGTCGATCGGGTGCAGGTTGGGAATCTTGCGCATCCAGGTCAGCTGGCGGCGCGCGTAGTTGCGCGAGCGCTTCTTCATCAGCTCGATGTCGCCGCCGAGCAGCTCGTCGAAGCCGAGCGCCTTGCGAGCCGTGCGCGATGGTCCCAGCGCTTCGGCCCGTCGCACCTCCTCCTCGGCGCCCGCGGCGACGATCGCCTCGGTCCGCGCGTCGATCCGCCCGTAGAGCCGGGCACGATCCATGTCGAGCCCGAAGATCGTCGTCGGCAACCGCGTCTCCGGCGACCAGAGCTCAGACTCCTCCGACCCAGAGGGCGCCTTTTCAAGCGAAAGCTCGGCAACCGCGGCCCGCAGATACAACCCGGTCCCCCCGACCACGATCGGCCTCCGCCCCGCTTCAAGCGCAGCATCGATCTCCGCGTGAGCCAACTCCATGTAATCGCCTACCGAGAACGGCTCGGTAACGGGCACGAAGCCAACCAGCCGGTGCTCCAGCTTCTCCCGCTCCTCATCGGAGGCAACCCCGGTCAACACGCCAAGCCCTTCGTACACCTGAAGCGCATCGCAAGAAATGGCTACCGGGTCTTCGCCCAGCCTTCGCAGCTTTTCCGCAAGCGCGATGGCAACACCCGTCTTGCCGACGCCGGTCGGCCCAAAGATCCCAAGGACGTTCAAACCGCGATGGGCTTCACCGCCACCCCTCCCAAGGTCGTCGAAGTAGCGCGGTCTATCTCAACGGTCACGAACTCACCCGGCTCGCCAACCCCATCGAAGTTCACCGCCTTGTTGTGCCGGGTCCTTCCCCGCAGCCGCGTCGGACCGGTGCGGCTGGTGCCTTCGACGAGAACCTCCACCTCGCGCCCGACGAACCGCTGCGCCCGCTCGGTGGCCCGTCGCTGGACCAGCTCGACCAGCCGTTCCATCCGCTCGCGCTTGACCGGGTGGGGCACCTGCTCGCCCAGGGTGGCCGCCTCAGTCTCGCGCCGTGGCGAGAAGACGAAGGTGAAGGCGCTGTCGTAGCCGACCTCATCGACCACTTCGAGCGTCTCGGCGAAGTCGGCCTCGGTCTCGCCCGGGAAGCCGACGATGATGTCGGTCGTGATCGCGCAGTCGGGAACGTGCTCGCGGATCAGCGCGACGCGGTCCATGTAGCGCCGGCGGTCATACGTGCGCCGCATCCGTTTGAGGATCGCGCTGGAGCCCGACTGCAGCGGCAGGTGGATGTGCTCACAGAGGGCGGGCAGCTCGGCGTGGGCGCGGATCACGTCCTCGCGCATGTCCTTGGGGTGCGGGCTGGTGTAGCGGATGCGCTCGATTCCCTCGACCAAGTCGACCCGCGCCAGCAGCTCGGCGAAGCCGATCCGCGAGTCGCCGGGCAGGTCGCGGCCGTAGCTGTTGACGTTCTGCCCGAGCAGGGTCACCTCGCGCACGCCGTCGGCCGCGAGCGCCTCGGCCTCGACGATCAGCTCGGTCGGGTCGCGACTCTCCTCCCGGCCCCTGGTCGACGGGACGATGCAGTAGGAGCACCGGCAGTTGCAGCCCTGCGAGATCTGCAACCAGCCCTGGAACTCGCGCTCGCGACGCGCTGGCAGGTGACCGGAGAAGTCCTCGAACTCGAAATATCCCTGGGCGGTGAGTGAGTCCGAGTTGAGGAACTCGGCAAGCTTGTGGATCTGCCCGGGGCCGAAGGCGACGTCGACGAAGGGAAAGCGCTCGAAGACCTCCTCCCTGACCGACTGCGCCCAGCAACCCCCGACCCCGACCACCCGCTCGGGGTTTTCGGACTTGAGCCGCTTCGCCTCGCCGAGGTGGGCGACGAAGCGGTTGTCCGCCGACTCGCGGATCGAGCAGGTATTGAAGAGGATCAGGTCGGCGTCAGCCCGGCTCGGCGCCTGCTTGTAGCCCAGCGACTCGAGCATCCCCTGCATCCGCTCGGAGTCGTGCACGTTCATCTGGCAGCCGAACGTGGTGACGTGGTACCGCTTCATGAGGAGCAGGGTAACGGCGTTACTTGATCGTGAGCGTTCCTTCCATCCCAGCTTCGGCGTGGCCGGGGATGGTGCAGAGGAAGGTGTAGGTGCCGGGCTCAAGATCGGCCGTCACCGAGGTCTTGCCTTTGGCGATCGTTTCCGAGACCGCGATCTGCTTGCCGTTCTGCTCGATCGCCACGTCGTGTTCGAGCGCCGAGGGGTTGTCGAAGTCGATCGTGACCTTGCCCGGCTTGCTGGTCAGCGTCGTCTTGTCGAAGGCGATCTGCGTCGGGTCGGCCGCCAGCTGGAGCGTCCCGCCCGGGCCCTTGGCCTTGGCTTCCGGCTTGGCCTTGGCGGCGCCTCCGGCTTCTTCTGGGCCGACCGGAGACTTCTCCTCTTCAGTGAATTCTTCGCCGGCGCTTTCGACCTCTGCTGCCCTGGCTTCCTGCTCGTCCTTGCCATGAAGGACCGCGAAGGTCGTCGCGCCGCCGACCAGGACCACGAACCAGAGGACGACCAGGGGCGTGAATCTCCCGGGGAAGTTCTCGAAGCGCAGGCCGATGAAGCTGACCACGACCGCCGAGACGGCGAGCAGCGGTCCGATCACGAAGAAGACGGTTCCGTTGTCCATGCGGCGGGAATCCTATCCACAGCGGACGGCGGAGCGACACCGGCTGCTGTGCTCACTTGGCGTAGCTGGTGGCGCGGCTCTCGCGGATGACGGTGATCTTGATCCGGCCGGGATAGGAGACCTCGCGCTCTATCGCCGCGGCGATCTCGAACGAGATCAGCGCCGCGCCATCGTCGTCGACCTCGCCCGGGTCGACCATGACCCGCATCTCGCGGCCGGCCTGCATCGCGTAGACCCGCTCGACCCCGGCGTGCCGCGAGGCCAGCTCCTCGAGCTCGTGAAGCCGCGCCACGTATTCCTCGAGCGTGTCGCCACGGGCGCCGGGCCGCGCGCCCGAGAGGGCATCCGCGGCCTGCACCACCACGGCCTCGACCGAGTGCGGCTCGACCTCGTCGTGATGCGCCTCGATCGCGTGCGCGACCTCCTCGCTCTCCCCGTAGCGGCGGGCCAGCCGAGCGCCGATCTGGGCGTGCGTCCCATCGACCTCCTGGTCGACGGCCTTGCCGATGTCATGCAGCAGCGCCGCTCGGCGGGCGATGTCGGCGGCGGCGCCGAGCTCGACCGCGATCAGCGCAGCCAGGTATGAGGACTCGACCAGATGGCTGAGCACGTTCTGCCCGTAGCTGGTGCGGAACTGCAGCTTGCCGAGCAGATCGATCAGGTGGGGATGGAGGCCGTTCACGTTGGCGTCGAGCGTCGCTCGCTCGCCCTCTTCGACCACCCGATCCTCGATTTCCCTCGTCGCCTGCTCGAACGCCTCCTCGCAGCGAGACGGGTGGATGCGGCCGTCGGCGATGAGCCGTTCGAGGGTGAGGCGGGCGATCTCGCGGCGCATCCCGTCGAAGCTCGAGAGGCGCACCGCCGAGGGGGTGTCGTCGACGATGATGTCGACCCCGGTCAACTGCTCGAGCACATGGATGTTGCGTCCCTCGCGACCGATGATCCTGCCCTTCATCTCGTCGTTCGGCAGACGGACCAGCTGGGTCGTCGTTCGCACCGCGTATGGCCCGGCAAGCCGCTGCGTCGCGGTGGCGAGGATGCCACGGGCACGCCGCTCCGCCTCTTGGCGCGTCTCCTGCTCGATCTTGCGCAGAGTCAGACCGGCCTGGCGCCGTGCGTCGACCTCGACTTCGTCGAGAAGCATCTGGCGCGCCTCGCCCGCGCTCAGCGAGGAGATCCGTTCCAGCTCGGCACGCTTCAGCTCACCAAGCTGTGCGTCCAACGCCTCCAGCCGGCCCAGAACCAGATCGGGCTCCGAACCGTTGCCGCGTGACCATTTCCACGGCGGCATGCTGATTTTCATCTAGAGAGCATGCTACTCCCATAGACGCGTCTGTCTAATCGGCTACGCGGCTTGCGCCTCGGTCACCGGCTCGACCGTCGAATCGGCTGCAGGCGCCGTCTCCTCGGCCTCGGGCACGACGTTCTCGGTGCCGATGCCGAGCGCGGTGCGGATCTTGGTCTCGATCTCGCTCGCGATCTCGGGGTTCTCGGCGAGGAACTGTTTGGCGTTGTTGCGCCCCTGGCCGAGCCGCGTCTTGCCGTAGGAGAAGAACGAGCCCGATTTCTGCACCAGGTCGTGCTCGATGCCGAAGTCGAGCAGGCCGCCCTCGCGCGAGATGCCGGTCCCGTACTCGATGTCGAACTCCGCCTGGCGGAAGGGCGAGGCGAGCTTGTTCTTGACGACTTTGACCCGGACCCGGTTGCCGACGGCCTCGGTGCCTTCCTTGAGGGTCTCGATGCGGCGGATGTCGAGGCGCTGCGAGGAGTAGAACTTGAGCGCCCGCCCACCCGGCTGGGTCTCCGGCGAGCCGAACTGGACGCCGACCTTTTCGCGGATCTGGTTGGTGAAGAGGCAGACGGTGTTCGTCCGGTTGAGGTTGCCGGCCAGTTTGCGCATCGCCTGCGACATCAGCCGCGCCTGGAGGCCGACGGTCGTGTCGCCGATCTGGCCGTCGAGCTCGGCTTTCGGCGTCAACGCCGCCACCGAGTCGATCGCGACCACGTCGATCGCGGCTGAGGCAATCAGGCGATCGGCGATCTGCAGCGCCTGCTCGCCGTAGTCGGGCTGGGAGACGAGCAACTCGTCGGTGTCTACGCCGATCTTGCGGGCGTAGGACGGGTCGATCGCGTGCTCGGTGTCGATGAAGGCGCAGATCCCACCGCGGGCCTGGGCTTCGGAGATGATGTGGTAGATCAGCGTCGTCTTGCCCGAGGACTCGGGGCCGAAGATCTCGACGATCCTCCCCCGGGGGACGCCGCCGATGCCCAGCGCCAGGTCGAGCGCGAGCGCCCCGGTCGGAATCGCCGGGATCTTGATCGTCGCGTCGGCGCCGAGGCGCATCAGCGCGCCCTGGCCGAAGTCCCGCTCGATCTGGGTTACAGCCGCTTCGAGCGCCGCGTCCTTGGCCTTCGCATCCTTGGCCGAGGCGTCCTTCAGGGCGATTTTCTTGTCTGCCATCTCTTCCACCTCACTGCCGCCCGTCTGTGGGCAGCTCGACTTGCGCCAGCGGGGTGTAGTGCGCACCCTGCGGCTGGATTTGCGAACGGTAGAGCGTCAATCGGACGGCTCGGAACGACTGGGAAAGATCTTTCGGCAGCGGCCCCGGGCGGTCCGCCACGAGGGCCGGCCGCTTCGAGCCGCGTTCCTCGCGCCGCACCCTGGCCACAGTCACGTGCGGCCAGAACGGCCGCTTCTCCGGCTTGAACAGGCGTGCCACGACCAGCCTCTGTTCGAGCGCAGCCTGAATCGCGATCGTGTCAGGCGACTCGGCCGGGAGGGCGAAGAGGCGCGGGCGGCCGCGCTCGGGGCGCGGGACCGGATCGCCCAGTGCGATTGCGGGAGCCGGCGCCCGGCTCGCCTCGACGATCTCCCTGAGACGGGGGATCTCCTTCTCCGCCAGGTATCCGAGAAAGGCGAGGGTGACGTGGAGAAACTCCGGCTTGACCAGCCGCAGCGCCGGATCGGCAAGCGCGCCCCGCCCCCACGCGGCGATCCCCGCCCGCACCCGGTCGGGCAGGTCGAGGGCGACGAACAACCGCACCCGCGGGCTCTTCAACCTCTGCTTCGCCATGCCGCCGACGCTACGGGGCCCGGACGCGCGGAACAAGACACGATCGAAAAATGTCTGTAACGCCTTCCCTACAACGGTGGGTCGCCGGCGCCGAGCAGGGTTCGCAACAGGTGCATCGCGACCAGCGCGGAGCGTTCGCGGATGTCGTCGCGGCCCCCGGGAATCACCGGGTCGCGGGCGATGACGGTGCCGTCGGCGAGACGTGCGTCGAAGCAGACATACCCGACCGGCTTCTCCTCGCTGCCGCCGTCGGGACCGGCAATGCCGGTTATCGAGACCGCGACGTCGGCGTCGAAGCGCTCCAGCGCCCCGCGCGACATCGCCTCGGCCACCTCGAGAGACACAGCGCCACGCTCCTCGATCAGGGCCTCGTCGACCCCGAGCAGCTCGGCCTTCGCCTCGTTCGAGTAGGCGACGACACCGCCGGCGAAGTAGGCGGACGCGCCCGGCAGGTCGGTGATCCGCGCCGCCAGCAGGCCGCCCGAGCAGGACTCGGCCAGCGCCAGCCTGCGGCCGCTCAGCAGCCCGGCGAGCTGGGAGTCGATCGTCTCGCCTTCGAGGCTGAACAGATGGCGCGCGTGGCGGTCGGCCAGCCCGGCGCGCACGGCCTCGGCGACCGGCGCCGCCTCGGCTCGGTAGCGGACGTCGATCTCGATCTCGCCCTTGCGCAGGCAGGTGGTGATCTCGACGGTCTCCAGCTCGACCCCGCCGCGCTCGATCTCGCGCAGGCTCTTGGCGATCTCCGACTCGGGGATGCCGAACATGCGCACCGTGTAGGAGAGCAGCGGCGTGGCGCGGGCGAGGACCGCCTGGACCGGTGGCGACTCGACCGCCCGCGGCCACATCGGCTGCAGCTCGCGCGGCGGCCCGGGCAGGACGACCACCATCCGCCCGTCCACGGGTACCACCAATCCAGGCGCGGTTCCGACCGGATCGAGCGGCAGCGAGCCTTCCGGGACCATCGCCTGCTTGCGGTTCGCCTCCCGCACCGCCTCCTCGTCGAAGCGGAAGCGGCGGGCGAAGCCGCGCAGGATCGCCGCGATCTTCTCCTCCATCTCCTCGTCGAGCACAAGCTCGACGCCGGCGAAGCGGGCGACGACCTCCGCCGTCAGGTCATCAGCGGTGGGCCCGAGCCCGCCGGAGGTGACGATCAGGTCCATGCCCTCGCCGGCCATGAAGCGCAGCGCCGCCTCGAGGTCCTCGGGGCGGTCGCCGACCACGGTGATGTGAGCGACGTCGACCCCAAGCTCGGCGAGTCGTTCGGAGATCCAGGGGCCGTTGCGGTCGACGATGCGCCCGGTCAGGACCTCGGTGCCGGTAACCACGATGCCCGCTCTTACCGGACCCGCTCCAGTCATTCGCAGCTCGGCCTTTCGCCTTCTTCCAGGGCGATCAGCTTGCCGCTCGCATCGATTCGGTACCCCACCGGGCTGGAGCTTTCCGGAACGTCGGCACGCTTGCCGTCGACTAGCATCGTCACCGAGCCGTTGCCGAGGGCGATTTCGAAGCCGCCGGACCGGAAGGGGCCGGCTTCGGCGCCTTCTTCGAGGATCTGGCCGTCGACGAGCCGTTCTTCCCGTGCGCCAAGCAGGCAGACCCAGACTTCCGCGGTCGCGGTCAGCCGCACGGCGACGCCGGGCTTGTCAGTCGTCGCCTTCGCCCCGGCGCGCTGCTTTCGCGCCTTCTTCGCCCCTCCGCCCGTCGCCGGCGAAGTCGATGAGCCACCGCCCCCACCCGCAAGGGCGACGCCGACCAAGACCGCGATCAAGAGGAGGCAGACGATGGCGGCAAGGACGCGGTTCGAGATCCGCGGCCGGCCCCCACGCATCGCCGTCGGCACCGGCTCGACCCGTTTCGGCACTCGGTCTCCCACCGTCGGCCCCGTCGCCCGGCGGTAGTCGTCGGCGAGGCGGTCGCCGTCGAGGCCCAGGTGGGAGGCATAGGTGCGGATGAAGCCGCGCGTATAGGCGCCGCCGGGAAGGGCGTCCCACTCCTCGTTCTCCATCGCCTGCAGGTAGCGGACGCGGATCTTGATCGCGGCTTCGATCGCGGGGAGATCCAATTTGCGGCGATTCCGCGCCTCGCGAAGAGTGGCTCCGATGCCGGTGTCCATCGGGACATTGTGTCCGCTGCGCCTTCCGGGCGCGAAAGACCGCTGTTAATTCGCCTCGTCGGCCTCGACGGCGACCGGCTGGGGATCCTGCCCGCCGCTGAGCACTCGGGGCAGATCGGCCTCGCCGATCAGCACCTGCCGCGGCTTGGAGCCCTCATAACCGGAGATGACGCCACGGCGCTCGAGCATGTCGATCAGGCGACCCGCGCGGGTGTAGCCGACGCGGAGGCGGCGCTGGATCATCGAGACGGAAGCGGTTTCGGTCTGCACCACAGTGCGGATCGCTTCGTCGAGCAGGTCGTCGGCGTCGGGGTCGAACTCGTCCTCGCCACCCTCCCCCCCGGTCTCCTCGCGGGACTCGAGCAGCTCGGCGGCGAATTCGGGTTCGCCCTGTTTCGCCCAGTGCTTGGTGATGCGGGCGATCTCCTCCTCGGTGACGAAGGCGCCCTGGACACGCGCCATCTTCGAGGTGCCGGCGCCGCGGAAGAGCATGTCGCCCTGACCGAGCAGCGCCTCGGCGCCGCCCTGGTCGAGGATCACCCGCGAGTCCGTCTGCGAAGAGACGGCGAAGGCGATCCGGGCCGGGATGTTGACCTTGATCGTGCCGGTGATGATGTCGGTCGACGGGCGCTGCGTCGCCAGGACCAGGTGGATCCCGGTCGCGCGGGACTTCTGCGCGAGGCGGATGATCGAGTCCTCGACCTCGGCCGGGGAGACCATCATCAGGTCCGCGAGCTCGTCGATCACGCAGAGGATGTGCGGCAGCGGCGCTTCGCCGGCCTTCGAGCGGGCGCGGTTCAGCTCGGCCAGGTTGCGGCAGCGCGCCTCGCCCATGATCCCGTAGCGGTTCTCCATCTCGCCGATCAGGTTGGCGAGGACGTTGGCGGCGAGGCGGGGCGAGGTGACGACCGGGGTCAGCAGGTGCGGCACGTGCTCGTAGTGGTTGAGCTCGACCTGCTTGGGGTCGACCAGGACCAGGCGCACCTCGTTGGGCGAGGCCTGCATCAGGATCGAGGAGAGGATCGCGTTGACGCAGCCGGACTTGCCCGAGCCGGTGGTGCCGGCGACGAGGACGTGCGGCATCTTCGCCAGGTCGGTCCAGACGGGATTGCCGTCGATCCCCTTGCCGAGCCAGGCAACCAGCGGCGAGGTCTTCTCCGGGCGGCCGGCGTAGATGTCGCCCAGGCGGACGAGGCGGCGACGGGCGTTGGGGACCTCGACGCCGACGGCCTGCTTGCCGGGGATCGGCGCCAGGATGCGGATGTCGGTCGAGGCGAGTGCGTAGGCGAGGTCGTTGGAGAGCTCGGTGACTTTCTTCACCTTGGTGCCGGGAGCGAGGCGCAGCTCGAAGCGGGAGACGTGCGGCCCGCTGACGATGCCGACGATCTTGGCCTCGACGCCGAAATGGCCGAGCGTCTCGACCAGCTTGCGGCCGATCACTTCGTGGTCGCGCGGATCGGGGCCCTTGTCGCCTTTGCCCTTTTCGAGCACCTTGGCCGGTGGCGGCCGGTAGTCGATCTGGTCGGATTCGGTGACGCCGCGCTTCTGCCCCATCGGGGTGAGGGAGGTCTGCTTCGACTCGGCGTCGGTGCCGACGCCAAGGCCCTCCTCGCTGCGAACCTCGACGTCGTAAGCGTGTGGATTCAGGCCCGCGCCGCCAGGCTCAGGGTCGACCTCGGCGTGCGGCTCTACCTCGGTCTCGAATTCCGTGGTGGCCGGCTCGTCCTCTGCGCCGTCTGAGGCGATCGCGACGGTCGGCTCGAAGTCGTCGTCCTCGGGATAGGTGCTCATCACGTCGGTCGGACCGGGCTGGGTCTCGAATGCGGATGCTCTTTCGCCGCGACGCTCCTCGCGGTGCTGGATCGCGGTCTGGGCGATGTCGCGGCCGCCGGCGAAGGTGTGGCGGACGCCGCGGCCGACGCCGCGGAAGACGGTTGAGACCGAGGTGCCGGTGACCAGCATCGTGCCGACGGCGAGCATCAACACGGTCGCGATCCGCGCCCCGACCTTGCCGAAGAGGTATTCCAGCCCGGTTTCGAGCCCGTAGCCGACCTTGCCCCCGTCCCAGCCGAAGAAGAGGACGAAGCAGAGGTAGACGCCCGCGGCGATCAGGAAGAGGCCGATCAGATCGAGGTGGCGCTGCTGCAAGCCTTCGGGGAGGTGCGGACGGGGAAGGCGCGGCTTCGCTTTCGCTTTGCCTTTCGGCTTGCGGCGCGCGGCCGAGCCTCGCTTCTTGCGCACGAACATGGGCACCCGCTTCGACGCCGGCCCTCCCTCCCCTGCCTTGGCCTAGAGCTGTGTGGCGAGCAGGGCTGCAAGCAGGGTGACGAAGCCACCGATCATCGTCGCCATCATCGTCGTCATCTGACTGTGCAGCGAGTCGAAGCGAGTGTTCATCTCACTGCGAACCGCGCGGAATTCCGCGTGCATCTCGCGGCTGAGCTCGTCGACCTTCTGGTTCAGGTCGTCGGTCCGCTTATCGCTGCGAGTGAGTTTCATTGTCTGCATGATGCCAGGCTAGGAGGTCGGGACGCGCGGGTGGTGCGCTGAATGCAAAATGTTTCGCAGCCTTTTGTGGCGAAATGCGCGACGACGACGGATTCAGCCGGCGCAGACCCAGGCGCTGCCACCCGAGTCGGCCCAGATTTCGGCGGCGATCCGATCCTGCTCGGCCTTCGGCGCGTCCTGTGGGGCGCCGTTGCCGCCGTAGAGTTCCCAGGTCGAGGGGAGGATCTGGTAGGCGCCGCCGGCGCCGCTGCTGGGGTTGACGGCGCTGTAGTTCCCGCCCGACTCGCACATCACGATGTAGGTCGGGATCGAGTAGGGCCCGCCGAGCCAGCGGCCGACGGTTTCTTCGGCCGCTTCGCGGCTGGCCGCTTCCGCCGCCTGGATTTCGCTCACCCATTCGCCGATCCGCGTTTTCAGCTTCGCCAGCGAGGACGAGCGTTCGGCCGAGAGCGCATCGAGCCGGCCAGCCGTTTCGTCGGCGCGAGCGCGCACCGAGGCGATTTCCGAGCGGGCGGCGGCAAGTTCTTCGTTGTAGGCATCCACCCGTGCCTTCAGGCTCGCGACCAGCTCGAGCTCGTGGCGCACGTCGTTCCGGACTTGCTCGACCCGCGCGGCGAGCTCGCTGTCGGAGTCCTCGATCCGCTGCAGGTATTCGGTGCGGACCTCGAGTTCGCTGATGTCGCCGGAGCCGAGCACGATGCTCGCCGTGTTCGGGGTGCCGCTCATGTAGATCGCGACCAGGCGGTCCGCCAGCGCCTGTCGTGCGCGCCGCTGGCGCGCACGCTCTGCGTCCAGGTGGCGCTGGGAGCGCTCGACCTTGGCGGCGAGTCGCGCGGCCCGTTCGCGACCGTGGGCGAGCAGACCGGTCAGATGGCGCTCACGTGCCGCGGCCACCGTGGCTTCGGCTTCGGTGGCGGCGAGGCGTTCCTGGGTAGCACGAATCTGCGCCCCCAGCGAGGCGGCTTCTTCCTGCGCATTGCCGACCTTGTCTCGCAGCGTGCCGACGTCGGCGGCACGGGCGGTCGCGACCGTGAGCAGAGTCAGGGCAAGGAAAACGACTGCGGGCTTCCAGCGCATCTCGACACCTCAGCCCTCGGGCACGTCCCGGTTGGCGACGTAGATCGCGATGCCGATCGCGGCGACCCCGATACCGACGCCGATGCGGATCTCGCGCCGGTAGCGTCGGCGCAGGTAGGCGACGGTGAAGCGCAACGCCGCTTTGCCGAGCTTGTCGTACATCAGCGGTCCCCCCCGCCCTCGCCCCGCTGCCGGATCCTGTGTGCCATCCGCGACTGCAGCGACCAGAGCTCGATGAAGCCCGGCGAGGCGGTCTGCGAGAAGAGCCCGCCGGACTCGGCGAAGGAGGCGAGGTCGGCGTCGTAGACGGCGTTGGGTGAGGAGCGGGTGACTACTCGCACTCCCCCTTTGTAGAGCTTGAGGCCGATCGTCCCACTCACCTGAGCGTTGACTGCATCCATGTATGCATCGAGGTCGGTGCGCAGCGGCTCCCACCAGAGTCCGGCGTAGACGAGATAGCCCCACTTCTGGTCGAGCCCTGGCTTGAACTGGTTCTGGTGGATCGTGCCGACCAGCTTCTCCAGCTCCTGGTGGGCGGGCAGCAGGATCGCCGCCGCCGGCACCTCGTAGATGTCGCGCACCTTGAGCCCGACGATGCGGTCCTCGATGTGGTCGACGATCCCGACCCCGTGGCGGCAGCCGATCTCGGCGACGCGTTCGAGCAGGTCGACCAGGCCGAGCCGCTCGCCGTTGAGGGCGACCGGGACGCCGGCCTCGAACTCGACCTCCACGGTCTCCGCCTCGTCGGGCGCCAGCTCGGGTCGGGTGACGAGCTGGAAGACGTCGTCCTCGGGCGCGTGGGACAAGTCCTCGATCCAGCGACCCTCCGAGGAGCGGCCCCAGAGGTTGTCGTCGATCGAGTACGGCGCCGCCTCGGTGCCGCCCTTGACCGGGATGCCGTGCTCGCGGG
>JAPVSJ010000016.1:0-49288 GCA_047519745.1 Actinomycetota bacterium | reverse complement strand
CTGGCGCTGCTGGCAAGACGGAGTCGCCTATGACCCCGCCAAACACGGCAATTTGCAACGTCTTCAAATGGCGGGGGGTTGACACAGGGAGTCTCATCTGCGCATTCCCCGGCCGTGCCCTGGGCGGCGGCCAGTCGATCCGCCGCCCAGGGGCGCGGTCGCCCTTCTTGCCGAGCCCTGGGCGGCAGCCACGCGGCCCACCGCCCAGGGCATCTGGCCCGCCTGGCCCTGTTCATGGGAGGTGAAACAGGGCCGAGCAGCTTCAGCATTCGCGACCTGGAAGGGGTATAGGCGGTCCGCTACAGCAGCCGCCCACCACTCGTCATCTAGTTGCTGCGCTAGGTGGTCGCGATTCATTCGCGACGAACGTAAATGATCGGCTCTACTAGATCATTTCGAGTGGTGTAATTAAACGTGCTTGCACCCAATGAACGGATGTGCTACCGACCGAGCCGAACCCCCGGATGTCGAAGCACGGTTGGGGGTCCGGCCAGTCGTTCGAGGCTCGGCTTAGCCGAACTTGTTGACCAAGAGAATCGGCGCCGCCATCGGGCATGCTGAGATCTTCATTTGCTCACCTCCCATTGAAAAGAAAAAACCGAGTAAATGGAGCCGCCGACCGTTTTGGGGACGAATTCGGTTTCGTCTTGGAATGGCTCTAGACTTCGCGTCCGCTCAGCAACCCGCCGACTTCGAGGAGTAAGTAGTGGCAGCGGAAGTCCTTCCGAGCAAAAGATCGCCGAGGGAGCATCTCCGTCGGCTCGCCAAGCTTTTCTCGGTCGAGTTGCAACTGAAAATCGTCGCCGAGCTGTACATCCGGGAAATGGGGTCGGCCCAGTTCTGCAACGAGTTCGGCGGAGGCACCCCCTCACGGGTGGCCAAGATCTTCAAGAGGCTTGAGGACGAAGGCTGGCTCAGGTACATGCGCGACGGCCTGGGGCCGAATGGCCGCATGGAAAGGTTCTACCGAGCGCCAGAGCCGGCTTTCATCGACGCCGAGAGCTGGGCGCTGGTGCCGTACTCACTGCGGGTCGCGTCGAGCTGGGCTTTGTTCAACCAGATGGCGCCGGTTCTTCGCACTGCGATGGAAGAGCGGCGCTCAGACCAGTATCGAGACCTGTCGTGTACGACGGTGCTGCTCGACGAAGCCGGCTGGACGAATGTGATTGGAGCCGTTGACGTTCAGTTCAGCTCCCTCTATGCGCACCAGAGCGATTCTCGGTTTCGGGTCGAGCACAGCGGCGAGGAGCTGATTCGAGCCGACGTGTTCATCCTCGGCTTCGAGATGCCGCGTCCTGGGTCCGAAATCATTGGACTCGACTTGGTGACACGCGACGAACCCCCCGGCCAGTTTCATGAGCGCCTGTCCCCGGCAATCGCGGACGATATGTGCCGGCGGATAGTGCACGAGCTCAACGTCCGGGCGATGAGCGCCGCACGGTTCTATCGCGCCTATGGGCATGAGTTCGACGGTGCCAGCTACCAGAGCGTGCTGCGGCGTTTCAAGAGGCTTGAGGAACTCCGCTGGCTGGCCCGAGTCCGTCCTCCAGTTCACCAGCGCTCGACGGAGCATTTCTATCGGGCGACCATTCCCACGATCCACGACAACTTCCTGCGGCCGAACCTGCCGGATGCGGCAAACGACCCGGGCCGGTGGCGAGCCTTTCAGCAGCTCTGCGGAGACGTCAAGGAGGCGATGCAGGCCGGAACGTTCGATGCACGCACGGATCGATACGTCTCTTGGACGTATCTTGCGCTCGACCGACAGGCTTGGGGTGAGGTGATCGTCGAGCTGGACGCACTGCTCGACTACATCGATGATGAGCAGCGACGGGCGGCGAAACGTTTGAAGGACTCCGGCGAGAGCCCGGTCGCGATGAGCATTGCGACAGCGGCATATGAGTCACCCAGGGACGCGCCAAAAGCTCACTGACCTCTCCCGAAGAGCTTGCGCCGAAAGAGCCTTGTAGGCCAAATGCCGGTCACCTTGCTGGTCCCCGCATCCGATTGATAGACGGATAGACGAGGGGCGTTTCGGCGAGCCATCTGACGTACCTGAGTGTTTGTCAACTCAGATACCAGCCAGATCGAAGGAACGCCCACCTCTTCGGCCCCGCAGTATCCAGCGCCGTGAGGGAAGGGAGGCCACCGCTGTCTCCCCTGAGCCACGATCGGCACAGGAAAAGGAGCAGGAATATGTCCCCTCGACCGAAAGGGCCGGTCAACCCGATCGCAATAACCCTATGGCTGATGGTGCTCGCAGTCGGCGTCGGCTGCATCGCGGCGGCGAACGCGCATGCCGCCTATTACAAGACGCTCTACTGCGCCGCCGCTGACGGTTCGGGCAACCCCACCCTTGGCGCCCGACCCGGTTTCTTCACCGACGACTGCGGCACCGCCTACGGCGATCCCGCCGGAACGGGTGGCTTCCTGCGCTTGGAGGAGAACACGACCGGGACCGCCGGGAACAGCGACGAGGCGAGCTACTCATGGTGGGCGCCGCCGGGAACCTCGATTGCCGCCGTCAGTGCCTACACCCGCGTGCCCGGCTACTTCAACTCTGGCTGGCGGGAGCGCTTTTGGGCCGACACGTCAAACGGCCAGGTTGGCTGAGCGCCAACAGGCACGTAAGGCGCTCATCGGCGCCTCAGTTTCGCGGACGCGGCCAGCCAGGCCATGACATAGGTGAGTCGCCCGGCGAGCAAGTCCGGGCGTAGTCGCACAGCACGCCCGGGGGGACGACGGTCCCTCCGGGTGTCTCTCCATCGCTCCCCGAGGGGCGGGGGCCTTGTGTCGAAAGGGACCCGGCTCAAGAATTCCAAAGCCCAGCTTCCAATCCGCGGTCAGGGTCCCACCCCCACCTGTCGGCGGAGATCAACTCCTCCAAGTCCTGCCAACAAACGGTCGGCAGACCAGTTCTAAGGTGTATCGACAGACCGCTCATAGCGAGTCCGAGTCGAGCGCTCTACAAAGATCGTGAGCTAACCCTTGCCTGCGACGAGTGCGAGGTCCCGTTTCTCCTCATCGAACTTGCCGACGAACGCGGACGGTCAGGATCGGGCTAAGGGGGTCGCTCGGCTGCTTGCGCCTTCCGGCAGGACGGTCGAGAGTGCATCACTCGGCGGGATCGCGGTGCATCACACCTGCATCACGAATGCCCCTGCACCGCCCCGCAAGACCGCCCCGCCGTGCCTGACGTGGTGCGGCTGTGCGGGGTGGTGCTAGGCACGACGGAAGGAGACTGCCAATCGGGGCGCCCGGATTTGAACCGGGGACCTCACCGACCCGAACGGTGCGCGCTACCAGGCTGCGCCACGCCCCGAAGGCGGCGATTATCTCAGAGCAGGCCCTCCGGGGCCGTTCGCCGCGTTTCAGGCGGCGTGGCGAGCGCGGGAGCTCGCCCTTCTGTCGGCGTTGCCACGGCCGAATGGAATCGAGCCGGTCTGGGAAGCCGCCTGCGGGTAGTCCTGCAGGTGGACCTGTGAAGCGAGCATCGTGCGCCGGTCGCCGGCCTCTCCGATCGGGACCGGCCAGAGGCCCTCGTTGTGGCAGGCGCCCGATTGCTCACGCAGATGGACCGGCGGATCGGCGAGGGACGCAAAGGCACCGTCGGGACTGTGCATGAGGACCTCGGTCGCGTAAAACGATCGCAGCAGGGGCCGCCGGGACTCGCCGCCATCCCATTCGAGCCGGTTGGCGACGCTGACCTGAACGCGACGCAGCCCGGGAGCGATCTCTTCGGTCCAGGCTTCGATCGTCGCGTGGAGAGGTTCCCGCTCCCAATGCAGGGCTCCCACCGGAACACCGTTCTCGACCAGCTCCGCTCGCCTTGTGCCGGCCGGCTCTATGCGCGCTGTGCGCCCCGGGAGCGAAGGGATCCAGACCTCATGCTCGACGGACTCCTCGCGACTGGCATAGCGGATACCGGCGACAACGAGGAAATCGACTGGCTCGCCCTTGGCATCGAGGACCTGTCGCTCGACCGTCTGCCGCACCCGCACCATGACCTCGATCGTGGGATCGAGTCCCTCGATCAGGCACTCTGCGCGCAGCTGCGAGCGCCCCTCTGGACAGCCGCGGGGAGGGACGCCACGGGCGACGCGCTTCCTGTCCTCCATCGGTAGATCCATACCCATCCCATTCGTGGGTAAACCAGTCAATCGACAGTATGGGATGGGCTCCGGATGGCGAGGGTCGAAGGGTGGTCGACCTCGCAAGCACCGCAGAAATTAGACATTTCGCCAGGCGGCAGCTACTGTGTTTTAGGTAGAGGCTGTCAACCGATCGGAGGAAGGGAATCGACTGGATCGCGATAGTAGTGGCGGTCCTTGCTGCCCTGCTGATCGCGCTCGTGCTCGCGATCACGATTCGTCGTGAGCGCAAGGCGAGGCGGCGCTTCGAGATCCTGGGCGAGATCGCGTCGGTCTCGGACGCGGGCGGCTCGCTGGAGGAGACCTTCGATGCGATCTGCGCGATCCTCGTCCCGGGGCTGGCCGATTTCTGCATGATCGACGTGCTCGACGACGACCGCGTCCCGCACCGGGTCGCCGTTCGCGTCGGGCCGGGAGGCGGACGGGAGCGCGAGCGGGGCCTTGCCGAGCGGCTGCCCTCGACCCCGCAGCCGATGGTCGAAGGCGACCGCCGCGCCTCGCTCGACCCCCGCTTCTACGAACGCGTGTCCGAGCGCGACCTGCGCGAGCTTGCCCACGACGACGCCGAGGACCTCGAGTTCCTGCGCAGCCTGGAAATGCGCTCGGCGATCACCGTCGCGCTGCAGGCGCGCGGCGAAGTGACCGGAGCGCTGACGATCGGGGTCGGCTGGTCGAAGCGGCGCTACCGGCGCGACGACGCGCGCTTCGCCTGGATCCTCTCCGGCCGCGTCGCGCTCGCGCTCGACAACTCCGGCCTCTTCGCCGACCTCGAGCGCGCCGAGGCGGCGCGGGCCGAGATCGCCGACACCCTGCAGCGCGGCCTGCTGCCCTCGCCGCTGCCCCACATCCCCGGCTGGTCGATCGCCGCGATGTACCGGCCGGCGGGAGCCGAGAACGAGGTCGGCGGCGACTTCTACGACGTCTTCCGCGTGCCGGGCGGCTGGATGCTGGTGATCGGCGACGTCACCGGTCGGGGCGCCCAGGCGGCCTCGATAACCGCCGTCGCCCGCTACACCCTGCGCACCGCCGCCGTCCTCACCGACGACCCTCTGGTCGCCCTGCAGACCCTCAATCGCGCTCTGCTTGCTCGCGGCGACTCCGCCCTCTGCAGCCTCGCCGCGATGACCCTGAGCGAGGATCGCTTCGAACCGGTGCGCATCGCGGTCGCCGGCCATCCTCCGCCCCTGCTGGTCGACGCCGAGAGCGTCAGCGAGGTGGCGAGCGCCGACCCGGTCCTCGGCGCCTTCGACGACGCCGAGTGGGGGATCTCCCGTTGCGAGGTCGAGCCTGGCCAGCAGCTCGTCGTCGTCACCGACGGGATCGCCGAGGCGCAGGGAGCGGAGGGGCGCTACGGCGAGGCGAGGCTGCGTGCCGAACTCGGCGGCACCTCCAACCCGGCGATGGCGCTGCAACGACTCGAGGCCTCGCTGCACGCCTTCACCGAGGGAAAGCTCGACGATGACGTGGCGATGCTCGCGATCGCGCGCGCGTCGCACGGCGCTTCGCCGAGTCTGGAGACCGAGGAAGCGTGGGCGTCCTCCACAGAGGCCGCGGTGAGCTTGGAGAGCGGCGATGCGTGACTCGCGGATGGCCCTGGTCGAGCGCCTCTTCGACGCCTTCAACCGGCGCGACGGAGACCAGATCGTCGCGCTCTGCGACGAGGGGCTCGAATTCTTCCCGGTCGTGACGGCGGAAGCGGTCGGTCGCGACGCACCCTACGTCGGACCGGACGGCCTGCGCGCGTATCTGGCCGACGTCGCCGAGGTCTGGGAAGAGCTGCTGATCACTCCCAGCGAGCTGCAGAGCCGCGACGACACGTTGCTGGTCCGCGGCCGTGTCTACGCGCGCAGCCGCGAACAGGGGATCCGGGATCTGCCGGCGGCTTGGATCTGGCAGGTCGGCGAGGGACGCTTCCTGCGCGGCGAAGTCTTCCCCGATCCCGAGCAGGCGACGGCCCGCTTCGCCGCCGGGCAGATGCAGCAGGCAAAAGCCGACGTCTGAGCTACTGCGGGGGGCGCCGGCCTCAGCCGCGCAGCTCGGCCAGCGCTTCGGCACGCCCGTCGTGCATCGAGATCGACGAGTCGACCCCGGTGATCTCGAGCAGGCGGCGGACCTGGTGATTGTGGCAGCAGAGGACCAGCCGCCCCCCGCCCTCGCCGCCCTCGAGTCGCTGCCAGGTGCGGACGATCAGGGCGATCCCGGTCGAGTCGATGAACTCGCACTCGCAGAGGTCGAGGACGACCGAGACATCGGACTCGGAAAGGGCGGCATCGAGCTTTTGCTCGAGCTCCGGCGCCGTGTTCATGTCCAGCTCGCCGCGGACGGAGAACGCGCGAATTCCGTCGTCGAGCTCCTCGCTCACCACCTCGAAGGGAACTGGGCTCACGGCCCGATCCTACCGCAGGGCAGGCCGTCGGCAGACGCCTGACAGCTGCTCGTCGCCGCCGTTGGTTTGTGCCCAGAACGCGGAGGGTAGCCAGAAACCTCAGGAGTCCTACGACTATGCTCGTTTCCGCGAGAGCCCAGTCTCTCGGCGGCACGAATGGGGTCCAGCTCAGACACTCACGCGATCGAAGACAGGCCCAGGGGGCTGCAGATGATGCTACCCGCGAAATCCGAGAACGTCGCCGTCATCCGCCACGCGCTTGCGGGCCTGGCGGAGGAGATCGGGATGGACGAACCCGGGCTGGCCGACCTCAAGACCGTCGTCACCGAGGCCTGCATGAACGTCGTCGTCCACGCCTACGAGGGGCAGCCGGGCCCGCTCAGCGTCGAGGCCGAGCCCGACGAGAGCGGGCTGACGGTGGTCGTCAGCGACGAGGGCGGCGGGATCAGGCCGCGTGCCGACGTTGAGCGCGACAGCTTGCGGCTGGGCCTCTCGCTGATCGCGGCCCTTTCGAGCAGCTTCTCGATCTCGGGAGGGCTCGACCAGGGAACCGTGGTGAGGATGCGCGTTCCGCTGCGCGGCGGCGGCGCCAACGGCAGCGGCGACCCGGTCGAGATGAGGCCGATGCCCGCCGATCGCACCGAGATGGTGATCGACCGCTCCGAGCTGCTGGCACCTGTCCTCGCCCGCGTCGTCGGGGCGTTGGCGGCGCGGCGCGAGCTCTCCGTCGATCGCGTCTCCGACGCCGTTCTGATGACCGACGCGATCGCGGCGGCAGCCCCGGAGCGGTTCAGCGATGGCCGCGTGAGGCTCGACCTCGACGAGCATGAGGGAGGCATCGACCTGCGCCTCGGGCCGATGGAGCAGGGCGTGGCGAGCCAGATCCGCGAGGAGCTGGAGGTTCCCGACGTCGGCGGCTCGCTGGAGGCGCTGGCCGACGAACTCACCGTTGAGGAATCCGGCGACGGCGAGTATCTGATCATTCGCTTTGCCGCTGCTCCCTGATCTGCTCCCGGATCCGGGCGAGGGCGCGGCGCAGGATGCGCGAGACGTGCATCTGCGAGTGGCCGATCCGCGCGGCGATCTGCGACTGGGTCATGTCCTCGGCGAAGCGCAGGCGCAGGACCAGCCGCTCGCGCTCGTCCAGGTGGGGCAGCGCCGCGTCGAGCGCGATCCGGCCCTCGACCAGCTCGAAGCCCTCGTCCTCCTCGCCGATCCACTCGGTCGGTGCCGACTCCTCGGAGTCCTCCGAACCGGCCGGCCGGTCGAGCGAGAGCGGCCGCCGGTTGTGGTTTGCCTCCATCACCTCGAGCACGTCGGTCTGCTCGACCCCCAGCCGGGCGGCGATCTCGCCCACCGAGGGCGAGCGCTGCAGCTGTTTGGTCAGCTCGGTGATCGCTTTGTCGACTTCGGCCATGCGGTCGTGCAGGCCGCGCGGCACGCGCACGGTCCAGACCCGGTCACGGAAGTGGCGTTTGAGCTCGCCGAGGATGGTCGGCGAGGCGAAGGCGGTGAAGGGGATGCCGCGCTCGGGGTCGAAGCGGTCGACGGCGTTGAGCAGGCCCAGGTTGGCCACCTGGAGCAGGTCGTCGAAGGACTCGCTGGCTCCCCGGTAGCGCAGGGCGAGCCGCTTGGCGAAGGGCATGTTGCGCCGCACGAGCTCCTCCCGGATTGCCGGGTCTCGCTCCTGTGCGTATTTGCGCCAGAGCTCCGTTTCCCCGGCAAGGCGCCCATCGTCCACTGTCGCCTCAAGATACCCTCACCCCAGACCAACCGAAACAACAAGGAGCTTCAAAGATGGCTTTCTCGGTTCCCGACCTTCCCTACGACTACGACGCGCTCGAGCCCCACATCGACGAGGCGACGATGCGGGTGCATCACGACAAGCACCATCAGGCCTACGTGGACAAAGCCAACGCCGCCCTGGAGGGGACCGAGTGGGCCGACCGCGAGGTCGAGGACGTGCTGCGCAACCTCTCCAGCCTGCCCGGCGACAAGCAGGCGCCGGTCCGCAACAACGCCGGCGGCCACTTCAACCACTCGCTGTTCTGGCAGATGCTCAGCCCCGACGGTGGCGGCACGCCGAGTGGCGATCTGGCTGCGGCGATCGACGAGACCTTCGGCTCGTTCGACGACTTCAAGGCGAAGTTCAAAGAAGCCGGCATCGCCCGCTTCGGTTCCGGCTGGGCCTGGCTGGTCAAGGACAGCTCCGGGCTCGCCGTCGTCTCGACTCCGAACCAGGACTCGCCGGTCACCGACGGCAGCATCCCGCTGCTCGGATGCGACGTCTGGGAGCACGCCTACTACCTCAAATACCAGAACAAACGCCCCGACTACATCGACGCTTTCTGGAACGTCGTCAACTGGGACTACGTGGCAGAGCGCTTCGCCGAGTAGTTCGCGCTAGGCAGTAACTGCAGGCCGAGCCGCGTCTGGAAGAGGACGTGGCTCGGCCCCCTCTTTCGGCGGCACGTGGCTCATCGCGTGCTCGGCCAGGGCGGTGATCGTCAGGCTTGGGTTGACGCCGACGTTGGCGGGGATCGCCGCCCCGTCGCAGACCATCAGGTTCTCGTAGCCGAAGACGCGCTGGCGCGAGTCGACGACGCCGTCCTCTGGGCCGTGGCCGATCACGGCGCCGCCGAGGATGTGGGCGGTGGTGGGGACGTTCAGCGTCGCCTCCATGATCGAGCTCTGCGCGATCCCGCCGGTCCGCTCGGCCATCCATTCGGCCGCCTTGTTGGCGACCGGGATGAAGGTCGGGTTGGGCTTCTCGGGGTCCTGCTCGGTCTGCAGGCGCACCTCGCCGTTGCGCTTCAGCTTCGGCCGCAGGGCGATCGCGTTGTCGAGCGTCTGCATGACCAGCAGGATGATCGTGCGGTGCGAGGTGCCGAACGGCCAGAGGACCTCGAGGAACCTGATCGGGTGGCGGAGGATCTGGCCGAGCAGCTTCAGCGGCCTCGTCACCCGCGTGCCGTCGCCGACGAGCAGCGTGTTGAGCGTGCTCATCGAGTCTCCGGCCTTGCCGTAGGTGACGGTCTCGATGTGGGTGTGCGGGTCGGGGTAGATGCTCGAGGTGATCGCGACCCGCCGGGTCAGGTCCTCGGGGTAGTCCTTCGGCACCCGCACGGCGAGGATGCTCTCGCTGTTGGTGCGGACCAGCTCGCCGAGGCGCGGGGAGACGCGTGGCAGCGAGCCGCCAAGGCGGCAGCGCTGCAGCAGCTTGTTGGTGCCGAGCGGCCCGGCGGCGACGATCACGCCGCGGGCGGTGAGGGTGCGGCGCCGGCGGCCGCGCAGGAGGCCGGAGCGCTCGCTGGTCACCGCGTAGCCGTCGCTGCCGTCGGCCGCGCCGAGCGGGCGGATGTCGGTGACCGTGCGCTCGGCCTGCACCTCGACCCCGCGGTGCTCGGCCAGCCAGAGGTAGTTCTTGACCAGCGTGTTCTTGGCGCCGTGCGGGCAGCCGACCATGCAGCGGCCGCACTGCATGCAGCCGGTCCGCTCTGGCCCCTCGCCTTCGAAGAAGGGATCGGCCACGGTCTGGCCCGGGTTGTCGAGGTAGACGCCGATCGGCGTCTTGCGGTAGGTGTCGCCGACGCCGAGTTCCTCGCCGAGCTCGCGCAGGAGCTGGTCGGCCGGGTCGTCCTTGTCGTGGACGACGACGCCGAGCATGCGCTGAGCCGTTTCGTAGTGAGGGGCGAGCCGCGCCTCCCAGCTCTCCAGGTCCGCCCACTGCGGGTCTTCGAAGAACGGAGAGGGGGGGACGTAGAGCGTGTTCGCGTAGCCGAGGCTGCCGCCGCCGACGCCGGAGCCGCTGACCACGGCGATGTCCTTGAAGATGCTCAGCCGAAAGATCCCCTTCATCCCCACCCGCGGCGCCCAGAAGTAGCGCCGGCTGTCCCAGGTAGAGCTGGGAAAGTCGTCATCCCCAAACCGCTTCCCACACTCGAGCACAGCGACGTCATAGCCCTTTTCAGCGAGTCTCAAAGCTGAAACAGAGCCCCCGAATCCGGAGCCAACGACGATCCAGTCGTAGTCGTACGTCATGGGCGATGGACCACGGCCGCGTGGACCCGCGGCCTTAGGCCTCTCCCGGCTCAACTGGGCGGAAGTCAGTCGTCCGCGCTCCGCAGACGGGGCAGAACCAGTCGCTGGGAATGTCCTCGAAGGACGTTCCGGGTGGGATGCCGCCGTCGGGATCGCCGATGGCCGGGTCGTAGATGAAGCCGCAGCTCTCGCAGATCCAGAGCGTTGCCTCTGTCGTCGCACTCATAGTCGGAAGATTAGAGCTTGCCGGCGACCGCCGGGACGCCCTCTATTTGTCGAAGCTGACCGAGACCGGCTCGCGGTCGGCTTTGTCCTCGATCTCGAAGTACTCGCGCGCCGTGAAGCCGCTCTGGTTGGCGATGATCGAGCCCGGGAACTGCTGGATCATCGTGTTGTAGGACTGCACGTTGGAGTTGTAGATCCGCCGCGAGGCCTGGATTTCGTCCTCCAGCTCGGAGAGGTTGCGGCTGAGCTGCTGGAAGTTCTCGGTGGCGCGCAGGGTCGGGTAGTTCTCGGCGACCGCTTTCACGTCGGCCAGCGCCTGGGTCAGTTTCTGCTCCGCTTTCGCGGTTTCCGCGACGCTCTGGGCCTGCATCGCCGCAGCGCGCGCCTGCGTCGTCTTCTCGAAGGTCTCGCTCTCGTGGGCGGCGTATCCCTTGACCGTCTCGACCAGGTTGGGGACGAGATCGTGACGGCGTTTGAGCTGCACGTCGATCCCGCTCCAGGACTCGTCGACCCGGTTGCGCGAGGCGATGATCGAGTTGCGCTTGGAGATGTAGTAGAGGACGCCGATTACGAGAATCGCGACCACGACGATGAGGGCGATGACCATGAGCCGCATCCTACCCGCATAGGATCGGCTCGTGGGCGCAAAGCAGGAAGCAGAGGATTGGGCGGGGATCGTGCGGCGCTACGGCGAGCGCCACGAGCTCACCTACGAGCCGGTCGGCGGGATCAATCCCAAAGACGCGCCGGTCGCCCTCTGCGTCGGCGGCTCGAACCGGCTCACCGGCCAGCTTGCCGAGGGCTTCTGGGGCTCCTGCTGCGACGCCGACGAAAAGCAGGTCGGCGGGCTCTTCGGCAAGGCGCTGCTGCCCACGGCGCTGCTGGCGAAGGCACACATGCCCGACCTCGCCCAGGTGATCCCGGCCTTCAACGTCGAGTCGATCGAGGGGCGCGAGGTGGTCACCCAGCGCTTCGCCCGCAAGGTCGAGTTCGAGTCGATCGACTTCAACAAGCGCTTCCTGGCGACGGTCCCCAGCGAGTACGACCCGGTCAAGCTGCGCGAGCTGTTCAGCCCCGGCTTCCTCGCCTGGACGACGACGATGACCGGCGAGATCGACTTCGGCATAAACGACCGCCAGCTCTGGTTCCTCTGGCGCCTGCGCGAGCGCAGCGAGGCCGAGCTCAAAGAGGCGTTGAAAAACGCCGGGCAGCTGTTCAAGCGGCTGCAGGGCGAGATGGACGAGAGCGGCATCCACACCTACCCGCCCGGCCCCTGGCACGCTGGGCTGGCGCCGTTCCCCGTGGATTGAGTTAAGCGGGGTAGTCCGGGTCGCCCGGGAGGACGACCCGGTGCTGGTCGGGCGTGCCGATCACCTTTGGCAGGATCGGCTCGACCGGCTTGCCGCGCTGGGCCTCGATCGCCTCGGTCGCCGTCCGGTAGGGCAGCAGGGACTTGAGCTGCTGCACGGTGGGGAAGGCGAGGTTGAGCTCGCCGGCGTGCTGGGCCGCGAGCGCTGCCTGCGGCTCGAACCAGCGCGCCTCGGTCGTCTCGACGCCGTCGGGAACCGGCGGCGTGTGGGCGGGCGCAAGCGCGATGAAGAACCAGGCGTCGAAGCGTCGCGAGACCACCTCCGGCGTGATCCAGCGCGAGAACAGCACGAGCTCCTCGTCCGCGGGCAGGGCGATCCCGGCCTCCTCCTCGAGCTCCCGCACCGCGCAGGCCCGGTACCCGGCTTCGCCCTCTCCGTCCCCGGGATCGACGCCTCCACCGGGGAACACCCAGACTCCAGGCATGAACTTCGCGCTCTCCGCCCGCTTCAGCAAGAGCACCTCGAGCGCCCGGTCGCCGTGCTTGCCCCCACGTCGCAGCAGCACCACCGAAGCCGAGGGCCGCGGCACCGCCGGCTCGCCCAGATTAGGCGCCTCCGCCGGTCCTTTCCGCCGACTCTCCATTGGGCCACCTTACTTGCGCGCTAATCCCTCAACTCAGCGACCAGCTGATCGAAGCGCTGCTTCCGATGGTCATCTGCGCCGAGCATTTCCCCCAGCCACAAGGCGACTTCCTCCGCATCGAACGGATCCGTCGCGACCAAAACCTGTTCGATGTCCAGCCAGTCCTTAGGGCGATCGAAGGAGGCCTTGCAGACCACCAGGTGCTCTGGGCTGAGGATGTCGATCTCGTCGTCGCCGAAGGGGACTCGCCGAGCGTCCTTGCGCATCGCCTCGTGCAGCTCCGTGTAGGAGAAGAAAAGGTCGACGGCGGTTATGCCCCACCAGATCCGGCACTGACCGTCCCGCTCCAGCGCAATCCGGGCCTCGTCGGCAGCCAGGGGCGCGACTCCGAGAGGAGTCAGCGCGTTGTCGATCTCATCGATACGAGTCGTCGGGACGAAGACGTTGATGTCGATATCGATGGTCACGCGCGGCTCGGCGTAGTAGGCGAGAGCCAGGGCACCGCCAAAAGCGTGCGGTATGCGCGCGCCTTTGAGTCCCTCATCGATTGCCACGACCTTCTCGGGAAGCGAGGGCTCGACCATGGCTATGTGTGCCCGAAGCCGGGGAATTGACTTCTGTCCGGCCGGCGGCGCTTGGGGAGCGCGTCTCCCAGGAGAAGAAGGTCCCTCAGCGTCTTTCCACGTTCCTCCGGCGTGGCGGCGACCCACTCCTGGGCCGCCCGAGCGGCGTCGGAGAGGCCGGCATCCCGGCTGTCCACCGCATCCGCGAGCAGCCGTCGCAGGCCGCGCCGAGGCCGTTGTCCCATGCTCAGCTCAGCCAGCAGCTTACTTGCGGCGCTGTCCACAGGTGACTTCGCGACCGGAGCTCCCGCGCGAAGCGCCGCCCGTCGCAACTCGCCCGCGTCGAGCGGTTGGGCTGCTCGCGGCTGCGCTTGTTCGATGACTTCATCACTCAACTCGCGGAACGTCGCCAGGGTTGTGCTGCGGGGCCCGGATGCAGTCGACCGAGTCTCCCGAATCTCCCAGGCTCCGTTCTTTCGTGGAACTATGAAAGTCATAGTGGGCAGTATAGCCCACTTGAATGTAATTGTCTTAGACAGACAGCTAAGCCGCTTGAACGAGCGGTGCTGGGTGTGCCGACGCGCATGCCGCCTCGATCGACTCGGCCGTGATCTCGACGAGGCTTCGCAACTCTGCCTCGGAGATGGAGAGGGGGGGCATGAGGACTACGACGTCGCTGAGCGGGCGGACTATTGCGCCGCGCTTGCGCGCCTCCAGGGTGACCCGGTGGCCGAGGCGCAGTGCCTGGTCGTGCTCGCCGAGATCGATGCCGACCATGGTGCCGCAGCGGCGCACCTCAGCCACCTCGGGCATCGCCGCGACCGAGTCGAGCTCCTTCTCGAGCAGCTCGATCTTCGGCTGTAGATGCTCCAGGGTCCGCTCCTGCTCGAAGGCCTCGAGGCTGGCCAGCGCCGCCGCGCAGGCGAGCGGGTTGCCGGTGTAGGTGTGGCCGTGGAAGAAGGTCCGTTGCTCCGCCGGGGCGCCGAGGAAGCCCTCGTAGATCCGCTCGGTGGCCAGCGTCGCGGCCAGCGGCAGGTAGCCACCGGTGAGGCCCTTGGCGAGGCAGAGCAGGTCGGGGGCGACGCCCTCCCGCTCACAGGCGAACATCGTCCCGGTGCGGCCGAAACCGGTCGCCACCTCGTCGCAGATCAGCAGTACGCCGAAGCGGTCGCACAGCTCCCGCGCCGCCTTCAGGTAGCCGGGGGGGTGGACGAGCATCCCGGCGGCGCCCTGGACCAGCGGCTCGAGGATCAGCGCCGCGATCTCCTCCTCGTGGCAGGAGAGAACCCGTTCGAGGTCGGCGGCGTCGCCCGGCTCGGCCGCGTGCGTCTCGAAGAGCAGCGGCCGGTAGGTCGAGTGAAAGAGGTCGATGCCGCCGACCGAGACCGAGCCGATCGTGTCGCCGTGGTAGGCCTCGCGCAGGTGGACGAAGGAGGTCCGCCTCGCGTGCTGGCCGCCGCGCTGCTGCTGGAACTGGAAGGCCATCTTGAGCGCGATCTCGGTCGCGGTCGAGCCGGACTCCGAGTAGAAGGCGCGCGAGAGCCCCGGCGGCGCCAGCGCGACCAGCTTCGCCGCGAGCTCGGCGGCGCCCGGGTGGGAGAGGCCGAGCATGGTCGAGTGGGCGACCCTGTCGAGCTGCTCGCGCACGGCGGCGTCGATGCCGGCGTGGCGATGCCCGTGGACGTTGCACCACAGCGAGGAGACGCCATCGATGTAGCGCCGGCCCTCGCCGTCGATCAGCTGCGCCCCCTCGGCCCGCTCGACCATCAGCGGCTCTTCCTCGACCCAGCCCTGTTGCTGGGTGAACGGGTGCCAGAGATGGTCGCGATCGAGCTGAGCGTGGTCCACCGACATCGCCGCTGACGACGATAGACCCGCCTGCGGCGGAACCGGTCCCGAGCAGGCTTGCCAGTTGACACTAATAATCGAAATCGTTTAGGTTAATGCCCGCTTTGAGTGTCCAAGGCAAAGCGAAGAGCGCAGCCGATGCCGTCAAGCAGCAGCCCTGTCTGTGCAAGCTGTTCGAGTTGGCCGTCATCGTCGCTGCTGTGGTCTGGTTCGTCACCGGGTTCCATTCGGGCAACGGCAACGGCGACCCCCAATTCCCCGCCAACGGGCCTCCCGAGTTCCTCTATCTCGACGGCACGAGGGTGCTCGCGTACCTGGCGGAGTTCGACGGCGGCAACTTCACTACGAAGAAGCTGTTCGAAAAGTCATCCAGCGAATTGAACGCCAACATTGGCCTGCAGGGCGCTGGAGCCGGTGGTAAATCTGAACATGAAGAGTCGACGTCGAAGGAAATACGGGCGACCGCCGCGGGCAATTACATCGAACTCCTGGCGAAGCTCGAAAACCTGCGTCACGGGCTGACGACGATTGGGCTCGGACGGTTCAAGCATGACGTCTCGGTCCTGACCGAGGGCCAGTTCGTCAGATTCCAGACCCACGGCCTCCGGCCGCCGATCTACCTCAATCCCTATCTCGCGGTCGGCCAACACGAAACGCTCGCAACGTTGTTTCCGCTACCTCCGAAGGGTCAGCCCGGGCGAGAACGGGTGAGGCTGCAGCGGGCCAACGCTGAACGGTTCAGCGACCGGGTCGGCGACGACCCGCGCGTCGTCTTTGCGCTGCGGCCCTCGAACGAAAAGGAACACGTTCAGTACCTGATGCCGATGGACGCCCGGCTGCTGACCAAAGAGCGCAGCCTGATCAAGTTCGGCGGGGGCGAATTCACCGTCGTCGGCAAGGTGGTGCGGATTTTTCCCGAGGACGGTAACCACAACTCGCCCGCCTACGTCGACTCGCCCACGGTCGAGACCTGGCAGCAACCGCTCGCAGCCGCGCCGTTGAAGCTGCTCTGCAGAACCGACCCGGAATGCACCAGGACGATACGCAGGGCGGGGGTTACGCCGAGGGAACGAAGCGAAGCGATCCTCAAATCGCGCGGCGTTGCAATCGCCACTCTGGAAGCACAGACGAGGATCCAGAAGCGCGGGGCGGTGATCCTGCCGATCGCGATCTACAAGTAACTGAGCGGGGCCGAATTACTCGCGCTCCGTGATGTGCATCACATGGGCAACTATTTCGTTGGAGAAATAGTTGCGCTTATGCAAGTATTGCGGCATGCAAGCGAGCGAGATTGCGGCGATCGTCGAGGAGATGGTCACTCCCGAGGTGAGCGGCGAGGCGCAGGAGACCGCGGCGCGGCTCAGCGCTCTGCTGCGCCACGTCTTCCTCTACGACCGCGGCAACCAGCTGCGCGTGATCGAGGAGTCCGGCCTCTCGATGACCCAGTGCAAGGCGCTGCTGGAGCTCGGCGGTCTCGGTGAGGCGGCGGATCCGCGCCAGGTCAGCGACCTGGCCGAGACCTTCGGTGTCTCGGTCCCCTCGATGAGCAGGGCGGTGGACGCTCTCGTCAAGAAGAAGCTCGTCACCCGGCTGGAGGACCCCGACGACCGCCGTGTGCGACGCGTCGCGATCACCGCCAAGGGCAAGCAGCTGGTCGACACGCTGCTGGTTGTCCGCCAGGCGGGGATGGAGGCGTTTGCGGGGAGCCTCAGCGCCGCCCAGCGCCGCAAGCTCGACGCCGCGATCGACGCGCTGATGGACCGCGAGGACATCGCCCAGACCTATGAGCACCTGAAGGGAGTTGGACCGACTTGACCCGTTACAGCCACCTGATCACCGACGAGAACCGCAAGTGGTGGACGCTCGGAGCGATGTGCTTCGCGCTGTTCATGATCATGCTCGACAACACCGTCGTGAACGTCGCGCTGCCCTCGATCCAGCGCGATCTCGGCGCCTCGATCTCCGGCCTGGAGTGGACGATCAACGGCTACACGCTGTCGTTTGCCGTCCTGTTGGCCACCGGGGGACGGCTCGGCGACATCTTCGGCCGCCGTCGCATGTTCCTCTTCGGCGTCGTCATCTTCGCCTTCTCCTCGGCGACCGCGGGCCTCGCCCAGGGCGCCACCGACCTCGTCGCCAGCCGCGTCCTGCAGGGCGTCGGCGCGGCGCTGATGATGCCGGGCACGCTCTCGATCATCACCGACGCCTTCCCCGCCCACGAGCGCGGCAAGGCGATGGGAACCTGGGCCGGCGTGTCGGCGCTCGCCCTGGCCGTCGGGCCCGTGCTTGGCGGGTTCCTCACTGAGCACGTCAGCTGGCGGGCGATCTTCTACCTCAACATCCCGGTTGCGATCGGCGCCGTCACGGCGACTCTGTTCGCGGTGCGCGAGTCGCGCGACAACACGGTCGGCCGCGAGGTCGACTACCTCGGCGTGGCGACCCTCACCACCGCGCTCACCGCGCTCGTCCTCGCCCTGGTCGAGGGCAACAGCTGGGGCTGGGGCTCGGCCGGCATCGTCGGGCTGCTGGCCGCCGCCATCCTCGGCGGGGTCGCCTTCGTCTTCACCGAGCTGCGCGTCAAGGTGCCGATGGTCGAGTTCCGCTTCTTCGCCAACCGGAACTTCCTCGGCGCGGTGGTCGTCGCCCTGATCATCACCTTCGCGATGATGGGCGTCTTCTTCTTCCTCGCCCTATATATGCAGGACATCCTTCGCTACTCGCCGCTCGAGGCGGGTGTGCGCTTCCTGCCCGCAACCCTGATGATCGTCGGCGTCGCCCCGGTCGCCGGCAGGCTCGCCGACCGCTTCGGCCCGCGCTGGCTGATCGTCGCCGGCCTGCTGATCCTGACCGCCTCGCTGTACAGCTTCAGCGGAATCGCGGTGAACTCCGGCTACCTCGACCTGCTGCCGGGCTTCATGCTGCTCGGCATCGGCATCGCCCTGACTATGTCGCCGATGACCAGTGCCGCGATGAACGCCGTCGCGGTCGAGAAAGCCGGCATCGCCTCCGGCGTGCTTTCGATGTTCCGCATGGTCGGTGGCAGCCTCGGCATCGCCGTCTCCGGTGCGATCTTCCAGGGCGTCGCCGGCAGCAGCTTCGAGACGGCGACCCCGCAGCACTTCGTCGAGGGCCTCAGCGACGCGATGCTCGTCTCGGCGGCGGTGACGTTGCTCGGTGCGGTGGTCGCCGCGTCGGCGATCCGGGCCAGGCCGAAACGGGTCAGCGTCGAGGCGGCGGAGGCCGCGGTCAGTCCGGGCGGAGAGGAGTTGGCCGGGGCTGAGGCAGAGCTAGCGACGGCCAGGACCTAGGCGAGCTCAGGTCGAGGCGCGGCAGCGCCTCGACCTCGACAGCGCCCAGGGCGGTGATCGTCTTGCGGTTCGACTCTTCGACCGGGCTTGGATCGTCCGGCCAGGGAGTGAGGACGACCATCGCGATCTCGAGGCCGGCGGACCGCGCCGCCTCGATCGTCAGCAGGGTGTGGTTGATCGTGCCCAGTCCCGGGGAGGCGACGATGACGAGCGGCAGGCCGAGATCGACCGCGAGGTCGCGGACGAAGTAGTCCGCCGCCAGAGGAACCAGCAACCCGCCGACCCCCTCGCAGACGAGCGCGTTGACGCGGGCGGCCGCGGCACGCGCTGCGTCGAGCAGGCGCTCTGGAGAGATTCCCTCCCCGGCCAGCTCCGCGGCCAGATGCGGTGACATCGGCGGCCCGTAGCGGTAGGGCGCGATCTCCTCGTCGCTTTGCGAGCTACGGGCGGCGTGCCGAAGCCGCGCGTGGTCGGGCTCGCCCTCGTCGTCGAGACCGGTGACGGCGGGCTTGAAGACGGCCACCCGCTTGCCTTCGTCCGCGAGCGTGCGGGCGATCGCGGCGGCGACCACGGTCTTGCCGACCTCCGTGCCCGTTCCGGTCACGAAGACGCCCTCCACGGCGCTCAGGCGGCTACCGGCAGCGAGCCGGTCGCCGGCGCGGCGATTCCAAGCTCGCGTGCCGCCTCGCCGGTCAGCCTTGCCGCATCGCGCAGCTCGACCGGCTCGTGGGTCGCCATCACGCTGAAGCGCAGACGCGAGGATCCCGCCGGCACGGTCGGGGGGCGGATCCCCTGGGCGAAGACACCGCGTTCGAGCAGACGCTCGCACAGCTCCATCGTCCGCACCGCATCGCCGACTTCGAGCGGCACGATCTGGCTCTCGCCGCCGCCCGCGGGCAGGCCCTCGGCGGCCAGAGCCTCGCGCAGGACCGCCGCGTTGGCGCGCAGGCGCTCAACCCGCTCCGGCTCGGCTTCCAACACGCTGAGCCCCGCCAGCGCGGCCCCCACGGCGGGCGGCGGCGGCGCCGTGGAGAAGATGAAGGAGCGCGCCGTGTTGAGCAGATACTCGCGCATCTCACCGCTGGCGCAGACGTAGGCGCCGTAGGAGCCGAGCGCCTTGCCCAGCGTGCCCACCACCAGGTCGACCTCCCCGCTCAACCCGGCGGCGGCGACGGAGCCGCGCCCGCCCGGGCCGATGGCCCCGGTCGCATGCGCCTCGTCGACCATCAGCCGGCAGTCGTGATCGCGGGCCAACCGGACCAGGTCCTCCAGTGGAGCGACGTCGCCGTCCATCGAGAAGACGCCGTCGGTGACGATCAGCGAAGCGCGCTCCCCGGCCTCGCTCAGTCCCCAGGCGAGGTGCTCGACGTCGCCGTGGCGGTAGACGAAGGTCTCGGCCCGGGCGAGGCGACAGCCGTCGACGATGCTGGCGTGGTTGAGCTCATCGGAGAAGACGACCTCACCGCGGCCCGCCAGCGCCGAGATCGCGCCGACGTTCGCCAGGTAGCCGGAGCCGAACAGCAGCGCCGCCTCGTAGCCCTTGAAGGCGGCGAGTCGCTCCTCCAGTCGCCGATGCGGCGCCATGTTGCCCGAGATCAGCCGCGAGGCGCCGGCGCCCGCGCCCCAGCGCAGCGCCGCCTGGGCCGCGGCGTCGCGCACCTCGGCGCTGTCGGCGAGGCCGAGGTAGTCGTTCGAGCAGAGCAGCAGGACGGGCTGCCCGTCGAGCTGCACGCGCGGCCCCTGCGGGCTTTCGATCAGTCGCAAGCGGCGATGGAGCCCGCTCCCGCGAAGCTCCTCGAGCCGCTCCGCGACGTCGCTCATGCCGCTGTCTGGCGCGCCGGGTACGGCGGAGGCTTCTTGGTCTTCTTGATCACGCGGAGCTGGGTCGAGGGGTCCCAGAAGTTGGCTTCGTCCTGGCTGTCGATCAGCTCGTCGATCGGCGTCTCGGGCGTCTCGCCCTCGAGCCAGCCGGAGCGGTTGTCGGGGCGCGGGTTGGCGCCGTTGTCGGGCTGGCGGGCGACGTTCAGGCCGAGCTCCTCGAACATCGCCCGGTCGTCCTCGGGCTCGGCGCCGAGCGTGGTCAGGAAGTTGCCCATCATCACCCCGTTGAGGCCGGCCTTGACGGCCAGGGGTTGCAGCTCGCCGAGGTTCTCGACCCGGCCGCCGCAGAGGCGGAAGAGGGCGCCAGGGATGATCAGGCGGAAGATCGCGACCCACTTGATCACATCCCAGGGGTCCATCAGCGGGCGGTCGCCGAACTTGGTCCCCTCGCGCGGGTTGAGCAGGTTGATCGGCACCGAGTCGGGCTCCAGCTCGGAGAGCTCGAAGGCCATCTCGACCCGCTGTCGCGGCGACTCGCCGAGGTTGAGGATGCCGCCGACGCAGGTCTCCAGGCCGGCCTCCTTGACCGCATCGATAGTCCGCAGGCGGCCCTCGTAGCGGACCGTGCTGGAGACCTCCGGGTAGTAGGAGCGCGAGGACTCGACGTTGTGGTGAACGCGCTGGATCCCCGCCTCGCGCAGCCGCTTGGCGCGCTCGCCGGACATGTGCCCGATCGAGGCGCAGCGCTTCAGGTTGGTGTGCTCGGAGACCAGCTTCGCCCCCTCGACGATCTTCTCGAAGTCGCGCTTGGAGAGGCCCTGCCCCTGGGTGACCATGCAGAAACGGTGGGCGCCCGCCGCCTCGGCGGCGCGGGCGTGCTCGAGGATCTGCTCGGGCTCCATCATCGCGTGCATCGGGGTATCGGCCTCGGCGTAGCGCGACTGGGCGCAGAAGCCGCAGTCCTCGGCGCAGCCGCCCGACTTGGCGTTGACCAGCGAGCACATGTCGGTCGAGTCGCCGAAGTTCTCCTTGCGCACCGCCCAGGCGCGCTCGATCAGCTCGCCGATCTCCTGATGGTCGCTCAGCTCGCCGAGCGCCAGTGCTTCCTCGAAGGAGATCAGGGAGGACATCCGGGCGCAAGGCTAGGAATCGCCCCGGACGTTCGCGCCGGTTGGCTCAGGAGACGCCGCGGTCCTCGACCGGGTTCGGGCTCGCCGGCCCGACATGGCCCGCGACCCTGATCGAGTTGCGCCCACCGCGCTTTGCTTCATACATCGCGCCGTCGGCGGCGGAGAGCACCGAGTCGTAGCCCTCCGACCCGGGCCCGAACGTCGCGATCCCGATGCTGGCGGTGACCGGCGGCGCCGCCTCTCCCGGCAGGACATGCAGGCGGATCGCGGTCGCGATCGCTTCGGCGACCTCTTCGGCCTCGTCGAGGTCGCAGCGCGGCAGCACGACCGCGAACTCGTCGCCGCCGAGTCGCGCGACCACGTCGGTGATCCGCATCCGCCCGCGCAGGATGTCGGCAATGTCGGCGATCACCCGGTCGCCGACCGGATGGCCGAGTGTGTCGTTGACCTGCTTGAAGTTGTCGAGGTCGAGCATCAGCACCGCGCCGACGGTCTTCTCGCGACGGCTGCGGGCAAGCTCGGTGCGCAGGTCCTCGCCGAAGCGCCGCCGGTTCCTCAGCCCGGTCAGCGGGTCGTGGCTCGCCTGTTGCTTGAGGTCCTGCATTCGCTCGCTGCGACTCCAGACGAGCACCAATGCTCCCAGCAGGGCGGCGAGGGCGATGCCGACGACGGCGATCAGGACCGGCAGGCCGACGCCCGGACGGCTCGGGTCGCGCACGACCAGGAGCCAGGTGCGGTCGGCGATGTGGAGCGGGGCGGCGGCCGATTCGTCGCGGGCCAGACGCGGGCCGGCGATCGTGTGGCCGTCCTCGACGAGCTGGACGTCGACCTCGTTCGCGAGCGCCGAGGTCGCCGCGGCGGTCAGGTCCCGGACGTGGAAGGAGCCGATCGCGAAGCCGGCCAGGGCGGCCCGCCGCTCCGCCACGGTCGCGGTCGGGGCGCCGTCGCGATAGACGGGGCGGAAGACGTTGATCCCGGTGCCGCCGATCGGCAGGTGGATGACCCGGGTCGCGGTCGGCTTGCCGCTGTCGCGGGCACGGCCGATGAAAGTAGCGCGCACGGGGTCGGAGCCGATGTCGTATCCGAGCGGTGGCTTCAGGTCGCTGTTCGAAGCCCCGAAGAGAAGCGGGTAGTAGTGGGGGCGCACCCGGTCGCGGCGGAACCCGAGTCCGGCGCGTTCGACGATCGGGTACCCGTGCCGGCGTTCGAAGAGCCCGCGGTTGGGGCCGGGGACCGAGAGCAGCAGCCCGGTGCCCGAGAGGGCGCCGTTGGCGAGCAGCGAGTGGGCCATCACTTCGAACTTGTGCCGGGTGAGCCGTTCGACCGTCTGGTAGAAGGCGCCGGCGCTCGCGAGCTGGCCGACCGAGAGGCGGGCGACCGCTTCGACCTGACGCGCCGAGCGCGACGCCTCGCTGTGCTGCATCTGGTCGAAGTTGTCGGATTCGCGATCGTGCACCACCAGGGCGATCGCGACCGAGCCGATCGCGATCGCGGCGACGACGGCGTAACCGAGCCAGAAGCGAAGGCGCATTCCCCTCCTTTCGGTCAAACGCCCTCCGTCCCTTACCCGGCAGGAACGTTTGCGAGCGACTCCCAGAGGTAGAGCGAGGCGAGGCTGCGCTGCGGTCGCCACAGCTCGCCGATCTCGAGCACGCGCTGCGGGGTCGGCATCTCCGTCAGGCCGTACTCGATCTGCACCGCTTTGCGGATGCCGAGGTCGCCGCCGGAGAGGACGTCAGGCCGCTCCAAATGGAAGAGCAGGAACATCTCTGCGGTCCACTGGCCGAGGCCGCGCACCGCGACGATCTCCGCGATCGCCTCCTCGTCGGAGAGGTCGTCGAGTCGGTCCAGCTCGAGCTCACCGTCGAGCACATGGACGGCGAGGTCGCGGACGTACTCGACCTTGCGCCCGGAGAGGCCGCAGCCGCGCAGGTCCTCCTCGCTTGCCTTCAGCAGTTGCTCGGGCGAGGGCGTGGAGCCACCGAAGAGGTCGCAGACGCGCAGGTAGATCGTTCGCGCTGCTTTGGTCGAGAGCTGCTGGCCGACGATCGCCCGCAGCAGCGCTCCGTAGGCATCGGGAGGTTTCTCCTCGCTGCGCCGCCGCAGGCGGGTCTTCAGGTCGATCTCGCCGATCCGCTCGATCAGCGCCGCCATCGCCGGGTCGGCGGCGGCGAGCGCGGCGCGCGCTTTGGCGTCCTTCTTGCTCACTGCCCCTTCCACCGCGGCTTGCGCTTCTCGGCGAAGGCTTCGACGCCCTCGCGCAGGTCCTCGGAGGCAAAGCACGACTCGCGCAGGGCGATCAGACCGGCCTCCTGCTGCTCGCTGAGGACCGGGTTCTGTCTGAGGATTTCGATTGCCCGTTTGTTGCCCCGCGTCGAGATCGGCGCGTTGGCGGCGACTTCGGCTGCCAGCTCGACGGCCGCCGCCTCGAAGCCGTCGTCCTCGACCACCTCATGGACGAGGCCGATCTGCTCGGCTCGCTCGGCGGTGAAGTTGCGCCCGGTGAGGAAGAGCTCCTTCGTCCGCGCCAGCCCCAGCGTGTCGATGAACTTGCGCAGGCCGGTGTGGCTGTAGACGAGGCCGAGCTTGGCCGGTGGCATGCCGAGCTTGGCGCCGGCGGCGCAGATGCGCAGGTCGCTGGTCATCGCCAGCTCCAGCCCGCCGCCGAGGCAGTGGCCGTTGATCGCCGCGACGGTCGGCCAGGGGTGTGCGGCGAGCGCTTCCATCGCGTCGTGGAAGGGGTGGGCGACCAGCGCCTCGGCGTCGCGCTCGAAGGTCGCGCCGGGAATCGCTGTCAGGTCGTAGCCGGCGGAGAAGGCCGGTGGGGCACCGGTTATCAGCACGCAGCGGGTCTCGATCCCGTGGTCGAGTCGCGGCAGCGTCTCGGCCAGCGTGTCGAGGATCTCGTGGTCGAGCGCGTTGCGCCGCTCCGGATTGGAGATGCGGATGCGGGCAACCGCCTCGGCCGGATAGTCGAGAAGAAGCTTGCCCGCGGCGAGCTGCTCGCTCACTTCACTCCAGCACTACGAGGACATCGCCTTCGCTGACCGACTGGCCCTCCTCGCAGCGAATCTCCTTCACGGTTCCGTCATCCTCGGCCTCGACCGGAATCTCCATCTTCATCGACTCCAGGATGACAACCGTGTCGCCGTCTTCGATCTTGTCCCCGACCGCGACCTCGATTTTCCAAACGTTGCCGGTTATGTGCGCCTCGATGTCCGCCATGGGCCGGGACAATATCCGTCGTGCCCGACCCCGCCACTGCAATTGCCGTCGTCGTGGCCGCTCGCGACGAGGCCGACCGGATCGGGGGGACGCTGGGAGCGCTGCGTGGTGCGATGCCCGGCGCGGCTCTGTGGGTCGCCGACGACGCGTCCACGGACGGCACCGCGGAGGTCGCGATGGCCGCCGGCGCCCAGGTTGTCAGCCGTGGCAAACCGCACGGCAAGGGCGCCAACGTCGGCGCCGGTGTCGAGGCGGCGCTGAGCGCCGACCCCGCTCCCGAGCTGATCCTGCTCTGCGACGGCGACCTCGGCGCCTCCGCCGCCGCGCTGGCGCCGCTGGTCGAGGCGGTCGAGGGCGGCGATTGCGACCTCGCCGTCGCCGCCTTCAGCCGCCGGGTGGGCGGCGGCTTCGGCTTCGCGCTTGGCTTCGCCCGCTGGGCGATCCGCCGTCGCTGCGGGCTCGAGACCGAGGCGCCGATCTCCGGGCAGCGGGCGATGCGCGCCGAGGTGCTGCGTGCGGTGCTGCCCTTCGCGGGCGGCTATGGCATGGAGGTGGGGATGACCATCGACGCGGTCCGCGCCGGATACCGCCTGCACGAGTACGAGCTCGATCTATCCCATCGCGCCACGGGTCGCTCCCTCGCCGGCTTTGTCCACCGCGCCCGTCAGCTCGTCGATTTCACCCGCGTCTACATGACTCGTCGTCAGAGGGGCTGAGGCTCAGCCTCGCTTCGCATAATCGCCGATCTCACCGAAGTCGATCATCACGCAGGCCTCGGGGCCCGGTACGTCGGCATCGTGGCCCGGCGGGATTGCGACGACATCGCCGGCGTTGACTTCGACTTCTGAGCCGTCGTCCATGAAGACGCGCATGCTGCCGGACAGCACGTAGGCGAAATGCGCCGTCTGGCAGGAGTCCGTGCCGGCGATCGGCTTGACGTTCTCAGACCACTTCCAGCCCGGCTCGAACGTTCCCTTCGCCACTGCGTGGCCGGCGAGCTGCACGACCTCCGCCTGGCCCTTTCCCTCGAATGGGCGGACCTCGTCTGGGGCGGTGAAATTCTTGACTTCCGCTGCTGCCATGGGGTTCCTTCCATAGAGTTGAGCCCTGCCCACTTCGACCGTACACCCGCTGGCATGTTGAGGCAACGATGATCCTCGCGATCGATCAGGGGACCACCGGCACGACCTGTCTCGTCTTCGATGCGGAGGGGCAGGTCGCGGGCCGGGCCTATGCGGAGTTCGAGCAGCACTTCCCGCGGCCGGGGTGGGTCGAGCACGACGCGGGGGAGATCTGGGAGGTGACGCGGGGTGTTGCCGCGAGGGCGCTCACCGACGCGGGGGTCCACGGGGCCGAGCTGGACGGGATCGGGATCACCAACCAGCGCGAGACCATCGTCGCCTGGGACCCGGTGAGCGGCGAGCCGCTCCACCGGGCGCTGGTCTGGCAGGACCGGCGCACCGCGGCCCGCTGCGAGGAGCTGCGCGCCGGCGGCCATGAGGATCTCGTGCGGGAGCGCACCGGCCTCGTCCTCGACCCATACTTCTCCGCGACCAAGGTCGAGTGGCTGCTGGGCAACGTCGAGGGCGTCGAGCGCGCGGTCTTCGGCACGGTCGACTCCTGGCTGCTCTTCAAGCTCACCGGCCGTCATGCGACCGATTACACGAACGCCTCGCGGACGATGCTGTTCGACATCCGCCGCCTCGCCTGGGACGGTGAGCTCTGCTCGCTGTTCGGCGTCGACCCGGCGCGGCTGCCGGAGCCGCTGCCCTCGGCGCACGTCTACGGCACGACGGCGGAGTTCGGCGGTGAGGTGCCGGTGGCCGGCATCGCCGGCGACCAGCAGGCGGCGCTGTTCGGCCAGGCCTGTCACCGCGCCGGCAGCGCCAAGAACACCTACGGGACCGGCAGCTTCGTGCTGCTCAATGCCGGCGGGGAGGCGCCGCAGCCGAGTGAGGGGCTGCTGACGACGGTCGCATGCGCCCCCGGCGAGGAGGCGGCCTACGCGCTCGAGGCCTCGATCTTCGTCACCGGCGCCGCTGTGCAATGGCTGCGCGATGGCCTCGGGATCATCGGCGAGGCGGCTGAGAGCGAAGCGTTGGCCGCGTCGCTCGATGGCAATGACGGCGTCTACTTCGTCCCGGCGCTGACCGGACTTGGCTCGCCGCACTGGGACCCTCATGCACGCGGCACGATCGTCGGGCTCACCCGCGGCAGCGGTCGCGCCCACCTGGCGCGGGCGGCGCTCGAGGCGATCGCCTACCAGACGGTCGACGCGGTGCGGGCGGAGGAGCGGGCTTGCGGCGAGGCCCTGGTCGAGCTGAAAGCCGATGGCGGCGCTGTCGCCAACCGCTGGCTGATGCAGTTCCAGGCCGACGTGTTGGGCGCCCCTGTCGTCGTGCCGGAGATCGCCGAGACGACGGCGCTCGGCGCGGCCTACCTGGCCGGGATCGCGACCGGGGGCTGGAGCGCTCCGCAGGTCGCCGAGATGTGGCGCGAGGGTGCGCGCTATGAGCCGCGGATGGGCGCGGACGAGCGCGATGGGCTGCTGGCCGAGTGGCGCCGCGCGCTCGACCGCAGTCGGGGCTGGGCCGCGTAACCGGCTCCGGCGCAGGGGGTAGGCAGAGCGACGGCCGCGCGGCCGTCGTCCCCGCCATGCCCGATATGAAGCCACAGGTCTACAAGGACGACCGTCCAGCGTCCTACTTCGATCAGTTCCATGCCTCGGCGCGCAAGGGTGCCGGCTGGACCTACACTTTCGTCCGCCTCGTCGTCTCGCTGCCGACCCTGCTGATCTACCGCGTGCGGGCGATCGGGGTGAAGAACGTGCCCAAGGACGGGCCGCTGATCCTCGCCCCCAACCACTTCAGCCAGATGGATCACTTCTTCGTCGGCCTCTACCTGCGGCGGAAGATCCGCTTCATGGCTAAATCGCAGATGTTCGGCCCGCCCGTCCTCACCTACATCTACAAGGTCGGTGGCGTGATCCCGATCCGCCGCGGGCACCACGACGAGAAGGCCTTTGAAACGGCCTTCGCGGTGCTCGGACAGGGGGAGATGCTCCTGATCTACGCCGAGGGCGGCCGTTCTCGCAGCGGTGAGCTGGGCGAGCCGAAACCGGGCGTTGGCCGCCTCGCGCTCGAATCCGGCGCCCCGGTCGTGCCCGTCGCGATCCACGGCTCGGCCAAGGTGCGTCGCTGGAAGAGGCTGCGCTTCCCCAAGGTCACCGTCCAGTACGGCGAACCGATCGCCTTCCCGCGGGAGGAGTCGCCCAGCCGGGAGCGCCAGGACGAGGTCGCACACGAGATCTTCGGACGTGTGCGGGAGATGTACGAGGAGCTTGTGCTTACTCGTAGCGCTCGCCGAGCTTCTCGTAGAAGCTCGGATCGTGCCCCGGCGTGACGATTGCCTGCGGGAATTCGCGACGGAACAGTTTCAGCTCCTGAAGCGAGCGACGGTAGTTGTGCTCGTCGAAGGGGCGGGGTGCGAGCGGGGCGCCGCCGTCGAGCTGACCCTCGGTGTAGGTGGCGTCGCCGCCGATCACGAAGTCGCGCTCGGAGAGATGGGCGATCACCGACATGTGGCCGGCGCTGTGGCCGGGCGTGTAGGCGAGGCGGATCGAGCCGTCGCCGAAGAGGTCGAAGCAGCGGGCGAAGCTCGAGTAGGAGTCGATCCCGCCGCGGTCGAAGTCGACCGTGCGGTAGTCGAAGGCGTAGTCGAAGTGCGCGCGGCGATAGCCGTTCAGCAGCGGTTTTGGCCCCACCGTCGCCGCCTCCCACTCGACCTCGCTGACGACGAAGGTCGAGTTGGGGAACTCGGAGATCGCCGAGGTGTGGTCGATGTGCATGTGGGTCATCACCACCACCGGGATCTCACCGGGGTCGAGGCCTCGCGAGCGCAGCTGGGAGGGGACATCGGCGCCGGCGTCCAGCGAGGGGTTGCCGACGCGGGCGCCGAGGCCGCCGAAATTCTGCTTCGGGTCGGTGGCGATCGAGGGGTGGAGGCCGGTGTCGAGGAGGATCGCGCCGGCGCTGGGGTGGCGAATCAGGAAGGCGGGCACGGGCACCGTCGCCGCCGGTTGACCGGTGATCAGCGCGCGCAGCAGCTTCAGCGTCTCGAGGCGCCCGCCGGGCCGTTCCATCATCGTGCGCGGCCAGGTGACATGCCCGGCGACGAGCGGTTCGACGCTCACCGTGGCGCCGGGAGTCCCTCCGGCCAGCGGCTCGTGCAGCGGTTTCGCCTCCACGTGCACCTTCATCGCCGGATGACATTACCCGTGTTCAAGTCAGCTATAGGCTGCCGCGAATGGCTGAGAGCGCCCATTCGCGCATCTTCAGGGACGACCTGCTCGACGGGCAGGTCTGCCTGGTCTCCGGTGCGGGCAGTGGCCTGGGGCGGGAGACCGCGCTGGAGCTGGCCCGGCTGGGCGCGGCCGTGATTGGCTGCGGGCGTCGCGAGGAGCCTCTGGCTGAGACGGCCGGACTCGCGGACGGTCTCGCCGGCTCCTTCGGGTACGAGACGCTGGACATCCGCGACGAGGGGGCGGTCGAGCGGCTCTTCGACGGGTTGCTGGAGCGCCACGGTCGCCTCGACGTGCTCGTCAACAACGCCGGCGGGCAGTTCCTCGCCCCGGCGGAGTCGATCAGCCCGAAAGGCTTTCGCACCGTGATCGAGCTGAACGTCGAGGGCACCTGGCTGATGACCCACGCCGCGGCGACCAAGGCCTTCATCCCGCAGGGTGGCGGCAAGGTGCTCAGCGTCACCCTCTCGCCGCACAACGGGATGCCGGGGATGGTCCACTCCGGCGCGGCGCGTGCCGCGGTCGAGAACATGATGCGCACGCTGGCGGTGGAGTGGGCGCGCTTCGGGATCAAGACCTGCGCCCTGGCGGCCGGTCAGTTCGCGACCGAGACGCTGCTGACCAAGTATCCGCAGGTGGTCGTCGACAACCTCGAGCGCTCGATCCCGATCGGCCGCGCCGGTCGCGCCGAGGAGATGGCCTGGCTCGTCGCCTACCTCGCCTCGCCGGCGGGGGACTTCTTCTCAGGCACGACGATCACGATCGACGGCGCGCGCGACAACTGGGCCGGGCCGTGGCCGCCGGAGGCGATCGTCGGCGAGGGCGGTGACCCCGTGGCGGAGGAGCGGCGGCCGAAGGAGTGAGTTAGCGGGGCTCGAGGATTACGAGCGGGATTTCGCGCCCTTTGCTGCGCGCCTGGTAGTCGGCGTAGCCTTGGTAGCTCTTGATCACGACTGGCCATAGGCGTTCGCGCTCCCCGGCGTTGGCGACCCTGGCGTGGACCGGCCGCCGCTCGCTGCCGACCTGGACGGTCGTGTCGGGGTTGGCCTTCAGGTTGTGGAACCAGGCGGGGTGCCTTGGGAAGCCGCCTTTGGAGGCGACGATCACCAGGTCGTCGCCATCGGGGATGTAGAGCAGCGGCGCGGTCCGCTTCGTCCCGCTCTTGGCGCCGACGTGGTCGAGCAGCAGCATCCTGCCGCCGATGCCGGGGATGTCGTGGCCGAGCCTGCCGCCGCTGGCCCGATAGAGCCAGATGTGGAGGCCGGCGAGGCGACGGAGGGCAGGCCAGGTCCGGTCCGCCAGGTCGAGGTAGCGGGGCGGGCGCCTGCCCTCTGTCGCCGTCGGGCTCAGGTGTACATCCCTCCGAACATGCCGCCGGTGACGTTGAGCACCTGGCCGTGCATGTAGTTGCCCAGCGGAGAGGCGAGGAAGAGGACCGGGCCGGACGCCTCCTGCGGGGTCGCGGGGCGGCCGAGCGGGATGATCGCGGAGGCCATCGCCCGCATCTGCTCGGGGATGCCGAGCTCGATCTTCTCTCCCCCCGGCGCGGTCATCTCGCCGCCCTCCTCCTTGGCGGCGGTGAGGCGCGTTTCGACGAAGCCGAAGGCGACCGCGTTGACGTTGATCTTGAACTGGCCCCACTCCTTGGCCAGCGTTTTGGTCAAACCGACGACACCCGCCTTGGCGGCCGAGTAGTTGACCTGGCCGGCGTTGCCCATCGTCCCCGAGGTCGAGGAGATGTTGACCAGCTTGCGGAAGACCTCCTTGTCTTCACCCCGCTCGGCCTTCGCCGCCTCGCGCCAGTGCGGCGCCAGGGCGCGGGCGACCCTGAAGGGGACGACCGTGTGGATGTCGAGCATCGCCTGGAACTGCTCGTCGGTCATCCGGTGGGCGACGCCGTCCCAGGTGTAGCCGGCGTTGTTGACGCAGATGTCGATCGCGCCGAAGGCGTCGACTCCGGCCTTGACCAACTCGTCGGCGGCCCCCTCCTTGGTCAGGTCGCCCGCGAAGACCGCGGTCTCGCCGTCAATCTCGCCGGCGGCCTGCTCGGCGACGTCGGCATCGAGATCGTTGATCAGAACCTTTGCGCCCTCGCTTACGAACAGCTCCGCGGTGGCGCGGCCGATTCCCCGGGCCGAGCCGGTGACGATCGCCGCTTTTCCATCAAGAAGTCCCATCGATCTGCGCTCTCCTTATAGGTCGTGAAGTCGGCGGGGGAGGCTACAGGCAATGGCGCAATCCTGGTTGACCGGCCAGTCGGCCCTTGTTTCCCCTGACAAGAGGCCCAGTAGCCCGTTTATGCCTCATTCCAGTGACATAATGTCGTGCATTAGTGACATTCATCGCGAGTGGAGCGATGTTCACTGGTCTTGAGCGTAAGTGTCTGATAGACAATACGCCGCGTCGCGAAAGCGATCGCTGAAAAGCGTGCCCCGGCTGCTTCACCTCCCATGAGCGGTCGGGGCACTACCGGTTGGCAGCCGCCGCCGCGATGGCGGCGAGGTCGCTCGGCCGCATCAGTGCGACCAGCGTGGTGCCGTCGACGATCGCCAGCCCGCCCTTGCGCAGCTTCACCCTGGCGCCGGTGAGCCGCGCGATCTCGTTCGAGAACGAGGGCTCGTGGCCGACCAGCATCGTCTCACCCCGTCCCGCCGCGAGGCCGGTGGAGTCGAAGTCTCCGCCGCGCAGCTCGCCGGCGAGCTCGGGTTCCACCTCGAGCGACTGGCAGGCCAGTCGTGCCGTGTCCGCCGCTCGCAGCTTGGGGCTTGTCAGGCAGGCGTCGATCTCGATGCCGAGTGCCGCCAGCGCACGGCCCGCGATCTCCGACTGCTGCTCGCCCTTCTCGCTCAGCGGGCGCGCTGCGTCGTCGCCATCGCTCCGCTCGGCATCGCCGTGTCGCAGCAGGTAGATCACGCCGCAATCGTAAGGGGCGAGACCCGCTGTCAGGCATCGAGACACGTCCGTAGTTGCTCGGGGCGATGTTGTGGAGGATCCCGGATGGATCTGGACGCCCCGGCTGGCATCGTCCTCCGCGATGAGAGTTCTGGTCGCCTACTCCTCCAAGCGCGGTTCCACCGCCGAGATCGCCGAGGCGATCGCCGACACCCTGCATGATGCCGGCCTGGCGGTGGACTGCGTTGAGGGAGGCGATGTCGCCGACCTGTCCCCTTACCAGGCGGTCGTGCTGGGCAGCGCCGTCTACATGAAACGCTGGCGCGGCGACGCCAAGCGCTTCCTGCGCAAGCACGCCGAGCAGCTCGCCGAGCGACCGCTCTGGGTCTTCAGCTCCGGGCCGGTCGGCGATCCCAGTCAGCCCGAGGAGCCGTCCTGGCTCGAGCCGCCGCGGATCGTGCGGGAGGTCGAGGAGCTCGGTGCCCGCGACCACGTGGTCTTCGGTGGGCGGCTGCCCGTCGAACCGCGCGGGCCGATGGAGAAGGCGATGGTCAAGGGGACCCCGCCCGAGTACCGCGATCGCCGCGACTGGGGCCAGATCCGCGCCTGGGCCACGGGTATCGCCTCGCAGCTGCGCTCCCGCGTGCCGGCGGCGTAGCTGCGTTTACGCCCGCGCTTCCGGGGCCGGGCACATCATCAGCTCGTAGTCGAAGACCGTCTCGAACCCCATCTGCCGGTAGAGCGGCTCGCCCATCGGCGAGGCCTGGAGCGAGGCGATCTCGGCGCCCATGTCGAAGCCGGCGTTGACGGCGGCCGCGGTCACCGCCCAGCCGAGTCCGCGACCGCGCGCGTCGTCGCTGGTGCCGACCCAGTAGATCCCGGCGACGCCGTGACTGACGATCGTCATCGCGATGCCGGCGGGCCGTCCGTCGAGATCGGCGATGAAGGCCGCCGCGTTGGCGGCCGTGAGCCCGTCGTGGCTCTCGTAGAAGGCGAAGATCTCCGGTGGGAAGCCGATGCTGGCGTAGGCGCCGGTAGCGACCCGCCAGTAGTCGGCTGCGTCGCTCGCCGAGTCGACCCGTCGCAGCTGGACGCCGGCGGGGAGGGGGTGTTGCTCCGCGCGACGCTCGAGCACCATCTCCGGCATCGCGTAGACCCGCTTCAGACCAGCCGCCTCGGCGGCGACGGTCAGCCCAAGGTCCTCGGTGGCACCGTCTCGCGCCCAGAGGGCGAAGCCGCGCTCGCGGGGGGCGAAGAAGGCTCGGGCGCGCTCGATCAGCTCGCCTGGGTCGAGTTCGTCGTCGACGCGGAAGGCGGCGTTCGAGATCACCGGGTGCGGCGAGCGGCCGGCGCCGAAGACCCAGCCCGCGCCGGCCTCGATCTCGGCCCCAGGGTCGAGCTCGAAGAGCTGCCGGGAGCTGTCGACCAGGTTGAGGTGGGCGTCGCGGTGGGACATCAACAGCCACCCAGCCTGCTCAGCTTGCGGCGGTAGACCCGCATCGAGCCGTGGCTCCAGTCGCCGTGGGTCTGCCGGCGCAGGCTCGGGACGTTCTCGCGATGGTAGGGCGAGCGCAGGCTCTCGGCGTGGCCGATGACGTCGCGCAGGCGGATGTGGAAGCGGCACTGGAGATAACGCGTCAGCAGCAGCGAGGCGCGCAACTGGGGCCGGTCGCCGAGCACGTCGGCGTCGCTGAAGCCGGTGTGCTCGATCCCGATCGCGGTCCAGTTGAGGCCGACCGTGTGCCGGCAGCGGGTGCGCAGGTTGACCAGCTGGAAGATGCGCCCGGAGGAGGAGACGACGAAGTGGGCGCAGACGTTGGGCAGCTCGTGCAGCTCGGGATCGGGCACGTCGGGGGCGAAGGTGTTGTAGACCGAGGCGGCGGTGCCGGCTTCGGCGTAGTGCTCGACGATCACGTGAGGGTGCTGGAGGCGCCAAGTGCGTTCGCCGTAGTGGCGCTCCGAGTAGGCGGCCATCTCCCGCTTGCGTTTGGGCCCGAAGGGGATCGGCCACTGGGTGATCCGCGGGCGCAGCTGTTGCTGCGAACTGGCGCCCGCGAGCGGTCCCAGCGGCAGCGCGACCGCGCACGCCAGGAGCGCCGAGGCGACGAGGAGCCGGACGATCGTCTTCTTGGCCAGCCAGGACAGCATCGACGCCTCCTTTGCGGTGGATCGGTCCCGCAGAACCTAGCGTGAGGTGGTTCGGGGGAGAGTTTCTCGCTCCCACGCCTTGGATGGATGGACATACCCAACATATGGCACGATATATGGCGTGAAGAGGACGACCATCTACTTGACCGAGACACAGAAGCAGGAGCTGGAGGCAATCGCCGCTCGCACCCAGCAGACCGAGGCCCAGCTGATCCGAGAGGGGGTCGATCGGGTGATTGCCCTGCGCGGGCCCCGGCGGCGCAAGCCGGGCGCCCTCTTCGCCCTCGACGACCCGGTCCTCGACGATCCACAGCGGGTGGACGAGGCGCTAGAGGGGTTCGGTGGCGAGTGATTCTGGTTGACACGAGCGCCGCCCTGCAGCTCGCCAGCTCGACCGCCAAGCGCCATGCCGACGTCGCTTCCGTCGTCGACGAGCTCGCGGGCCCCTTTCTCATCTCGCCGTTCGTCCTCGCGGAGCTCGACTACATGCTTGGGACCAGGCACGGACAGGCGGCCCAACTGGCGATGCTCGGCGAGGTGGCTGACGGAGCCTACGAGCTCGCCGAGTTTGCTCGTGCGGACGTAGCGGCGGCGCTCGAGGTGATCCGGCAATACGAGGACCTGCGGATCGGCTTGGCCGACGCGTCGATCGTGGTCCTCGCCGGGCGGCACGGGACGACCGACGTGCTGACCTTCGACTCACGTCACTTTCGCGCCGTACGGGGGCCGGGTGGACGCCCGTTTCGCTTGCTGCCCGACGATTACGTCCCGGCGCCCGCCAGCTGAGTACTCGCCGCGCCGCCCTCTTACCATCGGTCGGATGCCCCTCGCGCTTGGCCGCCACCTGCTCTTCCGCGAAGCCTCCCGCGGTGGCTGGGTCGCGATCGCCGCCATCGTCGCGATCGTCCTCCTGATCCGCTTCTGGCCGGCGATCGTCACATGGATAGAGGAGCGAAGATGGCGGTCGCGATGAGCGACGAGGATCTCCTGCACGCCGCCTACGCGGCCTTCAACGCCCGCGACGTCGATGCCGCGCTCGTCCTGATGCACCCGGACGTCGACTGGCCCAATGCCTGGGAGGGAGGCCGCGTGACCGGCCGCGAGGCCGTCGCCGCATACTGGGCCCGCCAGTTCGAGGCGATCTCGAGCACGGTCGAGCCCGAGCGCTTCGACCGCGAGCCAGGCGGCAGCATCGCGGTGACCGTGCATCAGGTGGTTCGCGACGTGGAGACCGGCGAGATCCAGTCCGACACCCGGGTGCTCCACCGTTGGCGGCTGGAGGACGGGCTGGCCGTGCGGATGGACGTGGTGGACGCCGCTTGAGCCTATCTTTGGCTGGTGCTGACCTTTCGGCTTTCAACGGCAACGCTCACCGTCGCAATGGCCGTAGCCGCACTTGCCCTTCCCGCTAAGAGCGGTGCCGGCCCGGTTGGGGACCCTGTGCCGGGGCGCTGGGAACCGAACCCGACGACGGCGGCCTGGCAGTGGCAGCTGCAGGGAAAGATCGACATCAGCGTCCCGGCGGCGGTCTACGACGTCGATGGCTTCGAAGTATCGAAGGGGACCGTGGGGCACCTGCATCGGCTGGGTCGCAAGGTCGTCTGCTACCTCGATGTCGGCAGTTGGGAGACCTACAGGCCAGACGCCAAGCAGTTCCCGAAATCGGTCATCGGTCGTCGCTACGACGGCTTCCCTGACGAGCGCTGGCTCGACATCCGTCGCTTTCGCCTCTTCGCGAAGCCGCTGGAGCGTCGCTTCGACCTCTGCGCAGGCAAGGGGTTCGATGCGGTCGAGCCCGACAACCTGGCCGGCTGGGAAAACCACACCGGCTTCCCGATCACCCGCCTAGACCAGCTCCGCTTCAACCGCTGGGTGGCCCGCCAGGTCCACGCCCGGGGAATGGCGGTGGCGCTGAAGAACGACGGCGAACAGGCGGCGGAACTGGTCGGCGACTTCGACTTCGCCATCGTCGAGCAATGCTTCCAGTACGAAGAGTGCGGCCCCTACCGCAGCTTCGTCGAACACGGGAAGGCGGTCTTCGAGGCCGAGTACGAACTCGGCCCGGAACAGTTCTGCCCCGAAGCAAATCGGATCGACTTCAGCGCCATAGGAAAGTCATACGACCTCTTCGCCCAGCCCTGGCGCCCCTGCCAGCCGTAGCGCCCTTGGCGCTCAGACTGAGGACGCTCTACAACCCAGCGGTTGGGTCTGTAGCTCCTACATTCTTGCCGCTGGACTGCTTACGATCTTACCGTTGAAACGTTTATATTTTTACTGCTATAGGCCTTATAATCTTGCCTATGAGCGCCTCTGCCTACAGCCCGAGGATCGCGGATCGCGAGCTGGAAAGCCGTTTGCAGCGTATAGGTGCCGTGCTGATCGAGGGGCCGAAGGCCTGTGGCAAGACCGAGACCGCGAGGCAGCTCGCCGCCAGTGAAGTGCGTCTCGACGTCGACGCGGGCGCTCGCGCCGCTCTCGCCGTCGAGCCCGAGCTGGTGCTCGCCGGTGAGGCGCCGCGGCTGATCGACGAGTGGCAGGTCGAGCCGCAAGTCTGGAATCTGGTTCGCCGCGCCGTCGATGACAGCGGCGAGCTCGGCCGCTTCATCCTCACCGGCTCTGCATTGCCCGCTGACGAGGTGACCCGCCACTCCGGTGCCGGACGCTTCTCGAGGTTGCGTATGCGCCCGATGTCGCTGGCCGAGTCGGGTCTTAGCGACGGATCGATTTCGCTTGCCGAGTTGATCGGCGGCGGCGTGTCCAGCTCTCCTGATCGGGGGATTGGGCTTGCCGACCTGGTTGATGCCGTCGCCCGCGGCGGCTGGCCGGCGCTGCAGAAGATGCCGATCGAGGGAGCGATCGCCTCGGTCGCCGACTACCTCGAGGAGGTGGCCCGCACCGACGTCGGCCGACTCGATGGCGTGCGTCGCGATCCGGTGCGGGTCAGGCGCCTGCTGCGGAGCCTGGCTCGAAACGTCGCGACCCACGTGACGATCACCAAGCTCGCCGCGGAGACCGCCGACCCTGGCACCGATGCGCTCAAGAACCAGACCGTGAGCGATTACCTGGCCGCGCTCGAGCGCCTCTTCGTGGTCGAGGACCAACCACCTTGGCAGCCGCACCTGCGATCGCGCTCGATCCTGCGCAAATCGGCCAAGCGCCACTTCGTCGATCCCTCACTGGTGGCAGCGGCGCTCGGCGCCGACCCCGCTGCGCTCTTAGGGGATCTCAACCTGTTCGGCTTTGTCTTCGAGTCGCTGGTCGTGCGCGACCTCCGCGTCTACTCTCAGCCACTCGGCGGCGAGGTGAGGCAATACCGAGACAACAAGGGCCTCGAGATCGATGCGATTGTCCAGACCGGGAGCACCTGGGCGGCCTTCGAGGTGAAACTGGGGGGAGCGGGCCCGATCGACGAGGCTGCTTCGAGCCTTCTGAAGTTCGCCGGCGAAATCGACGCCGAGCAGAGCGGGGAGCCCGCCCTGCTCGCGGTGATCGTCGCAACCGGTTACGGCTACGTGCGCGAGGACGGGGTTCAGGTAATCCCGATCACCTCGCTGGGCCCCTGAGGGAGGGCACGCGGGATCGTCGGAGGACACGGATTCGCTGCAAATGAGCTTGTTCGGCGCCGGGCGCAACGATCGACCGTGATCGCGCATGATCCAGCCGATGTGTCCGGATTGTGTCCGCCGCCAGTCCCCGCTTCGCAGGTTCTCTCTGGATGGCCTTGCCACCCACGGGTGTGGGAAGTCACTCAGGGTCGAGGGCCATGCCAGCCGCGATTGGGGCCGGCGCGGCGGCCGTGTCGGGCTCGTAGGGCCACCGTCTAGCGGCGCGATATTGATCCAGGGTCTGCCTGAGGCCGTCTTCCAAGCTGATCGCGGGCTCCCATGCCAGCTCGCGCAGCGCCTTGCGGCTGTTTGACCTCAGGACTCGAATGTCGGCTGGTCGAAGGCGCTTTCGATCCAGTTCGATCTCGATCTCGTGCCCGACTAAGCCCCCGACGATCTCCACGACTTCCGAAACGCTTGCGGCGATTCCGGTCCCGAGGTTGAACACTTGCCCGCCCGCCTGGCTGGAGAGGAGGGCCCTTTCGATTCCATTCGCAGTGTCGGCAACGGCACAGAAGTCGCGCTTGGACCGGGGGTCTCCCAGTCTGATGACGGATCCGCGCGTGCTCTGGCGGATGACCTCGGGGACGACGTATGGATGCGTCGCGCGCGGGCCATAGGCGTTGAACAGTCTGAGGACCGAGACGCTGGTATTCCCGGTCGCATGGAATTCCAGGGCCAGCCTCTCCATGGCGAGCTTGGTTTCCGCATATGGGCTCACCGGCTGGGTCGGGTCGTCCTCCTCGATAAGCCGTGTGTCCTGATTGCCGTACACCTCAGCGCTGCTCGCCACCACCACGCGCTTGGCACGGGCGAGCGCGGACTCCTCAAGGAGAACCCGGCTGCCATGGACATTTACCCGCTCGAATTCGGACGGTCGCGAGAAGCTATCGGGGACGAAGGTGCGGGCAGCGAGATGAACGACATAGGGATTTCCGCTCAAGGCTTGCCTTACGTGCCGCCGGGATTCGATCGATCCCTGGATGAACGACATACCGTCTCCACTGGGCAAATTGGCTTTGGATCCCGTGGATAGGTCATCGAGGATCGTTACCGGCCAGCCGTGCTTCCGTAGGTGGCGAACGACAGAGCTGCCGATGAAGCCGCAGCCTCCGGTGATCAAGACCCCCGGATGTTCCAGCCCCTTCATAGTTTTGTAGCCACGATGACGATGAGGGCGATCTGACCGAGGTGGGTGAGCAGCATGACGCCTAGGAGGAGTGGAAATGCCGCTGATTCCCCGAAAAGCCGATTCCCAAGTCTCTCGATCTGATTAGGTCGGCGACCCGTAATCAGATAGTCGCATTCGAGGGCGTTCATGGCCTCTTTGGTCGTAGTCGGGATATCACGGAGATTGGGGTCTGAGCCAAGTGCGCGGATGCGGAGGAATAGTTCGTTTGCATATACAGATCGTCCCCTCTGGAACAGTCTGTTCTTGACAAGGGCGACCGTGAGGGGAACCGCGAGTAGTAGCAGGGCGACCGAGGCGGCCAACGCGGCACGACCGCTGAATCCGCGATTGACGACGAAAACCACGATCAACCCGTTGAGCGCATAGCTCACCGAGGGAAGCTGCCAAAGCTGTGCGTCATACCGGCCCATCTCTTCCCTGCACCGGTGATAGAGCTGCACGAGGATCTCCTGCTCGGCCACCCCACAATTCTAAGTTGCTACTACAACCCCATCAATTTGCCGAGGATCTCCTTCATCACCTCGTCGGTGCCGCCGCCTATTGGGCCTAGGCGGGCGTCGCGGACGGCTCGCTCTATGCCGTACTCGCGCATGTAGCCGTAGCCGCCGTGGATCTGGAGGGCGTCGTCGGCTATCTCGAGGACGGCGCGCTGGGTTACGAGCTTGGCCATGGTCACGTCTTTGATGCAGTCGTGGCCCTCGTGGAAGAGGCGCAGGGCGTTGTAGGTGAGTGCTTTGGCGGCCTCGGCCTTGGTCGCCATCTCGGCCACCTCGTGGCGGATCGCCTGGAACTTGCCGATCGGGCGGCCGAAGGCTTCGCGGTCGAGGGCGTACTCGACGGTGCGCTCGATCAGGCGCTGCATCGCGCCGACCGCGCCGATCGCCATCAGCAGCCGCTCCCAGGCGAAGTTGAACATGATCAGTTTGAAGCCCTCGTTTTCCTCGCCGAGCAGGTTCTCCTCCGGCACCTCGACGTCGGTGAAGGCCAGCTCGCCGGTGTCGGAGGAGTGCCAACCCATCTTCTCCAGCTTCTGCGCCACCTCGTAGCCGGGCATCTCGCGCTCGAGTACGAGGAAGGAGATGCCGTGGTGGCCGCCCTCCTTGGTCGTCTTGCAGGCGCAGACGAGGAAGTCGGCGCGGACGCCGTTCGTGATGAAGGTCTTCGAGCCGTTGACGACGTAGCCGCCCTCGACGCGCTCGGCGAAGGTCGAGATGCCGGCGACATCGGAGCCGGCGCCCGGCTCGGTGATCCCCAGCGCGCCGACCTTCTCGCCGGCGATCCCCGGGACTAGCCAGCGCTGCTTCTGCTCCTCGGTACCGAAGTTGAAGATCGGCGGCATCGCGATCGAGGTGTGGGCGTTGAGCCCGGCGGCGACCCCGCCGGAGCCGCCCGAGCGGGCGAGCTCCTCGACCCAGACGGCGTCGTGCAGGTGGGTGCCGCCCTGACCGCCGTACTCCTCGGGGAACTTCAGCCCGAGGAAGCCGAGCTCGGCGCAACGCCCGTAGAGGTCGCGGGGGAATTCGCGCGCCGCCTCCCACTCGTCTACGTGGGGCGCGATCTCCTTGGCGACGAAGCGGCTGACCGTTTCGCGCAGCTCCTCGTGCTCCTCGACGAAGGGCGGCAGCGTCGCCCGCGCTCCACTGTCTTTGACCACGGTCATCGCGCAGAAGCTAGCGGTTCACCGGATCGAAACGGGTCGTCTACTGAAAATTAACGACTCCTAATCACCTCGTTAACCGCCGCTCTCCGGGCGCGGCCTAGCGTCGCCTGTAGCGCGCCAGCCGATGCGGCAGGCGTGGAAAATCTGAAAGGAGAAGCAGGTGATAAGACGTAAGCAGATGCTTTCGCTGCTGGTCGCCGGAGCACTCGGCATCGGGGCTGCCGTGCCCGCGGCCGGGGTGGCCTCGCCGCCGAGCTGGCCCAGCCTGACCAGCGTGCCGACGGCCAACACGAGGTCCGACGGATACGCGCCGGCGAGCAGGCTCTCGCCCGAGCTGACCCAGACCGCGGTCGCGCAGGGGGCCACTCAACTCGAGAACCCCTCTCCGCTCACCTCCTACTACGGCTACGACAACGACGTCCTCGGCCCGGGCGGCCAGCCGTTGATGGTCCCGACCCCGGCCAGCCCCGCCACCGAGGCGAAGAAGACCGAGCCCGACGAGAACACCTACCTCGTCTTCAAGCACGGGCTCGACGGAGCCGACCCGGGTTACGACTACGGCACCCACTTCCTCTTCCAGGGGCATGAGGGCGGCGCCGGCTACATCACCCGCATCAACCTCGACGCCGACGCCGCGCACCGCGTGACCCTGATGGCGACGGCCGACGTCGGCGGTCATCCGATCGCGACGATCGACGGCTCGACCTGGGACCCGTGGGCGAAGCGCCTGCTGTTCACGACCGAGAACCCGGGTGCGCCGACCTACGCGGCCACGCCGGACTTCCCCTCGGCTGTGGTCGACGTCTCCGGCGCGCTCGGTCGCGGCGGCTACGAGGGCATCATGGACGACTCCGACGGCAACATCTGGATCGTCGAGGACGTCGGCGGATCGAGCAAGCCGGGCACCACGGCGAAGCGGCCCAACAGCTTCGTCTACCGCTACGTGCCGGCTCACCCCGGCGACCTCCAGCACGGCAAGCTGCAGGCGTTGCAGGCGCTGAATGCAGCCAACGAACCGATCACGTTCGCCAGTCAGGCGGCGCTCAACAGCCCCGACCAGCTGGCGCTGCACACCTACGGCAAATCGTTCGAAACCCGCTGGGTGACGATCCACGACACGGCGGTCAACGGCACCGCGCCGTTCTCCGCGAACGAACTCGCGAAGGCGGCGAACGCGACGCCGTTCAAGCGTCCGGAGAACGGCCGCTTCCAGCCCGGCTCGAAGTTCAAGACGTTCTTCTTCGACGAGACCGGGGACACCAACGCGACCAGCCCGGAGAACGCAACGGCCGGCGGCTGGGGCTCGATCTTCAAGCTCACCCAGAGCAGCCCGAGCGCCGGCACCGGCAAGCTGACGATGTTCTACCGCGGCGACGAAGCGCACGCCGGCTTTGACAACGCCACGTTCATCTCGAAGGACCAGATCTCCTTCGTCGAAGACGCCGGCGACACCCTGCACGGTCAGCGCAACGCGCTCGACTCGGGCTATGTCTGGAACGTCAACAGCGACTACTCGAATGCCGCGAACCAGCCAGTCCGCTGGCTGGCCGAGGGCCGCGACGCTTCGGCGACGCTCGACGCCGCCAACGGCGGCTTCGGCACCAACGAGGGCGACAACGAGATCACCGGCGCGATCGTCTCCGACGGGGACACCGACACCGGCGGCGTCCTCGGCGCCAAGCTGCCGGACCTGAGCAGCAGCAAGTGGCGCTGGTTCTACACCCAGCAGCACGGCGATAACCGCACCTACGAAGTGACCGTTAAGAGCACCCACGGCCACGACGACTGAGTCGCCGCGACCGATCGGCCGCGGCTACAACCCGTAGCTGCGGCCGATCACGTCGAGCATCACCTCGTCGGTGCCGGCGCCGATCCGGTTGAGGCGAACGTCGCGGTAGGCGCGCTCGATCTCGTACTCCTTCATGTAGCCGTAGCCGCCGAGGATCTGGATGCACTCGTCGGCGACCTCGCAGCCAACGCGCGAGGCGAAGAGCTTGGCCATCGTGATCTCGCGCACCGGGTACTCGCCGTTGGCGAAGCGCCAGGCGGTCGCGTAGGTGAACTGCTTCGCCGCCTCGGTCTTCGTCGCCATCTCGGCGAACTTGTGGCGGATCGCCTGGAACTTGCCGATCGGGCGGCCGAAGGCTTCGCGCTCCTTGGCGTAGTCGAGCGTTTTCTCGATCATCCGCTCACAGCCCGCGTGGGAGCCGGCCGCGGCGACCAGCCGCTCGCCCTGAAGCTCCCAGGCGATGTGGTAGAAGCCTTTGCCAACCTCGCCGAGCACGGCACTGGCGGGGACGCGGACGTCTTCGAAGGCCAGTTCGCCGGTGTCGGAGGCGTGCATTCCCATCTTCTCGAGCTCGGCCGAGACGCTGAAGCCGGGGACCTTCTCGCCGTTCTCGTCGCGTAGGTCGACGACGAAGAGCGTGATCCCGGCGTGGCGCTCCTCCGGGTCGGTCTTGGCGACGAGGACGATGAAGTCGGCACGCGGGCCGTTGGTGATGAAGGTCTTGGAGCCGTTGATCACGTATTCGTCGCCGTCGAGGATCGCGGTGGTGCGGATGCCGGCGACGTCGGAGCCGGCGCCGGGCTCGGTGATCCCCAGGCTGCCGACCTTCTCGCCCTTGATCCCCGGCACCAGATATCGCTGTTTCTGCTCCTCGGTGCCGAGCAGGTGAATCGGGGGAAGGACCATGTCGGTCTGCACGGCGAAGCCCATGTTGGTCCCGCCCGAGCCCGAGTAGCTCATGCACTCGGCACGGACCAGCGAGTAGTAGTAGTCGCCACCCTGTCCGCCGTACTCTTCGGGGAAGCAGAGGCCGAGGAAGCCGAGCTCGCCGGCCCGCTTCATCTTCTCGGTCGGCCAGTAGGTGTCCTCCCATTCGTTGCGGTGCGGCCACATCTCCTTCTTGACCCACGCCTGCATCGACTCGCGCAGGTCTTCGTGCTCCTGGCTGAAGATGAAGTGCTTGCCGCCCGCCTCGTGGTCGGGCTTGATGACGCTGGAGCTGCCGTTCGTCGCGGTCGCCACTGGGTCTCTCCTCGGTTCGCTGGTGCAGAAAGGGGCGATGTCGGCCGCCCGAAGCCGAGTGGACAGTAGCACTTTCTACTTTCAGCTCGGGCCCGCTTTCGGCTATGGTCCCGCCGGATGGATTACGAGGTCGTCAAATACGAGGTCGCCGGGGGGGTCGCGACGGTGACCCTGAACAACCCGGAGAAGCGCAACATGCTCTCCGGGCAGATGCTGACCGAGCTGGTCGACGCGATGAAGCGGGCGCGTGACGACGAGGAGGCCCGGGCGGTCGTCCTCACCGGCGCCGGTGACAAGGTCTTCTGCGCGGGGGCGGACCTCGGCGGTTTCGCTGCCGACGTGCCGCTCGTCGCCAAACACTTCGCCACCGACCTCTTCCTCGAATTCTTCCGGCTGATGCCGCGCCTCGGCAAGCCGAGCCTCTGCGCCGCCAACGGCCACGTGCTGGCGGGCGGGATGGGTCTGGCGCTCTCCTGCGACCTGCTGATCGCCAAAGAGGGCGCCACCTTCGGCACTCCCGAGATCAACGTCGGCGCCTTCCCCTACATGATCATGGCGATCATCTACCGCAACGTCCCGCGCAAGAAGGTCAACGAGATGATGCTGCTGGGCGAGCGGCTGAGTGCCGAGCAGGCGGTGGAGTACGGGCTCGCCAACAAGGTCGTCCCAGCAGGCGAGTTCGATGCCGCGGTCGCCGACTGGGCGGGCAAGCTCGCCTCGAAGAGCCCGGTGCTGATGCGGCTCGGCCACGACGCGATGTATCGCCAGCAGGACATGGCCGTGGACGACGCGCTCGACTACCTGCGTTCGCAGCTCTCGCTCACCTTCTCGACCGAGGACATCGTCGAGGGCGTCAGCGCATTCTTCGAGAAACGCGATCCGCAGTGGAAGGGACGGTAGGCGTGGCAACCGAGCAAGAGGGCAAGCACCTGCTTCCCGGCGTCGCCCCGCTGGGCGAGCTGACCGAGCAGCTGCACGAGCGCCGCGTCAAGGCCAAGCTCGGCGGCGGCTCCGAGAAGATCGCCAAGCAGCACGAACGCGGCAAGCTGACCGCGCGCGAGCGGCTCGACCTCCTCGTCGACGAGGGGACCTTCGTCGAGATGGGCATCCACGGCCGCCCGCACTTCGCCCAGCGGGCGATGGACGGCGTCGAGGCGCCGGCCGACGGCGTGATCACGGGCTGGGGCGACGTCGACGGCCGCCCGACCTGCATCGCCGCCTACGACTTCACCGTGATGGCCGGCTCGATGGGGATGACCGGCGAGCTCAAGGTCACCCGCCTGCGGGAGATGGCGCTGTCAAAGCGGATGCCGTTCATCTGGCTGCTCGACTCGGCTGGGGCGCGCATCCAAGAGGCGGCGGGCTCGCTCTTCGCCGGCTCCGGCCACCTCTTCCGCGAGGAGGTCGAAATGTCGGGCGTGATCCCGATGGTCGCGGCGATGATGGGCCCCTGCGCCGCGGGCACCGCCTACATCCCGGCGCTCTCGGACTTCGTGCCGATGGTCTCCGGCCAGGGCGCGATGGCGCTCGCCGGGCCGCACCTGACCAAAGCCGTCACCGGCGAGGACATCACGATGGAGGAGCTCGGCGGCGCCAAGGTTCATTGCCGCAAATCGGGCGTCGGGGACCTCGAGGTGAAGGACGACGAGGAATGCATCGCCAAGGTCAAGCAGTACCTCTCCTACTTCCCCTCCGACTGCGAGCAGAAGCCGCCGATCGTGCCGACCGCGGACCCCGACGATCGCATGTCGGAGAAGCTGCTGGAGATCGTCCCCGAGTCATCGCGCCAGCCCTACGACATGTACGACGTGATCGCCGAGATCGTCGACGACGGCGAGTGGTTCGACATCAAGCCGAAGTTCGCCAAGACGCTGATCACCTGCTTCGCCCGCTTCGGCGGCCAGCCGGTCGGGATCGTCGCCAACCAGCCCAAGCAGCTGGCCGGGATCCTCGACAACGACTCAGCCGACAAGGCAGCCCGCTTCATCAACCTCTGCGACGCCTTCAACGTGCCGCTCGTCTTCCTCCAGGACGTGCCCGGCTTCATGGTCGGGGCGAAGGTCGAGCACGCCGGGATCATCCGCCACGGGGCGAAGATGCTCTACGCGGTCAGCCGCGCCACCGTGCCGAAGGTGACCGTGATCGTGCGCAAGGCCTACGGCGCCGGCTACTACGTGATGTGCGGCAAGGCCTACGAGCCCGACCTGATCGTCGCCTGGCCCGGGGCGGAGATCTCGGTGATGGGGGCCGAGGGAGCGGTCAACATCATCGGCCGCTCGGCGATCGAGGCCTCCGAGGACCCCGACGCGACCCGCGAGGCGATGCTGAACGCGGTCCGCGAGCAGATCGACCCGTACATAGCGGCGGGCAACGCTGTGATCGACGACATCATCGACCCGCGCGAGACCCGGCCGACGATCGTCAAGGCGCTGCGCATGGCGAAGAACAAACATGTGACCAAGCCGAAGAAACGCCACGGGGTGATGCCGGTATGAGTTCGTTCTCCGATCCGGTGGTGATCAGTTGCTCGATCAGCGGCGTGATCGCCAACCGCGACCAGTGCCCGGCGATCCCCTATACGCCGGAGGAGTACGCGGCCGAGGCGCGGCGCGCGGTCGACGAGGGGGCCTCGCAAATCCACATCCACGCCCGCAAGCCCGACGGCACGCCTTCCTATGAGGTCGAGGACTTCAGGGCGATCACCGAGGCGATCCTGGCCGAGGTCGGCGACGTGATCGTCAACTACTCGACCGGCGCGATCGGCATCCCGATCGAGAAGCGGATCGAGTACCTGCGCGAGTGCAAGCCGGACGTCGCCGCTCTCAACATGAGCTCGATGAACTACGCCAAGTACTCCTCCCGGCGCAAGGACTTCGTCTTCAAGGCGGTCTTCGAGAACAGCTTCGACACGATCATCGAGTTCCTCACGGCGATGCGCGACCTCGGGATCAAGCCCGAGCACGAGTGCTTCGACGCCGGTCACGTCGCCAACCTCGACCCGCTGATCGACATGGGCCTGCTCGAGCGCACGCCGCTGCAGATCTCGCTGGTGATGGGGGTCAACGGCGGCATCCGGCCGACCCCGCGCAACGTCGGCTTCATGGCCGATCAGGTCCCGGGCGGCGCCGGCGGCGAGAACCAGTGGCAGGTGATCGGCATCTCCCGCGACCAGTGGAAGCTGCTCGGCGCCTCGCTGGTGCTGGGCGGCAACGTCCGCGCCGGCGTCGAGGACAACCTCTACCTGCCGAACGGGGAGATGGCGAAGTCGAACGGCGACCTGATCGCCAAGGCGCGCCAGATGGCCGAGGACGTCGGCCGCCGCGCAGCCACCGTCGCCGAGGCTCGCGAGCTTTTGGGGGTCCCCAAGCGTGAGCGTTCTGCCGCTTAGCTGCGTGGGTGGAGAGGAGGCGGTGTGCCTCCGCGGGAATTTGGTCGCCTGCCCTTCGGGCATGGCTCCGGAATGCGCTGCCCGCCTACGGCGGGCAGAGATCAGATTGCATTTCGCCGCTTCGCGACATTCGCGCGGAGGCACACCGCCCCCTCCCTCTCGAAGCGCTTCGATTGACGCTCAGGCTTCGGTGGCCTTGAGTGAGCTTTTTGGACTCGGAGCTTGTGGAGGTCCTGGGTTCAGTGGGGTTACGAGAGGGGTCATGCGGTCGGTCTCTGGGCGAATGTGGCCGAAGGCCGCGATATGCAATCTGGTGGTCGCGCGGCGGAGCCGCGCACAAACCTCGTCGCTAAGCGCGAAGCGCGTGCGACATCAATTCGACCAGAGACCGACCGCATGACCGCCCTGCCGCTCAGCGACATAAAGATCCTCGACCTGACGCGGCTCCTGCCCGGGGGCTTCTGCTCGCTGCTGCTCGCCGACCTCGGCGCCGAGGTGCTGAAGGTCGAGGACACCGGCATGGGCGACTACATCCGCTGGGCGCCGCCCTATTACGGCGACGAGGAGCAGCAGGAGCTGGGCACGCGCTCGGCGCTCTACCTCTCGCTCAACCGCGGCAAGCGCTCGATCCGCCTCGACCTCAAGAGCGAGGCCGGGCGCGCGGCCTTGTTGCGCCTGGTCGAGCGATACGACGTCGTCCTCGACGGCTTCCGCCCCGGCGTCCTCGACCGGCTCGGGGTCGGCTACGAGCGCATGCGCGACGCCAACCCCGCGATCGTCTTCTGCGCGATCACCGGCTACGGCCAGGACGGCCCCTACGCGCAGCGCGCCGGCCACGACATGAACTACCTCGGCCTGGTCGGCCTGCTCGGCCTGACCGGCGCTAAGGACGGCCCGCCGGTGCAGTCGGGCGGCCAGATCGCTGACCTCGGCGGCGGCGCCCTGATGGCCGCCTTCGGCGTGATGGCGGCGTTGCACGAGCGGCGGCGCTCCGGCGAGGGCCAGATGGTCGACGTCTCGATGGCCGACGGGGCGCTCTCCTGGCTGGCGATGGTTGCCGGGCGATACTTCTGCGACGGCGAGGTTCCGCGGCGCGGCGAGCAGCAGCTGGCCGGGGGACTGCTCTGCTACCTGCCCTACGAGGTTGCCGACGGCTGGGTCAGCTGCGGCGCCCTGGAGCCGAAGTTCTGGGCCGCCTTCTGCAACGGGGTCGAGCGTCCCGACCTGATCGAGGCGCAGTTCGGGGCGCCCGGCTCCGACGCCTGGCGCGAGGTCGCCGCCGTCTTCCGCTCGCGCAGCCGTCAGGCGTGGTTGGAGTTCAACGACGAGCACGACTGCTGCATCGAGCCGGTGCTCGACGTCGACGAGGCGCTCGACTCCGAGCTGGTGCGGGCGCGCGAGATGGTGACCGCGATCGAGCAGCCCGGCCTGGGCACGGTGCGCCAGCTCGGCGTGCCGGTGAAGATGAGTCGCACGCCCGGCGACCCGACCCGCTCGGCGCCGGCCTTCGGCGAGCACACCGACGAGGTGCTGCGCGAGGCCGGCTACAGCGAGGCGGAGATCGCGGCGATGCTGGAGTCCGGCGCCGCCGCCGGCCCCAGTGCCGATTCAGCCGCCACCTTCCGCGCATGAGCGTCCAGACCGAGAAGACGCTGCTCAAGATCGGCGAGCTGGCCGAGGCCTCCGGCGTGCCGGTGCCGACGATCAAGCACTACCTGCGTGAGGGGCTGCTGCCCGAGCCGGTCAAGACGAGCCGCAACATGGCCTACTACTCGCCCGAGTTCGTCGACCGGATCAAGCTGATCAAGCAGCTGCAGGAGGAGCGCTTCATGCCGCTGAAGGCGATCAAGGCGGTGCTCGACGAGGATCCCGAGCGGGCCCGGGCGATGGTCGAGCTCGAGGACCGCATCCTCGAGCGGGCGCTGGGCGGCGAGCGCACCCGCACCAGCGCCGCCGAGGTGCGCGAGCGCTACGGTGTGCCCAAGGACGTGCTCGACCGGCTCGAGCAGATCGAGGTGCTCAGCCCCAACAGCCGCGGCTACTCGCCCTCGGACATCAAGATCATCGAGGCGATCGGCCGCTTCCGCGCCGGCGGCTACGACGAGCAGATCGGCTTCACCGTCTACGACACCCTGCGCTACAAGAAGGCGCTCGAAGAGCTGGTCAGCCAGGAGGTCGAGATGGTGATGGACCGCCTTGCCGGCGAGGTCGCGCCCGAGCGCGTGGTCGAGATGCTCGAATCCGGGTCCCAACCCCTGCAGGACCTGATCGCCGCCCTGCACACCAAGCTGCTCGTGGCGGAGCTGGAGCGCCACCGCGCCAGCCGCTCCTGATAGCAGTCGAACAACCGGCCTGAGATGAGGCCCTCTCCGCGGTCGGGGAGGGTCTTTCTCTTTCTCTATAGAGGGAGGTTGTTCGATG